>CALUVN010000001.1 GCA_944324235.1 Candidatus Gastranaerophilales bacterium
CCGCAGGCTTTTTGTCGAGTCTCCGTGAGCGTGGAGCAAATACAAGACAGGGGGAAGGGGTGAGGTATGATTTGCAAGAAGTTAAGATCCTGAAACTAGTTCAGGATGACGGACTTTATCCCTCTCCCGATTTGGGGAGGGAAAACGAAATGTTCGCATCATAAGAGCAGAAAGAAAAATTATTTGAGGACGATAGCGTGAGCAGAGCGGAAGCGTGTCCCGAAAATGATTTTTCTTTAGTATTTCAGCTCTGTAACGGACTATTCACCGGTCAATCCGGTGAAAAATTCAAGTATTTTTTCGTTGTATCGGTTATCCGTTGCGCTGAAAGGCAAAACTAGCCCCCCGAATTCTTTTTCTACCGATTTTATAACATTCAGGGTTTTTGATTTTGGCACGTAATCCATTTTTGTGACTACCGTGATTATCGGCAAATTATAGTTATTAACCCATTCTCGCATTTGAAAATCGTTCTTTTGAATTTCGTGCCGTCCGTCAATTAGCTGAACCAGTGATTTGATTTGTTTTCTGTTTAAAAGATATTCTTCTAAATATTTTTGCCAACGGTTCTGCGCTTCCTTGGAAACTTTCGCGTACCCGTAACCCGGAAGATCTGCTATTGTAAATTTGTCTGAAAAATTGAAAAAATTGATTAATCTGGTCTTCCCCGGTGTGTTGGAGGTCTTTGCCAGCTTTTTATTATTTGCAAGCCCGTTGATAAATGAAGACTTGCCTACATTTGAACGCCCAAGAAGCGGATATTCCTCAAGTTGAAAATCCGGACATTGCGAGAGCTTTTCAGCACTTACAACAAATTTTGCCTGCATGTATTTTAATTTCGTACTCATTTTGTAGATAATGCTTTTTTCTGTTGTTCTTTTAATTTTTGTTTATACAGGACAGTCTGAAATAAGTTGTACATTTTTTCGCTGTTTACAACGGTAATTTGAGTTTTCTTTTCGGTTAAATCAATGTTTACTGCCGGTTTTTGACTAAAAATATTTGACTGGAGATGTACAATCTGGAATAACCCCACTTTTAATATACTTAAGGGTTCCATCAAGAACATTTCAAATGTTTTCCGTATGTCAAATTTACTCATAATTACTGTACTTTAGTTTTGTATTTTTCAATTTTCTTTTGAACTTCAGCTTTATCAGGAGCATCAGGACTGTAAGACAAATATTGAGTATAATATTTTACTGCACCCTGATAGTTCTTTTCTTGTTCGTAAGCCATTGCTTTTAATTTTGCAATATGCGGTCCGTTGTGGAAGAAGTCAATAGCTCTGTTACAGTATTCAATAGTAGATGCGTAATTTTCTTCTTTGTATTGTCTTTGAGCAACATCAAAGAATTCATTTGATTTAATTTCGCAAAGGTCAATGTAATTCATTGTATTTTTAGCGATTACATTGTTAGGATCTCTTGTCAGAGCTTTTTTCAGAGCAACTCTAGCTGTTCTGAATTGTTTATGCTGTAATAGGATTTCTGCAAGATACAAATCATCATCCAGTGATTCAGAGAAGTTAACTGCATTTTCAAATGTATAAACAGCATCTTTTTCTCTGCCGAGAGCAAGGTATGCTTCACCTTTAATCACGGTATCCATAAGGTTATTGCTTGCTGTTTGGATAATGTAATTCAGGCTGTCCTTAGATAAATCCATCTGGTGTGTTAATGTTGCAATTTTAATTTTTGCAAGGTGGAGTTTCAAATCATAAGGAGTTCTTTCAAGAGCCTGATTGATGTAATCGTATGCAAGATACAAATCCTTGTTTGTTGTGAAAGAGTTACTATCGGCTTCATCTCTGGACATTTCGTAATAAGTGTTTGCCAGACCGATAATAGCATCATCATTATATTCTTCATCGCCGATTAATTTTGAATAGTATTCAAGAGCTTGATTATATTTTTTAGTTTCAAGCGACAAATCTGCGATACGGATTATACCTTGAGTAAATCTAGGATTAATAGCCAGAACGGTTTTCAACTGTTCCATTGCAAATTCCGCATCAGCTCGTTTTTCATAAACGTTAGCCAGATTAACGTAAGGTTTTGAGTTTTCCGGTTTAACTGTTACAGCTTTTTTGAAAGAGTTGATAGCTGCAGGCTGGTTGCCCTGTCTGAGATACAGTTCACCTTGCAGGTTAAGTGCAGGTGAAGAATTCGGATTGATGTGGATAGAGTGGTTAATCCACGTAAGAGCTTTGGAGTAGTCTCCTTGTCTTGCTGCAACTTGAGCCATGTGGTACATGGAAGTCGGGTTATGCGTATTAAGTTTCAATGCTTTTTGGAATTGAGCTTCGGCAGCATCAAGGTTTCCTTCCATCATTTCCAGAACGCCGAGGTTATCGTATGCGTTTGCAAAGTCGGGATTTACCTGAAGAGCCAGATTAAATAATTCTCTTGCATCTTTTTTGTTGCCTAATTTTAAAGTTGCAACACCCATAGCATTATAAGCTTGATAATGATTACTATCAAGATTTACTGTTTGTACAAATTCTTTAACAGCTGAATTTAAAAGGTTTCTTGTATTTTTGATATATTCAACGTCGGAAGATGTTTGGCGCATCATATATACTATACCTTGAGCATAGTGAAGATCCGGATTATTAGGATTGTCTTTTAATAGTGCATCTAATTCTTTTTGAGCCGGTGCGAGTTTATATTGCTTAGCTAAAGAAACCGTTCTCAGTGCTTTTAACTGTACATCGTTAGGGCTTTGTTTTAAGGCATCGCTAATCATTTTATCAGCGCGTTCGTATTCGTTATATTCCAATAATTTGTCAATTTCAACATAGCTTTTTTCGACTTTTGCCTGAATTTCACTTGCGAATGCATTAGTTGCAGAACAGAGGACACTTGCCAAAATCATTGATGACACTATAAGCTTTTTACAATTCATTTTTTCACCTACAATTTTTCACTATACTAATTATCTTGATTATATTGTATAATATATAATATAAAAAAGCAACAAGGTTATATATGGGATTAAATAACAATTCAAAACAGAATCTGGAAGATTTTAAAACTTACATAATTGTGGAGAAAAATTTTTCCAAACATACGGCACAAGCTTACTGTTCGGATGTTTTGAGTTTTCTTGTATGGCTTGATGACGGTTTATGCGAGGATGTAAATTTTTCTAAAATCAGAGAATATTTGCATTTTATTCAAAAATTTCATTATAAAAAATCGACAATTGCGAGGAAGATAGCATCCCTGAGAACCTTTTATAAGTACCTTTACAGGGAGAAGAGGGTTGATAACAATCCGGCTATGAATTTAAATTCCCCCAAACGGCCTAGAACTTTGCCAAAATTCCTCACACCGGAGGAGGTGGAAGAAATTTTGAATAATATAAAGATAGAAACGCCTTCGGGTTTCAGGAACAGGGCTATTCTTGAACTTTTGTGGGCAACCGGAATGCGTGTATCGGAGCTTGCGGGGTTGAATTTCGGCGATTTAAATCTGGAAAATAATGAAATTCGTGTATTCGGAAAAGGTGCAAAGGAGCGGATTATCCTTGTATCAAACAGGGCAAAGACTTATTTGGAAAGGTATATAGAATCTGCAAGAGCATTGATACCTAAGGGTTACAAGATAGAAGAGCCGACGGAAAGCTCGCCTGTTTTTATTAATAATACTGGTTACAGACTTCAGACAAAGACAATCAGAAACGTTATAAATGAAGTTGTGGAAAAGATAGCATTACCGAAAAAAGTGACTCCTCACGTATTCAGGCACAGTTTTGCAACGCACCTTATAGAAAACGGTGCTGATTTACGTGTGGTGCAGGAGCTTTTGGGGCATGCAAGCATATCAAACACTCAAATTTATACACACGTATCCACGCAGCACTTAAAAGATGTTTATAACGAAACACACCCGCGTGCTTAGTAAATTTTTAATGAATACGTTCAAACTGTAAAAGTTTCAGCCCGCGTTTTTGTTTTTCGTGCTGAATGTCAGGGAGTTCATAACACTGAATGCATCGTGCTTCATAAGTTTCATCCCCGCCAATCATAATCAAAGGAGAATTTTTGTCGGCAGGTTTGCCGTCGATTAATCTCTGGGTTCTTGTAGCATGGTCGCAGCCGCATTTCATGCAAACTGCGTGAAGTTTATCTACTTTTGTTGCGATGCACATTAATTCAGGCATGCAGCCGAAAGGTTCTGCTTTGAAGTCAAGTTCAAGGCCGCTGCCGATAACTTTTTTGCCTTCTTCCATCAGTTTTGTGATAACTTTTACGATGTTTGAATCAAAAAATTGCAATTCGTCGATTGCAACGACTTCATCTTCAGGTTTCACGACACTCATAATCTGGATAGCATGTTTAACCTTTATTGCATCAAGCCACAATCCGTTTCTGGATTCAATATAATCACCTTGAGCTCTTGTATCAACTTCCGGCGAAATAACTTTAACCTTTTTCTTTGCAATAATACAGCGTCTGACCCGTCTTAAAAGTTCTTCTGTTTTTCCGCAGCTCATCGGACCTGTAATTATTTCAAAAGTATACCCTTGCATCAAATCTCCCCCGTAGATTCCCAAATCTGATAAATATTATTGTTCTTCTTACACTTTTAATTATACGGCCTTGAATTTATTTTGAGAAGTAAAAGTAAAAAAATGTTACAGCAGAAAAAATGTGATATAATAACAGACGACTAAGGAGAGATTATGTACAGAATAGGATTAGGCTATGACATACACCAGCTTACGGCAGGAAGGGATTTGATAATCGGCGGGGTCAAAATTACGCACGAAAAAGGATTACTGGGACATTCCGATGCGGATGTATTGATTCATGCTATTATTGACGGGATGCTTGGAGCTCTTGCGCTTGCGGATATCGGGACACTTTTTCCTGATACGGATAAAAAATACAAAGATGCGGACAGTACAATTTTGCTGGAAGAGGTTTACAAAAAAATCAGGGCAAAAGGTTATGTTATAAATAACATTGACTGTAATATAATTGCGCAAGAACCTAAAATGATGCCTTATATCCCTAAAATGAAGGATGTTCTGTGCAAGATTTTGGAAATTCCTTATGAGGATTTGTCTATTAAAGCCAAAACAAAAGAGAAAATGGATGCAGTCGGGCAGAAACTTGCTATAGAAGCAAATTCTGCCGTTTTGTTAAAAAAGATTAAATAAATTCCCGCTTAAATTTCGCAGTTAACTAATTTATACGTATTTTCCGTTCCCGGAAAATAATAAAGTTCTCCTGTCGCTTTGTTGATGAGTTCTCCCAGTTTTTCGCAGGTTGAATCTTTTTCCATAATATACAGGTCGTCGATTTTTGCCTTATCAAATTTTAATGTTGCAGCCTGTTCAGGGTTAAGTGCAAGAACTCCGATTTTGGCTGTGCCGAGATCTTTTACTTTTGAACCTTCAATGTTTAAAAATTCAAAAGTTTGATTGCCAAGTTTAACTACTGAGGAATTTTTCATTATTGTTTCACCGTCAAATTTTTTTATGGAGTTGAAAAGTCTTTGTTCATTAATACCGTAGTCTTCAAAAGTGTTATCTTCATCGGGCTGTGAATATTCCGCAACATAAAGCTTGCCTGTTGTCGGGTCTTTTTCGGCTTCAAAATCAAATTCGTTTAATATGGTTTCATAGTCTTCTTGTTGGATTGCATCTTTGAGTTTAATCGAAACTTCAGGTTTTCCGCTGAATGAAACGGTGTCTTTTGCCAGCGGTTTTAGATTTGAAAAATTGTTGCAATATTTTGGCTGATTGTTGTTTTGAGTATTAAAAATTTTTAAACTTACAGGCGAAATATTCATATTTACTCCTTAAAATTGTGTACATATCCGCTGTAAAACAACTAAATAATTTTTTTTGTCATGTTTTAAAATAAATTATTACAAAAATTAAAATTTTTTGAGTCTGGCATAATTTGCATCCATGGCTTTTCTGCCCATTTTGCCGAAATCTATGGTGTACATTACGCTTTCGCCTATATAAGATACATCTTCAATGTGTCCCACGCCGAGTTTATCGTGGAAAACACGTTCTCCGACATTGAACACATATTCAATCGGTTTATCAGAATTGCGTTCTTTTTCTCTTTCTTCAGCTTTGACCTGAGCTTCTTTTTCCTGACGGCGTTTTTCTTCAAGCATACGTTTAATGGCATTGTCTTTGAAGAATTCTTTAACTTTTTCTTCATCGCGCTGTTTATTTGCCTGAGATTTAACAAGAATGGTACGTGCAGGGGTTCTGTTCGGCTGCTGGGTTTGCTGTTTATTTCTGTATTGCGGAGCGACAAAACCTTTGCCAAAGCCTGTGGACGGTTTGACATAGCCGTAACTGTCAGATTGGGCTGCCGAATAAGAATAGTCCGAATGCCCTGTTTTAGCTTTTGAAACGGCATTTCTGAATGTAGAAGATGTGTTTGTGCTGCCTTCAAAGGAAATCATATCCATAAGCTGGCGCGGAATTTCGTCAATAAAGCGTGACGGGTTGTAGTATTTATATTCACCCCACATCTGGCGTCGTTTGGCGGATGTCAGGTATAATTTTTCTTCGGCACGGGTTACTCCGACGTACATCAGGCGGCGTTCTTCTTCCATTTCCGACGGCGAATTAAAGGTTCTCTGGTGCGGGAAAACTCCTTCATCCAGCCCTGCAAGAAATACTACCGGAAACTCCAGTCCTTTTGCGGAGTGAAGAGTCATCAACGTTACATTATTTGCAATCTCGTCAACGCCGTCAAGGTCTGAGACCAGTGCGACCTGTTGAAGAAATTCACCTAAGATATTATCGAGTTCTTCCGGTTCAAATTCGCCTGCGACGTTTACAAGTTCCTGAAGGTTTTCAATATCTGCCTCTGCCTCATCAGTTCCCTGAGCTTGAAGTTCTGCGAGATAGCCGCTTTTTTCTATTACAAGAGTTACAAATTCCTGCAGGTTATAAGATTTTTGTGCATCTTTAAATCTCAGGATTAATTCTGCAAAATCTTTGAGTTTAGAGCGGGTTCTCGGCGGAATTTCAATGGCATCGTCGATGTGTTTAACGGCTTCAAACAGGCTCATATCGTTCTGGTCGGCAAATGTTTGAAGGTTTTTAATCGTAGTATCGCCGATTGAGCGTTTTGGAACGTTAACGATTCGTGCAAAACTTTGAGAGTCATCAGTGTTATAGATTAATCTCAGGTAGGCGATTATGTCTTTTACTTCTTTACGGTCATAGAATTTCAGGCCGCCGTAAATTCTGTATGGAATACCTGCTGCCATGCAGGCTTCTTCCAGAGCACGGGATTGTGAATTTGTGCGGTACAGGATTGCATAGCGGTTATAATCTCCGCCGCTGTCCTGTTTAATTTTGCTTGCAATAAAGTTTGCCTCGTCTGCTTCGTCCTGAGCTTCAAAGTAATCAATCTTTTCGCCGTCGCCTTTTTGAGAGTAGAGAACTTTGTCCACGCGTTCTGTATTATTTTCAATAATAGCGTTGGCAACATTCAAAATATTTGCGGTAGAACGGTAGTTTTGTTCAAGCTTGATGAGTTTTGTATTTTTAAAATCCTTCTGGAAGTTCAAAATAATTGTATAATCCGCACCGCGCCAGCTGTAAATTGACTGGTCAACATCGCCAACAACGCAAAGGGAGCGTTCTTCAGGGATTTCTGCCTGCAGGTTGGTGTAGAGCATATTAACAAGTCTGTACTGAGCCTGGTTTGTATCCTGATACTCATCTACGAGAATATGCTGAAAACGGTCGAAATATTCTTTTCTGACCTGCGGGTTTTGTTCAAGAAGTTTCACTGTCAAAAGAAGCATATCGTCAAAATCGATTGCGTTGTTATTATTCAGCGAATTTTCGTATTCTTCGTATATTTTGGCAATATTCTGGGATTTGAAATCTCTTGCGAATGTGGCAAAAGTGTAGGCGTCCTGCATTTTGTTTTTTGCATTGGAAATTATGGATTTCACAAGTTTTGGCTGATAAATTTTATCGTCAAGATTAAGCTTTTTGATGGCTTTTTTTATAACCGCATTGCTGTCGGTTTCGTCATAAATAGAAAAGTTTTTATCAAGCCTTTTGCCGGATTGGAAACTG
Organism: Candidatus Gastranaerophilales bacterium; assembly: GCA_944324235.1. Taxonomy (GTDB): domain Bacteria; phylum Cyanobacteriota; class Vampirovibrionia; order Gastranaerophilales; family Gastranaerophilaceae; genus CALUVN01. The sequence goes on from CALUVN010000001.1 coordinate 8,080, forward strand.
TAATCCTCAATATGCTCGCGGAGCATTCTTCCGCAAATTCCGTGAAAAGTTCCGACCCACATATATTTTACGGTATTTTCTCCTAAAATATTCCCGAGACGTTCTTTCATTTCTCTTGCCGCCTTGTTCGTAAACGTTACGGCCAGAATATTACGCGGTCTGACACCGTTTTGAATGAGGTATGCTATGCGTGAGGTAAGTAATTTCGTCTTTCCGCTGCCGGCACCTGCCAGTACCAGCAAAGGTCCTTTGATGGTTTGAACGGCTTCTCTCTGCTCCCTGTTGAGGTTTTCCAATATATTTTCCATGTCCCTATTCCCAAAAAATTTTTTTTGTGTTATAATCAGCATAATCGAAAAAAATATTTATTGCAATCAGAAAGTAGGAAAAATGACAGAGACTGAAATGAATTCAATTATGATGAGCACTGACGGACAGGATCAGGAAAAACAAAATTCAATTATGGTTCCGATAGATGATATGGATACGGTAGATTCTGATTCTCCGCACACGGTCGATGCTCTGGCGATGGAACTCGCTACGATTCAACAGTCTGCAAAAAGAATTGCCATTATCGGCAGTCGTAACCTTCCTATTACTCATCAGCAGATGATTGAAACTCTTACTTCTGCTCTTGTTATGCAGGGAAATACAATTATTACGTCAGGAGGTTCTTCAGGTACTAACGCAGCTGCTATTCGCGGTGCTATGAAGGCTAATCCGGATAAATTAAAAGTTATTCTCCCGCAAACTATAGGACAGCAGCCGTCTGATGTTCAAGATCAGCTTATCGGAGTTCCGAATATCGTTGAGCACTCCGACAGAGCTATGATGACTCTTGCCGATGCTTCCCGCATTTGCAACAGAGAAATTATAGATGATTGCAACCAGTTAATCTGTTTCTTGTCTCATACAAGTAAAACTTTACATAATGCAGTGCAGTATGCTGAAGAAGGACACAAAGTTATTACGGTGTTCTATCTTGATTAAGCCGTAAACTGCACCGGTATTCGGGTTTATTATGCAAGAGATTTTAAAAAAACTGACAGGCAAAAATCAGCGCGAAGCAGAAGAAGTTGCCCGCAATATGGTGGATAATTCAGATACGGAGCTTTTCCGCGAACTTGTAGGAAAAGACGACTTTTTGTTCGATTTTGTTAAACAAAATATCTCCGAATATATCAGAAATGTCTGCGACGAAACAAATTATAAAAATCTTTTGAAATTTTTAAAATATTATTCACCTTCATACGAAGATGCAATTATTCAGGTGCTTGCCAAATACGCCGACGAAGATTTGACCGACGAAATGCTCGATATATTTGAACACGGGACGGATGACGAAAAAACTTACTGTGCAAAATTCTTTTCATATATTCAGGACAACCTTGCTCTTGATTTGCTCAGAGAATACGCGCACAGTGAGAATTATGCTCTTGCAATAAACTGTGCTTATACGCTCGGTATGATGAAGGACAGCGTTTCATACAATAAGGCAACGGCAAATCTCAATTCAAACGATGACTTTGAAAAGCTTGCAGCTGTGAAATTTCTCGTATCATACGGCGAAAAAGAAGCAGTGCCGCAAATTATTCAGGCAATGAAAACATCTTCCATGGCGGAAAATATTGCAGGTGAAATCCCTTATCTGGAAGACCTGTTTTCTATAATGAATACAAATTTTGAAGATGCGCTTCTGATAATTAATAATATAATTAACGGACTCGGAGAAATCCTCTCTCTTTCGCAGGTGTTTGACTTTGAACTGTACGAACTTTTTGAAAATTTAATCCGTAAACAGCATACCGGTCCAATTTCCGTAATACTGTTGAACGCAAAAGAAAAATTTGATATACTAACAGAGAACGATGAATATCTCTTTGATGAAAACAAAGAAACCAAAAACGAAATTCTGTCAATAAAAAAATTACTTTCGAACATTGATGAAAAAGAATTAAAACAGCTTGTAAAATACGAACTTAAAGAAGAGAGTCCGTTTGTTTACACGGCATTGGAATTAAGCGATGACGTTCTCGCCATAAGAGAACTCCTCAAATGCAACAACCAGACAATAATTCTCAAAACCGCAGAGGTTTTGAAATCATTGAATAATCTGGATGAAACAACCAAAACGGTTGCATTAATAAAAATTACGGATGAAAATATAAAATCGATTATCAGAGCATTATAGGTGACACAATGAATTTAGAAGAAAAAACAATTAACAGCAGAACAGCTTACGAAGGAAAAGTAATAGATGTACTTATTGATGATGTTGTAATCTCAACAGGTCAAAAAACAATCAGAGAAGTTGTAAAACATAAGGGCGGAGTTGTAATTATAGCATTGAAAGATGATATGAATATCTTAATGGTAAAACAATACCGCTACCCTATAAAGGAAGAATCACTGGAGCTTCCTGCAGGTAAACTTGATGAAAATGAAGACCCTGCAGTTGCCTGCAAAAGAGAATTGGAAGAAGAAACAGGCTATGTTGCACAGGATTGGAAGTCACTCGGTTATATCTATACATCTCCGGGATTTTGCAATGAAAAACTGTACCTCTATCTTGCAACCAATTTAAAATTTGTCGGTGAAAACCCTGATGAAGGTGAAGTTCTTCAAACTCAGGAATATAAAGCAGATGAAATATTCCAGATGATTAAAAACGGCGACATCAATGATGCCAAAACGATTTGTGCAATGAGCAGAGCATTCAGCGGAGGGTTTTAATCCGATGATTAAGATGATTGCAACCGATATCGACGGGACAATTTTAAAATATAACTATGAGTTTAACCAGCCCGTAATCGATTGCATCAAAAATCTTTCGGCCTGTAATATTCCTGTCGTTCTTGTGACCGGCAGAATGCATGGTGCTGCAAAAATAGTCGCAGACCGTCTTGATTTAAAAACCCCTATAATATCATATCAGGGCGGACTTATTAAAGACGGTGAAAAAATTATCTACGAAAGAACTATTGACCCGAAAACCGCCAGAAAAATTATCAACTGGGGTAAAGCCAATAATATTCATTTGAATGTTTATAACAACGATAAAATCTACGTAGAACATGACGATGATGCAATTAAGCGTTATATTCTCCAGAGCGGATTGCCTTACACCGTCGGGAATTTTGATAATCTTGAACTGGATAATGTAAACAAAATTCTGGGTATAGATTACGACGACTCTGACAGAGTCTCAGCGTGGGTTGAATACTTACAGGCAGATTATCCTGAATTGTATATTGTCAAATCTACCCCGTATTTTTGCGAGATATCCCATAAAGAAGCTACAAAGGCCTGCGCGCTTGAATATTTAAGAAACTTGTGGGGTATCAAAAAAGAAGAAGTTATGACAATCGGCGATCAGAACAACGATATAGTTTTGTTAAAAGCAGGCGGGCTTGCGGTTGCGATGGGCAATGCTACGGATGAACTTAAAGCATGCGCGGACTACGTCACTGATTCTATAGAAAATGACGGGTTTGTAAAAGCCGTTGAAAAGTTTGTCCTTGTTAAAGCTGCTGATTAGTCAACATTATTTTAAGTTTATATTTCCCTCTCCAAATCGGAAGAGGGAAATATTTTACTTATATGCTGCGTATAATTGCGGGTTTTCTACGAACAACGCCGGATTGTAAGATATTAATTTGCCTAAAATTCAAACGTATCGTTTTCATTCATTTCTTCATATTCTTCAGGGGTGACGGTGTCAGGTGCTTGAGCTTCCGTTTCAAGACCGCGGCGCAGGAGGTCAGGCTGCTTTTTGATTAACTTTTTGTCTGCGGAAACTATATCCCTGTAGAGTGATGTTGTGATTAATTGAATTGTTTTTTCAGTCGGCGCTCCTTCTTCGCCTACTTTTTCCTGAACTTTATAGCTTGCCCAGTCGTCAGGAAGTTCGGATATTTTTGTATAATCCAGATTTTCTCCGAGGCGCTTGTCTATTTCGTTTTCAAGAATGTTTGTGACGTATTCCTTTTGTGATTCAAAGTGGCACGGTTCATAGATTGTTGTGCCGATAACCTCTTCAGGGTCGCGTTTTTCGTATTTTTTGAAAAGGTCTGCCGCAACTTGAAGGTGGCCGAGTTCAAATGCAAGAAACTCTTCCCATACCTGTTTCAGTTTCAAATCGGATTCGTCTTTATAGCAGTTATAGTAATTGCAGACTTCCGTAAATTCGTGAACAAGTAATTTTTCAAACTTGGATTCTGTCGGGTCTATCAAAGATTCATACATTGTAACGTGTTCTTCTTCGACATCACAGATTTCGGCATAAGTTCTTCTCAAATCGTCGTTGCCGTACATAAATCCGTGTTCCGCATAATAATTGTGGGTTTGCTGTTCACCTGATACAAGCGTAAGGATATTAACTTTTGTCTGCGGAGAAGCTGTTTCTTTATTATATGCCTTTCTCAATCTTATTTTGTTGTCATTGTGGTGATTCTGGGTCGGGCGGCCTATTACAACATCTGTCATTCCCTGCAAAATATCATTAGGGTTTTGGCCTTCAATCATATATTGCCACTGGCTGTACCTGTATAGGTGGTCAAAATCCTCAAGCAGCCCGAAGTTAAAAGTTTCTCTTACATAATCATCGGGTTCGTTTTGCGCAAGCCATGCGGTGAGGTCAACAGCAACCTGTTCGTAGCCGAGAGTTGTATTCAAAACGGATTGGTCTGCCGGCCCGAACCAGTTTACCGTGGTCTGCTGCATGTCTTCTAAGCGTCTGATACAGGCAAGTGTTTTTCTCAAATCCAAATCGTCGCATAATCTCGCCATACAGTGTTTGTAGCCCCATGCTTCCGTTTCTATGCCGTTCATAAGAATTTGTCTTGTTCTTGTGTAGCAGTCTACTTCTGTTTTGTTAAACGGACGCTTTACGATATCGTGCCATGTTCTGATTTGTTTTTCTATGGAAATTCCTTTTTCTTTAAGCGGATTGAAAGTCATTTTTTTCTCCTTTTCTTATTTTGACCGTGCGGTTTGAAAACCGTAATTCACAATACTCTTATAATATGCAGGAGAAAAACTTACATTGCCCGAAGAGATAATTGTAATTCCAAACCGGTTATAGTAGTATGGTTTTGTTATGATGAAGAAATTAATTAAATTAATGTCAGTTATGATACTTACTTGCGGTATCGCAATTGCACAGGAAATTACAACAGTAAGAGCAAGTCATATTCTTGTAAAAGACAGAAACGAAGCCGTTCAGATTAAGAAAGACATTGATAACGGCGGAAGTTTTGAAGAATACGCCCAAAAATATTCACTCTGTCCTTCAGGTCAAAGAGTAGGCGATTTGGGGTATTTCAGACGCGGACAAATGGTAAAACCGTTTGAAGACGAAGCTTTTGAACTTCCTGTAGGCGAAGTGTCAGACCCTGTGCCGACTGAATTCGGCTGGCATCTGATAAAAGTTACCGATAAGAAGTAGACTATGAATTTTATAAAAGTTGAAAAAGAAGAGATTCCCGTGCTTGCAGCTCTTGCGTCAGATATCTGGCATGAATACTGGGGCATAATCCTTTCTGATGAACAGATTGAATATATGGTCGAAAATTTTCAATCCGAAAAAGCTATGAAAAAACAGATTTCGGAGGAGAATTATTCGTACTGTTTTATTAACGATAACGGGGAAAATATAGGCTATTTCGGCATTTCACCGAAAGACGGGTATATGTTTCTGTCCAAATTATATATAAAAAAAGAATTCCGCGGGCAGGGAACAGGGCGCAAAGCTTTTGAAGAAATTAAACGCCTGAGCGCAGAGCAGGGTTTTAATAAAATAAGGCTTACCGTAAACAAATACAACTCAAATACCATAAAAGCCTATGACCGTTGGGGGTTCAAAACTATAGATGCGGTTGTAACCGACATTGGTCAAGGCTTTGTAATGGACGATTATATTATGGAGTATTCGCTTTCTTAAAAGCTTCGAATGCTACGGGAAGATTTTCCCGAATGTCCGGACGGATTGCCTGCGGCGGGGTTTCTAAAGGTTTTTGGTGGTTCTTTTTATATTCGGCAACCGCAATATTGAATAACGGCACCATAAACCCGAGTGCTACGGTTGAATAAGCAAGGCCTGCCATGTGTGCGACATTAAGTTTCCACATGTTTTTAAACGCAAAATCTTTACCTTTTGCGGCAATTTCCGTATGAGATTTGAGGGTTATGTCGTTTAGCCAGTGTTTAATGCCTTTGCCTTCTTTATTTATATTGAACAGAAATTCGCGTTTTTTATCCAGAAGATTTGCCGTGCCTTTTGCTGCGAAGCCGCCGAGTACAAGCCAGTTAAGAAATCCGAAATAATCTCTTGTTACGGATTCTCTCAATTCGTTATCATTGTCTGCAGCCATGAATCTGCCTACGATTGTCGAAGTGTAGACGGTTTTTATTGCGTTTCCGCTTGATATAGGGCCGGTGAATTCCAGTTTTCTGATAAAATCTTTCGGATTTTTAATTCTCATAACCCCGATTGCCATAGCAATCATACCTGCGCTTGCTGCGAGTTTACGGAAGATAAATCCTCCGGTTTTCTTTTCTTCCTGAGTTTTTCCTGCGACAGCGTTTTCGTAGTCGACTTCTCCGACAAATTTTGTTGAGCCTGTGCGTTTTTTGGTTATCTGACGGTTAATATACTGGTTAGTTAATCCCAGAACCGATGCCAGACTCAGCGCGCCCAAGATTTTTACTTTATTTACGGTTTTGATTTTATTCAGGGCAGATTCAATATTTAAGTTTTTATTTGTCAGAACATCTTTTCCCATATCGTATGTATCGCGGATTATATTGGAAAGAGTTGCGTTCATCTTATATTTGCCTGAAGTGACATCCACGCTGCGGTTTACGCCCAGTGCATTTGTTACTCTGGCTTCTATCAGGCGGAAAAGGTTCTTTTTATCTTTAGAAGAGATATTATCGTTTTTGATAATTTCTGTCATCGTATCAACGATACCGTCGGAAGTTTTTAGTTTTTCGCTGATATTTTTGTAAGCCGGATTTTCCCATTTTATGTTATCCCAGCTTTTTTCGTCAATCCAGTCGATATTTTTCCAGTTAATTTCGTTCCAGCGAGCGATTTTGCTGCCGTCGTGCCCGCTCATTCCGTTCATAACGTTGTTTACATATCCGCGTAAACCGTCGCGGCTTTCGTCCCACGAATTTTTCAGCACCATAAGCGAATCATTGGAAAACCAGCTTTTGTTATTAATTTTTATTTCAGGATTTATATATTTATTGGCAAGTATTCCGATAGGAATTGCCAGAAGTCCTGCAGACAGACAGTTGATAAATGTTCCGCAGATTTCGCGGAAGAAGGTTTCTGAACCTGCGTATTTGTTTCTTTTTTTTGTATCAATATAAGTTCTCGGGGCTACCATTGCGCCGACATCAAGAAGTACGGCGTTTGCCATTTCGTTTGTGTCGAGTGTGCGGAATGTATTTGTAATAACTCCGTCCAGAGGTCCTTTAAATGTAGGTTTGTACTGTTGCTGCCGTTTTCCGTAATTTTTGACTGTTAAATCCATGTTCTTCTGATTTCTCCATTAAAAAAGTCCCGCCATGCCGGCGGGACTTAAATTATCTTATAAACTTTTGCTGCATCAAACTTTTCTCATCACACGCAAAGCTTTAAAATAAGTCCCGTCGGAAACTTATTCGAAGAGGAGGAGGATGAGGATGAAGTTGTTAATGCGTATAATTTTTTCATTAATTTCCCTTTTCTATGTTTTATATAATACTCCAACAAAAATTTTTTTGTCAATAGGTGTAGTGTATACAATTTCTATATATTGACACGGGAATTTCTTTTTTATAATCTCTAATTAAGAAAAAAGGGAAAAAATATTTTGAATATACGTTCTTTTGAAAAAATGACAGATATGATGATGGCTATGCAAATGATGATGATGTGCAAGTCAGCTTCAGTCTGCCGAATGTGATGAACATTTTTCAAAATTAACAGATTGGAGCTGACGGTAATTAAACGGGTCAGCTTTTTTTATGCGTGTATTACAGAATTATAAGGAAGATATTAAAATGACATTTGATTATAACGTAACATTTACTGCTAAAACCCCTCACGGTGTAAATAAAATTTCAAAAGAGCTGCTGGATAATTTAACCCCTAAAAAGAGATTTCTGGCAAAAGTTATAGATATGAAAGAAGGCGATTCCGGACTTTCACATTCGCGATTTGCTCAGGCAACGGCGACAAACTGGCTGCCTAAGGCTGTTTTTGCAAGAAGTCTGGCAGATTTGTCCGAGATAAGTTTTCTTGAAGTGTTTGAATCGGCCCTGTTTTTCTATCTGCCGTCACTGATGGGTGAATATCTTTCCAGAAGAAAAATATTTTCAAAATTTCTTCCGAAAGACCTCAGGAAAGATGTATCAAAATCCGTAGCGGAGCTTGCAAATAATCCTGCGGCAGGAAAGCTTTTGCCGGTCAAAGCAGGTATCGTGTTAAGTTGTGCGGCAATTCCTGCGGCAGAGTACGGTTTGAGTTTTGCTAAGAATTTGTTTACCCAGAAACTTTTCAACAAAGCGGATTTCAGCAATGTTGTAAATCTTGATAAAGAGAAAAAAGAAGACCCTAAGGTGCATGAAAGAGTGGAAAAAAGTGCTGTTTCACATCTTAAAAAGGCAGGAATTGTTTCAGCCGCCGCGTTTGGTGCAAGTATAGCGCTTGCGGCAGCCGGACGTAAAAGCAGGGCGGTGCAAAAAGCCAGCGAAATTTTCCTGAATCCGGGGGCAAAAATTTACAACCTGCTTGAAAAAACAGGAGTAAAATCCAATGGGCTTAAAAATTTCTTAGACACTTATGTCAACCTTGATTTTGCGAGAAAATCGGACGGTTCTCTTGCGCTTGGCAACGGACAGCTTGCCGTAACAGTGTTATCGGGCGTCGCAGGTTATTTTGGCGCTGCAAAAGACAGAGGTAAACTTGAAGTACAAGAAGTTGCAACAAGAGTACCGGTGATTGCACTATATACAATTTTCGGGAGTACACTGTTTGACGCAGGGTTTAAAAAATTGCTCCAAAAGAACGGCAAGTACCCTGAAATTCTTTCAAAAGACTTGAATGTCGCATCACTTAACGATATCCCGAAAATTGCCAAACAAATTGCAGGCGATGACAAAAATCTTTATAAACAAAAAATTGGTGAATTATTTAAAGGCAAAGCAGTAATTGCAATGGTTCCGTTTTTGTTCAGTCTGCTGGTTGTAGGCGGGCTGCTTGCGTTGATTTCACGCCTTTGGACACAGTACAGATATAACCGCAGTATAGCAGATAAACCGCCGGTACAGCCTGCTTTCAATAACAGTTTCGGAACAGGCAGCAATATATTAATCAATCAAATCCACAAGGCCGGTTGAGTGGTCAAGGTGGCATTTGGCAATGTATAATTTGTCATTGTCAACGGCGTTTTTAATTATACGGGATTTTTCAAGCAGAACTTCCTCAACCCAGATGGTGTGCTGCTGCGCAAAGTAATTATGGCAGGTGATGTCTTCTTTTTTATCCAGTACAGGATAAACACAATTTATTATGGATTTGAAGTCTTCCGTCTGCTCAGGATAATGGTCTTTTGCGTATTTCATAACCCCGCAGTCATCATGGCCGAGAAGTACAAGCAGCGGAACTTCAAGTTTTTTGACGGCATATTCAATGCTTTCGATAACGTTAGGGCCTGCGGTTATTCCTGCTACCCTCACGACAAATAGTTCCCCTATTCCGCAGTCAAAAATTATCTCAGGCACAACCCGCGAATCCGAACAACTTAAAACAACGGCACGCGGCTCTTGATGAAATGCAAATTTTTTCAAAGTCTCAAGGCACATATTTTTTGCTGTAGGTGTGCCGTTTACAAAATTTTTGTTCCCGTTGAGCAGGCGCTCAAGCTCTCTTTTTGCGTTTTCGTTCATAGAGTTATTATATAATATTTTTTTCAAAAACTCAAATACTCGTATGATTGCTTTTTGACAGGAATTTAATATTATATTTTTAAAAGGGGAATTTTATGGAATTAACGGAACACTCACAGGCGATTATCAATTCTGCAAAATCAATTGCGAACGCAAGAAACTTTATGATGGTCGAACCGGAACAAATTTTACTTGCATTAATGTACGACGAAAATGATTTACCAAAGATTCTGCTCTCTAAAATCGGGCTGGATAACCCGTCGCTTGCGCAGCAGTTAGACGGATTTATCACAAAACGAGGCTGTAAACCGTTAAGTGATTATAAAGACATGCCGCTTTCCAAAAATACGGCAAAACTCCTTGAAATTGCGCGTGATGAGGCCAGAATGTCCAATGATTCCCTGATAAGTATTGAACATCTTTTGCTTGCACTTTTGAAAATCGACAGCGGTACTATTATTTACCTGTTTGAAAAGAATAAAATTTCCCGAAAAGATGTTTATGAAAAACTGATTACCGTAATAAGAAACATAACAACAGTTGATATAGTTTCGACCCCTGACACTCCAGCAGCCCCTGTTGAAAGTCCGAAAGAAACCGCCGCCGTACAAAAAATTGAACAACAAACACAGACCCCGCTTCAAAAATATACGGTTGATATTACGGAAAAAGCAAAGCAAAACAAACTTGATCCTGTCATCGGCAGAGATGACGAAATTCGGCGCGTAATACAAATTCTGAACCGTCGTTCCAAAAACAATCCCGTAATTATCGGCGAGCCGGGGGTGGGAAAAACAGCGATTATTGAAGGTCTTGCACAGCGGATTGCATGCGGTGACGTGCCTGAAAGTTTAAAAAATGACAGGATAATGGAGCTTGATTTAGGTGCACTGCTTGCAGGTGCATCATACAGAGGCGAGTTTGAAGACCGCCTGAAAGGTGTTTTAAAAGAAATTGAAGAGCACTATGAAGATTTGATGCTTTTTATTGATGAAATTCATACAATCATGGGGCTTGGCGGTTCAGAAGGCTCTGTTGATGCGGGAAATCTTCTGAAACCGATGCTTGCCCGCGGCAACGTACGTGTAATCGGTGCAACAACTACAGACGAGTACAGAAAATATATAGAAAAAGATAAAGCGCTCGAACGCCGTTTTCAGCCTGTTATCGCGGAAGAACCGTCCGTTGAAACTACTATAAGTATTCTCAGAGGTCTTAAAGATAAATATGAGGCTTATCACGGGGTAAAAATTCTTGATGATGCCATTGTTCAGGCCGTAAAATTATCGGACAGGTACATCTCTGACCGCTATCTTCCGGATAAGGCAATCGACCTTATTGACGAGGCAGCATCTTCCCTCAGAATTGCTATAGACACTCTCCCTGAAGAAATTGATGTTTATATAAGAGAAAAAATGCAGCTTGAAATCGAAAAAGGTGCGCTTAAAAAAGAACACTCCAAAGAAGCTGAAAGTAAAATTCAGAAAATTCTCAAAAAAATAGAAACGATAGATGCAAAGATTAACAAGTTAAAAAATCAATGGGCTCAGGAAAAGAAACTTATTGAAACCACCCGCGTTTTGAAAAAGAACATGGCGGCTATTAAAGCTCAGCTTGAACTCAATAAGAAAAATGAATCCCCTGATATCAATATAGAAAAACGCTATGCACAAATGGCAGAAACACAGAAAAAACTTGAAGCCATTCAGGCCAAATCTTCCACTCACCGCCTGATTAAAGAAGAAATTGACGGCGAAGATATCTCGGAAATTATTTCAAAATCAACAGGAATTCCTGTAACAAGCCTTCTTGAAGACGAATCGCAAAAGTTAGTCCACATGGAAGACTACCTGAAAAAACGCGTTGTAGGACAGGATGTAGCTGTTAAAAAGATATCCGATGCAATAAGACTCGGCCGCTCCGGTCTGAATGATCCTAAGCGTCCTATAGGTACATTCCTGTTTCTCGGCCCGACAGGGGTTGGGAAAACCGAACTTGCAAAAGCTCTTTCGGAATTCATGTTCAGTGACGAGGATTCTCTAATCAGAATTGACATGAGTGAATTTATGGAAAAACAAAACGTATCGCGTCTTGTAGGTTCAGCACCGGGATACGTAGGCTACGAAGAAGGCGGTCAGTTAACCGAAGCTGTCCGCAGAAAACCTTATTCGGTTGTTCTGTTCGATGAGGCGGAAAAAGCTCATCCCGATATATTTAACATAATGCTCCAGATGTTTGACGATGGCCGTTTAACCGACGGACAGGGGCATTTGATTGATTTTAAAAATACCGTCATTATTATGACAAGTAATATTGCAAGCGATGTCATTTTAAATGAACAATTAACAGAACACGACAAAGAACAGCAGATTAAATGTGCCCTCCGTTCAAAGTTTAAGCCTGAATTTATAAACAGAATTGATGAAATTATTTCATTCAATCCTCTTGATATTGAACAATTAAAAAGCATCATTGATATTCAGCTTAAATCTCTTCAGGCAAGAATGGCGGAACAACAAATTACACTGGAAGTTACTGAACCTGCAAAAGAATATCTGGCAAAAGCAGGATACGAGCCTCTTTACGGTGCAAGGCCGCTGAAACGGGTTCTGCGTAAGCTTCTGGAAATCCCGCTTTCAATGAAAATAGTCGCTAACGAATTCCAAAAAGGTGATTCTGTCCTCGCTGACTGTGTTGATAATGCGATTGTTTTGTCGAAAAAGACGGCTGCTGCTAAAAGTTTACAGACAAATACAGCGAATTAACGAAGAGTCTTTTTTGTAAGCTTGTCGTCGTCGATAGCTTTTTTGATTTTTTCGAATTTTAATTTGACGGCCTTTTCCGCAAGATATTTTTCGACATTTTCTTTTAAATCCATAATATCGACGCGCCCGAATTTATCTATGAACTTGTCCTGATGTTTGCCGGTTATAATGTATAAAGTTCTTTTCCATTTGGATTTGTCTTTAAAAAATACAAAACTGTCAGGTAATGCATCTCTGATAGGTTCTACCAGAGGTTTCAAATCATGCGCCGTACCTTTTATCTTGTAAAACCCTGTAAATGTCTGGGGTGTATTTTGTATATTAGAAATCATTCCGGTCTCCGTTTTTGTGAGTATTATATTTAAAATCCGAACAAAAATTTTTTTGCCATTTTTAGAAAATAATTTCATCCCCTGTGCAAACTTCTTCAATCTTGCAGTATTGAGCAAGAAGTATTTTGGAATTCAAATCGCAGCAATGGCACGGGTATAAATGCTTTATGTCCTCTTTTTGTAATGTTATTGCGATGTTTTTGAGTTCATCAGAGCTTTTTTTAATCAGATGAAAACCTCCGATTATTCCGTAAATACGGTTTACGCCGGTGATTTTTTTCGCGTGGTTGATTATATTGATTATTCCTGAATGCGAGCAGCCGGTAATAATAATTAAACCTTCTGGAGATTTATAAACCAGCGCAGAATCGTCAATATCGCAACTTTTGTTATTTTCAATTTGTCCGAGAAAACAGAGATTTTCGCTCAAAAAATAAGGCGCGGCCGTTAAAATCAGATTGAATTTTTCATCAAGCTGTTTTTCAGAAAGCGGGCAGCCGTAGTGAATTTTATCCTCGCCGACTTTTTCGTCAAAAATGTTCGGGTGTGCGATAAAATTTATTTTTTTGTCTTTTATATCCAAGAATGTCAACCCGCGCGTATGGTCGTTATGTCCGTGCGAAATAACTATATCCGTAGTTCGGGAAAGGTCGATGCCTAACTTTTTTGCGTTTTTTAAAAATACATCACTGTAGCCTGTGTCAAACAGTATTTTTTTGTTATCCGCTTCTACAAATAAAGACAAAGCAGGTTCTGCAAGCAGGTAGTTATCAATTCTTGAATTATTTTCCGCAAGAACGGTAATTTTCATCGGTATTATCCTAGAATATTTTGTAAATCAGAAAATAAATTACTGATGAGATTATCATGCAGGCAGGGATTGTGAGAACCCATGCAGTCACAATGTTTCCAACGATATTCCACTTGACGGCATGTGCGTGGAGTGTAGAACCTACCCCCATGATTGCCGTTGAAATAACGTGGGTCGTACTGAGCGGAATCCCGAAATGTGATGCCGTCAAAATCAATCCTGCTGCGGAGGTTTCTGCTGCAAATCCGTGTATAGGTTTTAATTTAATGATTTTGTGCCCCATGGTTTTGATGATTTTCCAGCCGCCGTTCATTGTGCCTGCTGCCATTGTTAATGCGCAGGCTATGATTACGTATATAGGAATTTCAAAATCACCTGTCGGGTTTTTATGCAAAACTCCGCCGGCTAAAAGTGCCAGAGTAATAATACCCATTGTCTTTTGAGCATCGTTTGAACCGTGGCTTAATGCCATTAAACCTGAAGACAGCAGCTGTAATTTTCTGAATTTTTTGTTAATGGTATCCGGATGAGCACGTGTTATAAGAATAGCCCAGGCCAGAAGTAGCATCAGGGTAAACCCTACGCAGAATCCCAGTACCGGTGAGGTGAACATCGGGATAATAACTTTGTCTATCAAAGTATGAAAATGGATTGCATCAACTCCTGCTTTAACGACAGTAGCACCTAGCAGCCCCCCGATTAACGCGTGGGAGGAACTTGACGGCAGCCCGAGCCACCATGTAAACAAATTCCATATAACTGCGGCGGTTAAAGCACAAAAAATTACAGTCAAAGTAATCATTTCAGCATTAACTATACCTGAACCTATCGTTTTTGCAACGTGAGTGCCTGTGAGCGCCCCGATAAATTCCAGACTCGCGCCGAAAAGAACGGCCTGTTTAGGGGATAAAACTTTTGTTGATACAACTGTTGCGATTGCGTTTGCACAATCGTGAAAACCGTTTATGAATTCAAATACTAATGCTATCAGTACTACTGCGATTAATAGTAATATTGTTACCGTCATATAACACCTACGCTTGTTTTAATACAACATTTAATATGGTATCCGTTACATAGAAGCAGGCGTCAAATGCATTTTCAATTTCTTTATACATATCTCTGAGTTTAATAACTTCCAGCGCATCATATTGGCCTGAGAAAAGATTTTTCATTGCACGGCGGTGAATTTCATCACCGTGGGATTCTATCTCTTTCATTTCAATATTAAGTTTGGTTATTTTTTCAACGTCGGAAACTTTTTTGAATATTTTGATAATTTCTCCGAGTTTTTCGGTTGCCTGAACCAAAGTTAAAGCCTGTTCTTTCATTTCTTCAGTGTAATTGTTTAATCTATACACTTCCAAATTAAGACAGGCTTTTATAATTTTTTTATCGATTTTATATAATTGAACGGCAATTGTTTGTATATCTTCTCTTTCGAGCGGCGTTATAAAACTTTTGTTTAATTGTTTTAAAATAGCTTTATACGAAAGTTTGCCTTTCTTTTTATATTTCAAAGCTTTTTCTTTATATTCTTCGTTAAGCTGGTTATGCATAATCTCGTCATAAAGGCCGGCAGCTTTGCGGCAGATTACCGCACTGTCCTGAAAGTATGTAAAAAACATCTTATCCTCAGGCGGCATAATATAAGACATCAAATTAAATTTAGGCATGATTAATCTCCTTATTCATACTCACGCTCAGCATACTTAAAAAATAACTCTTTGCATAGTGTTTGTTTACAAAACGTAAAAATGTTGTTTTATAAAGGAGTATATTTATACGTATGCAAGCTTTTTAATATCGGTTTTCGGCGGGTTGCCGAACATTTTTTTGTATTCTCTGCTGAACTGGGTCGGGCTTTCGTAACCGACTTCATAGCAGGCGGTTGCGGCATCATAATTGCCTGTTAACATCAGTCTTTGCGCTTCGTATAGTTTTAACTGTTTCTGATATTGCAGAGGACTGACCTGTGTCACTTTCTTAAAGTTTCTGTAGAAAGATGACGGCGCCATATTTACACTTACGGCGATTTCATCCATGTTAAGCTTTTCGCTGAATTTTTCTTTCAGGATTGAAATTGCATGGGCAATCTGGTTTGAGCGAGTTCCTTTTGTATTTATCAGACGGAGCTGACCGCCCAGAGGGCCTGTAAGAAGTCTGTAGTAGATTTCTTTTATAATCATCGGTGACATAATCTGCTGTTCTGATTCTGGTTTATCAAGAAGCAGGGCAAGGCGGTAAAATGCATCAAGCAATTCTTCATCCGTTTCGGATATTGCAAGTGCTTTTTCATCCTGTTCGATTGTTTTAGGCAGTTTAGTTTCCAGAATCAGGTTGGAGATTATATTGGAATTCAGTTCCAGAATCATTACGACAAAAGGTTCATCCGGTGAGGCCTGTGCGACCCTGCTTGATACCGGAATATCCGTGCAGGATACGACATATTGTCCTTTTGTGTAGGTAATATTTTCTTCTCCGTAGAGCATGTGTTTGATACCCTGAAGTACAAATATGCAGCTCGGATTGTAAAAACATCTCAAAAATTCCGTCGGGTTATTTCTTCTGGCAATTCGCACTCCTTCTATGGAAGTCGGATAATTTCCTTCATCCGGAATATTTCTTAAAATAATATCTCTGATTGCTGTATATTTAGATTCCACGCCTTATCTCCTTTAATTATCTTATATTAAAAAATAAATTTTTTCAAAATATTATGAGAGGATTAGATAATAATTAAGCAGAATCGGGTCTTCAAATTTTCAATAAATATTAAATAATGTAATTATAGGCTTTTATTTAAAAAAAACAGGAGTAATGAATATGAAAGTTTTGCTGATAAACGGTTCGCCGAACCGGAACGGTTGTACTTATACTGCATTGAAAGAAATGGCAGATACCTTAAATCAGGAAGGTATTGAAACAGAGATTTATTATATCGGAAAAGATCCGATATCCCCTTGCAGGGCCTGCCGTGCGTGCGCAAAAATCGGGCGGTGTGTTATAAATGACAAAGTTAACGATTTTGTAGAGCATGCAAGAGAATTTGACGGTTATGTCATAGGTTCGCCTGTTCACTACGGTTCTGCGGCGGGCGGAATTATTCCGTTTTTGGACAGAGCTTTTTTTGTTGACTATATGTCGGGTCACGACTCATTCAAACATAAACCCGGCACTGCGATAGTTTCGGCAAGACGTGCAGGAACAACAGCGACAATCGACCAGCTAAACAAATATTTTCAAATCAACCAGATGCCTGTGATTTCGGGCAGATACTGGAACATGGTGCACGGACAAAATCCCGAAGAGGTTAAACAGGATAAAGAGGGCATGCAGAATATGCGTATTCTGGCAAAAAATCTTGCCTATCATCTTAAATGTAAAGAAGCAGCAGAAAAAGCAGGAATTTATCCGCCTGAACCGGTTGAGGTTGAATATACAAATTTTATAAGGTAGGGGCTTGTTATGGAGTTACCACCGGATGCTAATTTAAGAAAAGGAGATATAGCTATGCAAAATGTAAAATTAAATAACGGCGTTGAGATGCCTATTTTAGGATACGGGGTTTATCAGGTAACTCCGGCTGAATGTGAAAGATGCGTAAGAGATGCGCTTGATGTAGGTTACCGTCTTATTGATACGGCACAGGCTTATTTTAATGAGGCGGAAGTCGGAAACGCCATAAAACAATCTGGCGTTAAAAGAGAAGATATTTTCCTTGTTACAAAAGTTTGGATTTCCAATGCAGGAGAAGAAAAGGCTGCAAAATCCATTGACGAATCTTTAAAGAAACTTCAGACTGATTATGTTGACCTGCTTTTAATCCACCAGCCTTTCGGGGATTATTACGGCACATATAGAGCTATGGAGAAGGCATACAAAGCCGGAAAAGCAAGAGCAATCGGAGTAAGCAACTTCTATCCTGACAGATTTATTGACCTTTCTCATTTTTGTGAAATTCAGCCTGCAGTCAATCAGGTAGAAACACATGTCTTCCAACAACAAAAAGAAGCGCGTAAAATTATGGAAAAATATAATACACACATTATGGCGTGGGGGCCTTTTGCAGAGGGTAAAAACAATATGTTTACCAATGAAACTTTAGTATCCATCGGTGAAAAATATGAAAAATCTTCTGCTCAGGTCGCCCTGCGTTTTCTTACACAGGAAGGTATTATTGTTATTCCAAAATCAGTGAAGAAAGAGCGTATGGAACAAAATATGGATATCTTTGATTTTGAATTAACAAATGAAGAGATGGAAACAATCAGAGCACTTGATACAGGGAACAGTTTATTCTTTTCACACTATGACCCTGCAACGGTTGAAATGATTATAGGACTTGCAAGATAAGGAAAAAGCATCATGAAAAACTTTTGGATAATCATATTTTCAATAATTGTTATCGGTACAGGGGTGGCTTATGCCATCACTCAGACAGCGCAAAGTCAGCAGCAAGGAGGTTTTATGGATAAAAAAATATTGGTTGCGTATTTTTCATGGAGCGGTAACACAAAATCTATCGCCGAAAAAATTCATAATCAGGTCGGCGGGGATATTTTTGAAATAACGCCTGTAACTCCTTACCCTTCGGATTACAATGAAACCGCTTACGGTGTTGCAAAAGAACAAAAAGACAAAGGTATTCATCCGCCGATAAATAATACGGATGTAACACCTTATGATATTGTATTTGTCGGCACGCCGGCATGGTGGTATACAATGGCTCCGCCTGTTATGACATTCTTAGCCGAAAATAATTTTGAAGGCAAAACCATTGTGCCATTTGTTACACACGGCGGCGGCGGGGGCTATACTATAGATAAAGATATGGTAAAATTAGCTAAAGGCGCTAAAGTCCTTGCTCCGTTTGTTGTTTACAGCAGAGGCGGCGCAGGTGTTGATAAAGATATTGCAAGTTGGCTGGAAAAATTAAAATAGAAAGGATTAAAAATAATGAAACATTTTTTAATTGCCGGACTTATTATATGTACATGTCTTGTGGGCATGTGTAAAGTAAAAGCTGCAGCGCCTACTGTTTCAAGTGACAAAGTAACTGTAAAAAAGGTTCATTTTAAAAACAGGATTAATATAAATATTGTCGGCCACCCGTTTGGCGGGGTTAAAGAGCAGACGGCAGATTTTTACTCGGTGAAAATTTATGATTGAAAATTATGAAAATTATATTAATTATTTAAAATTTCTGAATGAAAAACTGTCAAAGTTTTTTATAATGCAAAAACCTTATATTTTTTGTAAAAAAGGCTGTTCGTTGTGCTGTAAAAACGTACAGCTGCCTTATTCCAAAATTGAGTTTGAATTTTTGATGTCAGGCGCAGCACAGCTGGATGAGGATACCAAAAATATAGTTAAACAAAATATAAAAAATATTCTTGCCGGAAAAGAAAAATTTCATGGAGAAATGTTCAGATATGACTGTCCGTTTTTGATAAATGATGTATGTACCGTGTACAATTTCCGCGGGGTAATCTGCCGTTCATTCGGCTTGATGAATGTAGGCTCGGACGGTAGAATAAAAGTCCCTTTCTGTTGTTTTCAGGGGCTGAATTATGCAAATGTAACGGAGACCGAAAACGGAGAAAATACAATATCTGTTGAAAAGTTTAAAAACCTCGGCGTCAAAGAAGTTCCGTCTGCTTTTAACGTAAATTATGAATTTTTAACCGATGCAGATTTTGAGCAAACATTTGATTTCAAATTCGGCGATAAAAAGCCCCTGATTGACTGGCTGGAAGATTTAAAATAAAATGTGTTACAAAAATTTGACAACAGTTTAATTTCTCATAAAATAACAATATAAACTGTAAAAAAACAAATGTAGAGAGATTTCATGAACGAAAAAGAAAAAATGCTTAACGGTTTATTGTATGATGCAAATTATGATAAATCTTTGATAGAAGAACGCATAAGCTGCAAAACTCTCTGTCATAAATATAATATGTTATCACCGGAGTTGACCGGAGATAGACAAAATCTTATTAAAAAAATTCTCGGCAAAACAAAAGAGAATTATCTGCTTGAGCCTCCGATTCATTTTGACTACGGATATAACATTGAAATCGGCGAAAATTTTTATTCAAATCATAATTTGATAATTCTTGATCCCGCAAAAGTGACATTCGGGGACAATGTGTTTATCGGTCCGAATTGTGCTTTTTATACCCCTGAACACCCGCTTGATGCTGAAACAAGAAATAAAGGGCTTGAATATGCTTATCCTATAAAAGTCGGCAGTAATGTATGGTTTGGCGGAAATGTCGTTGTTCTCGGCGGAGTAACTATAGGCGATAATACGGTTATCGGTGCTGGAAGCGTTGTGACGAAAGATATCCCGTCAAATGTTGTTGCTGCAGGTAATCCGTGTAAAGTTATAAAACAAATTGAAGGATAAGCAAAGATCTTTTTATACAGGATTGGAAATGTCTGCGTGTTCTAATTCAAGCAGCTTAATTTTACGTTGAAGTCCCCCCGCATATCCTGTTAAATTCCCGTCTACAGAAACAACCCTGTGGCATGGAATGATTATAGAAATAGGATTGTGTCCTACAGCTCCGCCGATTGCCTGCGCAGACATCGTTGATTTATTAAGCTTTGCGGCAGTTTTCAATGCAAGCGCTTTGTATGTTGTTACTTTGCCATAAGGAATTTCGCACAACAAATCCCAGACGGTTTGACGAAATTCATTTCCTGCTGGTGCTAGTTTTAACTCTTTTATATCCGGTCTTTCCCCTCTAAAATATCTGTCAAGCCAGTCTTTTGTCCGGTGAAAAATTTCAGGGGAGTCATTTTCCTGCATTTCTTCTTTTATGGAATCTGCGAAGTATTTTTGTCCGTCAAACCACAGACCGGCAAGTTTGTTATCTTTACACGCAAGAGTTATTACGCCCATCTGAGATGTATATTTTGTTTTATAAAACATATTAAACCTCGGTGATTATTTATAAATTAAATATAAAACAAACAAAAAATTCTGCTGTTTGTCTATTTCAGTCCGGAAAAATTTGTCGTATATCTAACGTTGAATTTGTCAGCATTATCTTTCCAGAAATTATGGATGCTTCTGGCTGCAGTGCCGCTCTGGATAAATTCGTGCTCAAGAAGAGTTATTTGATTTACCAGATCAGCATTTTTCTGTAGATTTCTGCCGCGTTCTATAACTTTTTTGCCTGATAAAAGTTCGTTATTTATATTTGCATGTATCATTAAGCGGACTTTTTCTCTCAATTCTGCAGGGAAAAAGTCTGACCACATTTTTGTGTATTTTTCCAGCGCCGTAGAAGATGCTCCAACACGTACTGTTAAATCAAAAAAGTTTTTTATACCCGAAGGCATCAGATTCCAGAAATTACTTTTGGGTTTTGTGGAAAGTATGGAATACTCGCCGCGTTTGTTATAGGCAATGATACTTCTCATCTGATGTCCGGACATTGTTAAAAAATCGCCAAGACTCAGCGGCATAGCTCCATCCGGATATAAATCAGGGTGGCCGTGTACAAAGTCGGCATTATTTGTCTTATTAATCAATTTAGATTTGGAAATATCAATGCTGTTAAAATTACCGTTAATCTCTCCCAGAATCCGGTTGCTTTTAACAAGAACTCCTTTTTCGTAAGGTATTTGTGCTTTTAAAGCCTGTATAACTCTGTTTTTGGCATAAGTATGTGCAGCAGTGGGAGTTTGAAATGTAATTGTATTATCGGGTCTTACCCAGCCTAATGATGCACTGTTGATTTTTTTTATATTTGAGGTGAAAATTTTTGGGGAAATAAGCGTATTTATCTTTAACATTTTTGTTTAATCTACTCCTGCTACACGTATTTTAAAAAGTATGAATAATAAAATTTGTTATTTTACAGAGTATTCTTAATATAATTTAACAAATAGCAGGATATAGGTTAATACAAGCAAAACTGAAATGAGGTCTAAATTTTTTGAGTAAATATTGCGTAGAAATCGTTGCATAGCATAAATACCATAAGCAATATTAAAAGCATAAAGAATGTGGAACTTATTTTTTCAATAATTTTTTCATCAAGCGGTTTGCCGTGAATTTTTTCTAAAATAAGAAACAATGCATGCCCGCCGTCAAGTGCAGGAATCGGTAAAAAGTTAAATATAGCAAGGTTCATGGAAATCATAGCCGTCAAAAGCAATCCGTAAAAGATACCCTGATTATCTATGATATTCCCGCCGATTTTCGTTACAACAACGATGCTGTGCAGATATTTAAGCGGGATTTTGCCCGTAAATAACTGTTTCAGAGTAATCAGCATCCCGCTGGTTTCGTTATACAAATATTTGCAGCTTACCCCTATTGCTGAGAAAAATCCTTTAACAGGCATCATTTTTTCATCTGCAGTATATGAAATTCCGATAAGGCCTGACTCGTTCGGATAAATTGTGTTCAAATCAATTCTCTGCCCCATTCTTTCAACCGTAATATCCAGCGGATGGACATTATCCGAAAGAGCATAAGCAATATCCGTTAAAGAACTTTCGCCGTCTGCAAGCCAGTATTTATCATTTTTTATGGAGTCACGAATTTCTTTTTGTTTATCAGTGAGTTCAATTTGTTTGTCCTGATAAATAGCAACCCCGCGCAGAACATTGTTATCAAGATAAATTTTTTCTTCACTCTGCTGACTCGGAAGTTTAACCAGCGAATCTTTGAGTATAATTTCATTTTGTTCGTATGCGTGATTCAGGCGTTTAAGATTTTCGTAAACAGTTTCAAGCTGTCTTTCGGAAACTTTTCCGTCGTGCTTTGCGCTGTACATCGCGTAAAGTCTCAGTGCAAATCTTGATGTAATTTCGGAATTATTTATTTTAACAATTTTGTCCCCTTTTTGAGCTCCTGAATTTTCAGCAGAAGGTGAGACAGATTTTCTGTACAAATATTCGATTAATTCATCGCTGTCTTTAGCGAGTGATTTTGTAATAGGCAACAGAGGCTTGCCGTTATAGCTTAAATCAATTGTGCTGAAAGCTATATCTGATTTTTCAATAACTTTTTCGAACTTAACGTCATATTGATTTGACGGCAGCTGCCCCCATAAAAGTGCCGTAATCAAAACTATCACAAATGCACATACAATGTTTGCGAGCACACCTGCTGAGATTACTATAAATCTTTGATAAATCGGCTTGTTCGCAAACCTGTCAGGTGAATCTGCAGGCAGAGAATTTTCAGGTTCATCATCAGGGAATGATACATATCCGCCAAGCAGGAACGCATGAATTCTTACCGTCAAATCTCCGAATTGTTTTTCCCACAGGGTTGGCCCGATTGGAAGCCCGAATCCGAAGGCCGAAACTTTCATTTTGAACATTTTTGCGGCAAAAAAGTGTCCTGCCTCATGTACGAGTACCAATACACTTAATAACAGTATCATTATAATGATTGACATATATTCCCCTTTAAAAGTCTCTCTTTTAGTATTTTATCATAAATAAATATGTTTTAGCATTTTGCCCTGAAATAATTTTACCGTCAGGATTGTTTTTCAAACCAGTTCAGCATAGGGCGGATTTCTCCGAATTCCAAATCGTCAATCCCTTTTGCGACTTTTTTAATCATATTGTTTAAATCCGGCGGGCACGGAAGAATTTCTCCGGTGTTGAAGGATTTGAATTTTTCCATATCAACGGTACTGTTTGAAGAATCATAGATTTCCGAATAATTCAGCCCCTGTTTTCCGCATTCGGGAATAACAACGACCTTTTTTCCGTCAACAATATCAAAAGCGGCAAGCCCGAATACCCTGCATATAATCCCGCGTCTTTCATAAAGTGCACATTTTTTGTCTATAAGAAACGGACATTTGTGGAAGAATTTTCCCTCCTGCGGTTTCCGGTTTAATAAGTCTGCTATATTTTTCTTGATTACTCCCTGAATTTCAGCAGGCAGTTTTACAAATCCTGCCATTAAATATTCCATTTCCAGACGGGAAAAAGGATAATCACCTGTTTCACAGCAGTATGTACAACCTTCTTTGCAATGAATAAACGGTTTCTGGTCTTCAAAGTATTTTTGCAAATATTTGTCTACAACCTCAAGGTATTTTTCGTACAGTTTCAGCATGTTAAAACTCCCGAGGTTTTATTGTACAAATTTTCTATCAAATTTTTATCAAAACAGGTTTTGTTTTCTTCGGGAATTTCTTTCAAAATTTTATCAATTGTATCAAAAGATATATTTTTTTCGATTAAAAATGAGGCATAATTCGGATGGCAGAAGTTCTGCGCTGCAAGGTAATACGGTACACTGTAACCCCAGCTTTTTTTCTCGAAAAATCCGTTAATTATATTATGAAGAAGTGAGAGTACGGGGAGGATTTTATATCTGCTTTTCAGGTTTTCATTGAGATAATTAATCAAAAATTCTGTTTTAATATTTCCGGCCCCTCTGCCCATTCCCAGAATACTGGAATCAATTATAATATTGCGGCCGGTTTTAAGTTTAATCAACTCAACAGCGTTAGCAAACGACAGCTGCAGATTATTGTGGGAGTGAAAACACAGCGTAATATTTTTATTCAAAATCCCGTCTGCCAGTTTGAATAATCCCAGAGCATCTTCACAGCGCATAACCCCCATAGAATCCACTATTGAGAATGCGTAAGGATTTATTTCGTTTACTCTTGCTAAAACTCCGGTGAATTCATCTTTTGTATATTGATTTATAAATGTAGGATTAATAAAAATATTATATCCTTTTTCCTGAATTTTTTTTGCGGTAAGCAGCGCCTCTGTCAGGTTATTTTTTTTGAAAATTATGCGGAATCCGAAAATAGAATTTTCTGTTTTTTGGGGGAGTTTTTCACAGTCAAATTCACCGTAATCAATCATCGCAACTATTTTTTCCCGCGGCACATCCGGCGGAATTATTTCTGTCAGGTTCTCTAAAAATTCAAACAAACTTTTATCGCGGCAGTAGTTCGTATCCTGCATAAAACCGCATTCTATAAAATCTACGCCCGACGACGAGAGCCCGCTGATAATTTTTTTAATATTATCATATCCGAACATCCATTCATTCACATATCCGCCGTCGCGCAGTGTACAATCAAGAATTTTTACAGACCTGTTTTCCATAGAAAAAATATAGCATAAAAAGGGCGTTCCATGATATAATCTCTAAAAACAGGAGAGTATAATCATGGCAGGCATTTTAAGCATCCAGTATAAACAAATCGTAAATGATAAACAGGCTAATTTACTGAAAATTGCGGAAATATTAGAGCAAAATTCCGACAAAACGCTTGATTTGGTTGTCCTTCCCGAATTTTTTTCAACAGGCATCTGTGATGAAATGTATACTGATACTGAACCTTCCGATGGCGGTAAAACAGTTAAATTCATATCAGAACTCGCAAAAAAATACAATACAAATATTATTGCAGGAACTGTAATTGAAAAAGACGATGATAAACTCTATAATACGATGTTTGTTCTCGACAGAAACGGTCAGGCTGCAGGTAAATACAGAAAAATTCACCTGTTCGGATATATGGGCGGGAATGAAGACAAAGCTCTG
Organism: Candidatus Gastranaerophilales bacterium; assembly: GCA_944324235.1. Taxonomy (GTDB): domain Bacteria; phylum Cyanobacteriota; class Vampirovibrionia; order Gastranaerophilales; family Gastranaerophilaceae; genus CALUVN01. The sequence goes on from CALUVN010000001.1 coordinate 33,487, forward strand.
ACAGCAGGTGATAAGGAAGTTGTAATTGATTTGGATTTTGCCCGTGTGGGTTTGAGTATATGTTTTGATATCCGCTACCCTCTTCACCACAGAAAACTCGCGCAGGCAGGTGCTGAAATTATTGTTTCGCCTTCGGCTTTCAGTTATCCTGCAAGTTTGAGCGATGAAGATAAATTTGCTTTTATTAATACATGGCGCTCTTTAAATGTAACACGTGCAACGGAAAATCTTGTTTATTTTGTCACATCCAACCTTTTAGGCAAAAGTTACCCGTACCTTTATTCTATAGGTAATTCCATGATATCTGACCCGTGGGGACGAATTCTGGCTGACGCTAAGGAAGATGAAACCTCCGTTTATGCTGATATATCTCTTATGGCAGGTAAAGAAATTCGTAAAATTTATCCTGCGTGTAATATTTCTTAATAAATTTTAAAGTTTTCATATATTTATACCGTAAATCTAAGTGTGAAAGGGTTTATGTATATGAGAATAAATGATTCAGATAAAGTTTCATTTAAACTGAATGACTCAACAAAGGTGGATATCCCGACATTAAATTTTGATGAAACCGCAAAGCTGCCGGATTTTCTGAAAGGTACTCCAGCAGAATCAGATGTGATGATGGGTCTTGGTGTCGAAAAACACGATACTACAGCTGCGGAAGTGAAGAAATTAAAAGAGATGTGGTCTCCAGTTGCCAAAGGAGTTTCCGATGATTTTTACAAAGAAATTGTAGAAATTGCCAAAAGAGTAAATTGTGACCCCGTATATTTATCAATAGTTTTATATCAGGAATCGAAATTTAACCCGCGGGCCAAAAACGGTTCATTTCGCGGAATAGGACAGATGTCTCACATCACGCTTACTGACAGTCTTCAAAATGTAAAAAGAAAAAATTTGGATATAGAAGTTAATACAAAAATGACCATCAATCGTTTTGCACAACTTTCAAGAGAAAAGCAGCTTCCGTATATTGAAGCCTACATAGTGAATGCAAAACGCATTGCCGGAATCGGTGAAAAAGAAAAACTTGAACCAGGACAATTATATGCCTTGTTTTTCACCCCCGGTAATGCAGATAAACCGGCGTTGGCTACAAAAAATAATCCTAAAACAGCAAAATTTTACAGGGCAAACAGATATTTTGACGGCAACAAAGACGGAAAAATTACAACCGCTGAGTTAAAAGATTTCCTTGACGAAAAGACAAAGATATGGGGAATTAAATTGCCGGATGAGACTTCTTAGAACATTTACGGCAGTAAGCTTCAGGCTCGGCGTGGATAAAAACTGCGGTATTTCCCCCTAATTTTAGCGATACGGCTTCTTCAATTTCATCACAAATTTTGTGACAGTCATGTATAGTCATTTCGTTTTGGAAAAATAAAGTAAGCTCAATATTTTTTTTAGAGCCTGCCCGACGGGATTTAAGACCTTTATAACCTGTTATTTTTTTTGATTTTATAAAATTGTCCAATACATCTTCAATTACCTGCAGGTTTTCTTGTGGTAATGAGCCGTCAAGTAAATTGTTAAGAGCTTTTTTTGTAATATAAAAACCTGTACGCATAATAAAGGCTGCAACAAGAATTGCTATAACAGAATCTAAAATATGCAGTCCCGTAAATTTAATTAAAACCAAACCTGCCAGAACACCTGCAGAGGATAAAATATCCGTATTTAAATGTTCAGCATCCGCAAGAAGGGAGAGAGATTCTGATTTTTTAGCGACATAAAATAAATATTTACTAACCAGAAAATTTGCCGCAACAGCGATGAGCATAACTACAATACCAATGACAGTATCAATTTCACCGGATTTATTCATATATAATTTTTCGGCAGCTTCGTAAATAATATAAACTGCAGCAAAAATTATCAAAAGCCCTTCCAAAAAACCTGACATATCTTCATATTTGCCGTGACCGTACGGATGGTCGCTGTCTGCAGGCTGTGCTGATTTCATGACGGAAAAAAATGTTAAGCAGGATGCCAGCAAATCGCTCATAGAGTGAATCGCTTCAGAAATAACGCTTATACTGCCGGAAATAAATCCTGCAATAAGTTTTAAAATTATTATTGAAGCATTTGAAAATATTGAAAGTCCTGCCGCGAATTTTTTTTCAGTTTCGATATTCATTTATACTACCTGCGTTTCATTTTTTTAAGAATTTCTTTTGTAGTGCTGTCAACCCTGTAGGATTCTATAATTTTCTGTATTGATTTATTATAAGTCCAATCCTGAAGTTTACAATTTTCTAAAAATTTATGGGTTTTTGCGGGAAACTTTATGTAACAAATAGAAACAGCCCAGGCAACTCCCATTTTTACATAATAACCTTCATGTCTGATATTTTCTAATAATCGTAATATTTCGTCAAGGTAATCTTCCTCTATAAAATATGACAGAATCATTACAACCCCGAAACGGATTTCGTATTCTTTATCGGATTTGAGGTAAGGTTGAAGAAAATTCCACACCTGTTTTTTGTTGTTTTTTGTAAACTTTAGACCGCCGCAAAATATATCACAGACAGCCCAGTTATCAATTTTAGGAACAAAGTTTTTTACATTTTCAAGAATTTTTTCAGGTTTATCTTTGCTTAAACCTATAAGCATTCCCTGAAGCATTGTCTCTTCCATAAATTCTGTTGAATCAGAGTTTATAAAATCTTCACAGTTTGCGGTTTTATAAATTTCTTTAGCAATTTTTCTGAGAACGGGTATTCTTATTCCTAGAATATTATCTGCATTAGGAATAAGTCCTGCAGAAAATTTTTGATACTTTTTGTCAGCAGCGGACAACAGTCGAGCTTTGATAGAATTCATATTTCCTCCGACATTATAAGGATAATATAATTTGGCCGTTGATGCAAACACATCATATTTGTATAAATAAAATTGGTATGTAAATAGTGATTAGCCTGCATAACGAAATTAATACAAGTGCATATTATCCCAAATAGCAATGAAAAATTTTTGCGAATTGTCTATAACATAAGAATGACAAATCCTTGTGAAAAACTTTTAAAAGCTTTGGGTCAAAATCCTGAATTTAAACCTGATGAATGGACTGAAGAAAAAATGTTTCGCGGTTTAGGTTCTGCGCACAGAAAAAAATGGATAGGAAATATTCTGCCGTTTGAATTGCTTGAAAGGAGTGTCAAAGATGCAGTTAATTCCATTTTGACTTTATCTGAAGGTGAAATATTTTACAAAAAGTTTCCTGATAAAATAGAAACTCCAAATTACGGTGACAGATGGGGCAGACTCGCAAACTATATTGAAATTAACAATAGGGCTGTTGCGGAAATGCACGGGGACAGGTGTACAAATGGTATTTTAAGTATGATAAAGCTTCTTCCGGCAATCCCGCCTTCTGCGAACAGTTGGGCTAATTGTATTATAATATCGCAGATTTTCCCGAACATTTACGGTGACGGTTACAACAAATCACCTGATGAAGAAAATTCTATTTACGGCTTAAAACTCAATTCCGGATACAGTGAAAACATTATTGATTATTCTGTTGCGGAGAAAATTTCGCCGGAAGAGCAGCTTAAGGCATTTAACGATCTTGCTCATTTCAGAGGCTTAAAAACCGGTTTTCGAATGGTTATTTCTGCCGATCAGATGAAGGTTGTCCGCCCTTATGAAGAAGATGTTACATTCAACTGGTGTAATCCTGAACATCAGGAAATTTATATTAACGAATGCGTAAAGTTAATGAATTTAGGGTTTGAATCTATGTTTATAGATTCGGCAAAACATATAGGCGGCTATGATTGCGGGAATTATACCGGAGTCGGCGACCTTCCTGAATATCCGCAGATGCAGTACATTCTATATGAAATTAGAAGAAGGTCGGGAAAAAGTAATTTGAGTTTTGTAGGAGAAAAAAGTTCTGATGATTTTGAACGTTACAGACTTATGGGGCTTACTGCCGGAACAGATTTTATAACAGGCGATGATTTTTATGCGGTGCGAAGTCTTTCCGAAAAGTGTAAGTACATGCGGGATTATGCGCCCGGAGTACAGGTTGAAAATGATAATTATGAAGGCGGACTTTCTTATGAACAATTATTAAACAGGATTAATACAGTACTTTTCGGTTATTATCTTGCAAGTGATAAACTGCCGAGTTTTATGCAGACGCATGATTTATTCCCTTTAAGATATGATACAAATACTCATCACATAATGATGACAAATCCGTCCTATTCCACCGACGGTTCTCCGGAAAGCCATTGGGAAAACCTTTTCACTAAAGATGACGGAAAAAATTTCAACCTGCGCGTTGGTGAATTATTTGCGCACGCTCTTCAATTTTGACAAATCTATGTGACGATTCTGTTATTATTTTGCGGGTATAGAAAAATCATATTAACTTTTGCTGATTATTTATCCAGATTTAAAACATTAATTAAGTCAATATTTGGAGATGTTTTCAAATCTTTTACGGAAATTGCTGATTTATTTTGGAGATTTTTAATTTTTTCCCCCAGTTTTTCATCAGAAATAATCAGGTCGCCTGTTTGTTTTTCTTTGGAAAATCCCAGAGATTTATAGTAATTTGCAGATTTTTCTTTTAAATTTTGCGGCATAATCTGTGCGAAAAAATCACCTTTGTTCTTGATATCTTTTAAAGCCTGTAGTAAAAGCGCCTTACGCCCCATGCTCTGTGCGTCATCTTTGAACATATAAAGCGTATTGATATCTATATCGCCTTTTTCTCTGTAATCAAGAATTCCTGCAATATTCTTTTTATCCTCAACGGCAACCAAAAGACCGTCATCATAGTGTCTGTTCGGACTAAGAATATTTTTTATCGCATCAAGAACGGAGGCTTTTGCATTTTTACCGCCAATCATAAGTGAGTCTTGCGGCAGATGCTGACCTTTTAAAGCTTCTGCAAAACGGTTCAAAAACGCTTCATCTTTTTTATCAACGGAATATACATCTATTACTGATTTAACTCCGTTTTTGGCAGTTGATACTACACGGGATAAATTTCTTGCCTGAAAATTCGGCTGTGGGTTTGTGTTATTCACTTTTTGTAATTGCATTCTTATATCTTCCTTTTATTCTTCTTTCCAATTTGATAAAACATGAACAAAAAAAATATTGCTATGGTATGATAATTATATGAAAAAAATATTAATATTAATTGCAATAATGTATCTCGGGGCGGGGAATGTATTTGCTTTACATGAAATAGACAGAGATGAGCTTAAATGTATTAACAGTACAAGCAGTTATAAAGAGATGATGGCCTGTACAAATAAAGCCCGCACACAATGGGAAGAAGAAATCGTAAAGTATTATCAAATGCTTATATCTGAACTTCCTGATCGGGAACAGCGGACACTCACAAGCTCTCAGAACCGCTGGGAAAAATATCGCGACGCGGAATTCAAAATGATAGATGAACTGCTTAAAAAGAAGGTGGCGATTGAAGGTAAAACCATTGCCTGCGGGTTGAAAAAGGATATTGTTAAAAACCGCGCAATCTATTTGAAAGATTATCACGAACTTTTTCATGAAGATTAACCGCAAAAAATTTTTTTCACGTTTTTTTATCCGTATGAGGTCTCAAACATATGACATTAAAAATTAATCCGATAAATTTCAAATCAGGAATATCACAAAATCAACAATATTTATTTGTATCAAAACCGCAAACCGGCGAAGGACAGCGGCAATCTTCAACAAACGGCGCAAAAATTCTTGCGGGGATGTCGCTTGCAGGTGTTGTCGGTTTGAGTATTGTTACAATCAATCAGAGAAAAAATTTGCAGAAACTTCAGCAAATAATTACGGAAAGTGCAGAAAAAGCCAAAAATAACATTCAAATTCCCGAGAAAGAAGAAGTTATCCCGTATGTTGTGAAAAAGTTTGAAGAGACATCACTTTACGGTGCATTTAAAGAAAGCGGCAAAAATTTCATAGATTTTATATCAAATGTGCATGCACCTGAAAACGTAAAGGAATTTTTGTTCGGTATAACTTCCGATGAAAAAGTGAGCGGTGATTTTATTCGCGAGATAACGCAAAACCCGCGTGAAAGCTTTAAAAATACAAAAATTCTGATTGATGCCGCAGGCGGCGAGAATAATCTTCTGGATTGGCTTCATGCACCTGAAGGGTACAATAACGCTTACCAAAAATATTTGACAAAAATGCTTAATGCACCTGAAACCAAGATTGAGGATTTAATTGAAATTTCGCCAAACTGGCATCTGTTTGTATTCCTTTATAAAACAGGAAATCAGGGAGTTAAAAATATCCGCTGGGGGCAATTGCCGGAAGATTTTCAAGCTCTTGGCGACTTCGGTCACTTTGTCAACTGGATATTTAACAAACAGGACTATTCACAAATTTACGAATACAGCGGGAAATATATGAAAATTCAGCCGCTGAAGGCAGGTCTGTCGGGGAAATCCCCTTTGAAACTTCAATTCTGCACTTCTGACGGCAAATTGTTAAATAAACCTTACATAATTAAGAAAGAGTTCTGTCCGTCAAGCCAGAATGACCATATAAATCAGGCCTACCGTTCGGATTCGGTTTTTATCAACGCTCAGCTGGACTATTATCTCTCACGTCATAAATCGCCTAATATACCTGAATTTCATTATTATGACTGCAGTGTTAATGCTGCGTTATACGATTTTATTGAAGGAGAAAACTATACAGCTTCTTCAAATATCATAGAAGTAAACAGAGCAATGAAAGATTTGAATAAACTCGGTGTATTTTATAATGACTGTAAAGGTACAGGCAATATTCTTATAGATAATGGTGTTATGAAAATAATTGACAGCGGGGAATCATATTTTCACGATGTATTGCGTCCTCCGTGCTCGGTGCTGCATTTTGAACTTCCGAACTGGTGCGGCAACCGTATTGAAAATTTAACACTGAACAAATTATTCGGAGACTGTTAAAAATTTTTGCGGCGGTATGAATTCTGAATTACGGCAGGAGGGCTTTTACGGCAAGTATAATCAGGATTAAACCGCCTGAAATTTCGAGGTATTTTGACGGAAAAGATTTGAAAAAATTCCCGAACCAGAAACCTGCCATAGACATTAGAAATGATGCACATCCTATGATTAATGCTGAAAGCAGAAGAGGAGTGCCGGTAAAATTCAAACTTGCTCCGGCAACCAGCGCATCAATGCTTGTTGCAAGTCCCATTCCGAGCAGACATTTTAATCCTATACAGCAAATCCCGTCTTCTTTTTCCTCAAACGCTTCAAAAATAAACTTCAACCCGAGTATTAAAAATATTCCGAATACAAGCCACTGGCTGAAGGATTCAACATATTTATGAATAACATCCGCGCCCGTATAACCTATAACCGGCATCAATCCCTGAAATAAACCCATTGTAAGAGCAAGCGCAAGCGAGTTTTTGGTTCGTTTTGAAGTGAAGATTAACCCCTGTGAAAACGAGACCACAAGACAGTCTATACCGAGTGCTATTGCCAGAAATATTAATGCCGGAATGCTCATAAAGTTACCTCTACCTCAAAACGTCTGTTCCACGGGAATTTGTACTCCGGAGTGAAATTGGTATCCAAAAATTTATTTACTCTTTCTTCAAAAGGATACATCGCATATTTTATTTCTGCTTCCTCAGACTGGCGAATGTTTGCCTGATAAGCCCAGTCATCAAGCAGGCGCACGGCTTCAAGCGCTTTAAAAGCCTCCTCATTATAGTTTTGTGCACAGAATTTGACTTTTGCCGCGCAAATCAGGCTTCCCAGCGTGTTGGCTGAAGTATTCCACGCCGAATATCCGTAAAAATTTTTATCACAGCCGCTTTTTAAAATCTGTTCGACAAAAGCATTATCCGCACCGTTAGCATAGCGTACGTCAGCAATCATATAAGGTTTTTCGCTCTTTTCCCATATTCCGTCGAACGGTTTTGTCGGGACACCCATAACGATTTCGCCCTGTCTTTCCTCAAAATTATTCACGTAAAGAATAATATCAGCATCTTCTACCGATGCAACCTGACATCCTGCAAGTTCAATCTGACCTGTTACGGATTTTTCTATTGAAACATCCTCGTAATTTGAAATAAGGTCTTTGCATTCCGGTGCAAGAAATACGGGGGCTGTTTTGATTGGTTGCCCGATTGCTCTTGCCAGCAGTGTCAGCGGAATTTCGTCCGCGCCTGTTTTTGTAAATCCTCCAAGTGCTTCAAGTGCCCGTGCTTCCTGTACATTGAACCCGTATTCGGCACAATCGTCTTTGGAAAAGACAAGAGTGTCCAGAAGTCCTTCTTTTTGCCATTCAAGGTAAATTTTGTTTATCTCGAAATTGCGTTTGCGGCCTGCCATATAATCGTCAAGAATTTCAGACGGGATTACATTTGCGATGCAGCTTTCGCATCCGAGTTTGTGGGTCTGGTATGAGTAATCAAAAATTTTTTTGCCCCAGCGATTCCAGTAAACTTTTTCTTCTTCGTTTATATTGTTGTTTGAAATCCGCATTATACTTGAAAACGCATATATTTTTGCATGTTTTGATTTCAGAATTTCTTTTAAGCATTCTATTCTGTCTTTGATTTCTTCAAAAGTTTCCTCAGAACGCCTTGACGGAATCAATCCTCCGTATGCAATCGTATCAAGAGACAGAATTATTGCATCACATTGCGGAAGATTTTCAAGCCATTTAAACAGTCCGCTTATGTCCGCCTGCATAGTCAAATCTCCGAGCAGATTTCTTTCGGGAATGAAAAATTCTATATCCTTATCTATCCGTGTAATCTGCACAGGCAGCGTATAGCATACGGGTCTGTTATCTATCGGCAAAAATGCTATTTTCATTTCTTCATTATATGTTAAGATACAAAAAAGGCAAAAAGGTTAAAAAATATGACTGACAAAAATCCCGAAAAAATAAGAGAGATGTTTGATTTAATTGCTGACCGCTACGATTTTATCAACAATATAATTTCGTTCGGAACTCACAAACGCGGGAAAAAACTTGCCGTAAAAAATCTTGAAATCCCAGAAGATTTAAAAATTCTGGATTTATGCACCGGAACAGGTGATTTGGCATATTTTTTGAGTAAACGCGGAAGAGTTACGGGGTTGGATTTTTCTTCTAAAATGCTCGCTGTTGCGCGCAAAAAAGTCCCTGATGCGGAATTTATCAAAGGTGATTGTACGAATCTTCCGTTCAATAATGCATCTTTTGATGTTGTCACAATCGGTTTCGGTCTCAGAAATATTGAAAATTCTGACCGCGCTATTGAAGAAATATGCCGTGTATTAAAGCCTGACGGGATTTTTATGCATCTTGATTTTAGTAACGCCAACCCGTTCGGAGATTTTGTGTTTGAAAAATTTGTACCTTTACTGGTGAAAATTTTTTACGGAAACACAGTACCTTACAAGTATCTTGTCCAATCTAAACAGGAGTATTTTAATCCGCAAAAACTCAAAGAAAAATTTGAATCGCACGGATTAAAATACGTCACACAAAAATTCTATGCACTCAATATGATGTGCGAAACCGTTATGAAACGTTAAACTACCCGATACTTGCTGCTTCCTGCAAGTGAATCTTTGATTGCATTTATAGAAACATTCAAAATATAATCAATCGCATCCTGTGTTTCATACGCAATATGCGGTGTTATTATTACGTTTGGAAGTTTTGTTATTTTCCTGACAATTTTGGCCTCTTCAAGACAGGTTAACCCTGTATCGCCCATATTTTCGGACAAGTTTTCACAGTTGAACGAAATATCTTCACACTCCATTACGTCAAGTGCTGCACCGGCTGCTTTGCCGCTTTGCAGTGCTTTGGCCAGTGCTTTTATATCTATCAATTCTCCTCTGGATGTGTTGATAATTCTGACCCCTTCTTTCATTATTTCGAATTCTTTTTCTCCTATCATATGATAGTTGTCACCTGTATACGGCAGATGTAATGTAATAATATCCGAATTTTTTAACAAATCATCAAGTTCCGTGTATTTGATATTCTGTTTTTCAATAAGTTCAAGACGCGGGTTTAAGTCATAGGCAAGTATATTCATCCCGAATGTCGAAAGATAATTGCAAAGATTTGCCCCGATTGAACCTGTTCCTATTACCCCGAGTGTCAAATACCCGAGATTTCTGCCTATAAAATTATATTTGCAGTATTCTTTATCTCTGATTGATAAATTGGCTGGTATAATGTTTCTCACAAGGGCAATCATTAATCCTATTGTGTACTGGGCAACCGTTGTTGAACCGTAGTGTTCAACATTTACAAGCATAATATTACGTGCTTCGCAGGCTTTTTTATCAATATGATCAACACCTGTCGAACGGGTTGAAATTATCCGCAGGTTTTTGAATTGGCTTATTACTTCGCTATCCACGATTGAATCTATAAATACGCTGATTACAGCCGCTTGATTTTTTTCTTCGTCAGACAAATTTTTTACGGTCTCCCCGTTTAAGCTCTCTTTGTAAAAACTTATATCAAAATTTTTCAGGTCTTTTTCGTGACGTTTAAAGTAACTTTTTTCGGAATCCCTGTAATCAAAAATTAACATTTTTACTGACATAAATTTCTCCTTTTGATTAATTGTCCCAGAATTTATTGTTTATTCTATTGCTCTAAAGTTTAGTCCTGATGTATGAAATTTTGCCGCTTACGGTAATGAAATTACGCTAAAAATTTTTTATCCTGATAATGTGAAAGGAGTTCCAGATGAAACACGATTTGATAATAAGAGAACCTGATTTGTATTTCGACAGCATACATCAAGAATTAAATAATTTTCTACGTGATACGTTACTTATTAATTCATTTGCCAACCCGCTGAATATAAAGAAAAAATCGACATGGCGTCCTGCCGTCGAGATTAAGCAAAATGACGCAAACTATAAAATAAAAGTCCAGCTTCCAGGTGTGCCGAAGGATAACATAGAAGTAGAACTGGACAACGATTTTATGACAATAACCGCCACAATAGAGGAAGAAAAAGAAGAAAAACAGGAACACGAAAAAAACGAAAGATACCACACAAGCGAATTCCGCTACGGCAAATACCAGAGAACAATTTCGTTTGATACACCGGTTAAATGCGATGATGCAAAGGCTGTCTACAAAAACGGTGTGCTTAACATCACAATTCCAAAACAGGAATCTATGCATAAAGAACCTAAAAAATTAACCATACAAGAATAGGAATAATTCGTCGCAGTTCTCCCGCGACTGTGCGGGCGTGCAAAGCAAGGCGATGAGTTCCGTAACATGACCGCAGGCGGGTCTGCACGATTACCTGTCTTAAATTTGCGGTCAAAAAGAAGGAGGCGTTGTAATGACGCCTCTTTTTACCAAAAGAATTTAAGTATTTGTTGGAATTATTAATCGATATTAAGATTAATTTATTCTATGACCCATATTGTATAGAACATGTCCCAATTTGTCAACAATATAGCCTTAAAACTATAAAATTAAAATATTATGATTACTAACAGATTATCAGCCCTAATCGGCGAAAAAAGATTGAATATAAAAGAAGTATCAAGGCTGGCAAATCTTGATTATACAACAGTTTACAATTTATACCACGATAAAACGACCCGTGTTGACTTTAGAACCATAGACAGATTGTGCTGGGTGCTTGATTGTACGACTCAGGACATATTACGCTATACGGCCGATGAATAGAGAATAAATTTAATGTAACAACAATTTATTTATATTCTGCAAATTAAACAAAATATGATGATTATTCTTCTTCAAGAATTTCAATCGCTGTTTTCAGTGCAAGTTCGCTGAACTTATATTTCATAATACGTCTGCCAAGTGTCGGATTTAAGCTGAACTCCCTTATAACAAGTTTATCGTGGTATTTTACGGCAACAAAAATGAGACCTACCGGTTTTAGTGTAGTACCTCCCGAAGGGCCTGCAATGCCAGTTGTACATATCGCAACATCACATTCTGTACGCCGCATAAGTCCCTGTGCCATTTCAAACGCACATTCACTGCTTACTGCCCCATAGTTTTGAAGAGTTTCATTTGTAACTCCTAGAATCCGATGTTTAATCTCATTGGCGTAAGTTACATAACCTTCCCTAAAGTAGTCCGAACTTCCGGACACATCTGTTATTCTTGATGCAACCAGCCCGCCGGTACAGGATTCCGCAGTCGAGACCGTTAAAGATTTTTCTTTTAGAATTCTGCCGAGTTTTTCTTCTGTCACGGTATTTTTTATGCTGAAGAAGTATTTAATATTTTCAAAAAGTTTATTCATATTTTTACTCTAAAAATATTCGTAAAATTTGTCAATTATTCATGTTTACGATTTTTAAATAAACCTTGTCATTATAAAATTGATTATAATATCATGTGTGGTAAGGAGCATGGAAAAAGCATGGCAGTTAATACAAAAAAACAAACTAACGATCTGAATCTTTTACCTCAAAATATAGAAGCTGAAGAGGCAATTCTGGGTGCAATTCTTGTTAATCCGGATTGTATTACAAAAATTGTGGAACATTTAAAACCGGAAAGTTTTTATAAACCGGCCCACAGATTTGTGTATGAAGCCATGCTGGAACTGTTTAATAGCAACGACAGAATTGATATCGTATCAGTTTCCGATGTTCTGAATTACAATCAAAAGCTTGATATAGTCGGCGGACGTGCATTTATTAATGATTTAAGCTACAAAACAATCACAACTTCCAATGTGGAATATTATGCCAGAATAGTTCAGGAAAAAGCCATCAAAAGAGCTTTAATCAACGCAGGTTCGGAAATAGTATCTTTCGGATATGACGTGAACCCTATTGATGAATCTCTGGACAGCGCTGAAAAATTAATCTTTGATATAGCGGCAAATAAAGCAACCAGTGATCTTGTTCACGCAAAAGATTTAGTTTTAAAAGCTTATGAAAACATAGAATACCGCTATGAGCATCAGGACGAACTTTTGGGAACACCGACAGGTTTTTATGATTTGGATGATACCCTGAACGGCTTGCAAAAGTCAGATTTGATTATACTTGCGGCCCGTCCTTCAATGGGTAAAACTGCATTTGCACTGAATATTGCACAAAATGTTGCAATAAGAGCAAAAGTTCCTGTCGCAATATTTTCTCTTGAAATGTCAAAAGACCAGCTTATGCACAGAATGCTATGTTCTGAAGCGGAAGTCGATTCCCAGCGTCTTAAAACAGGGAATATGCAGAGCAAAGACTGGGAAAAACTCGCAAACGCAATGAATGAATTTTCTCAAGCTCCTATATACATAGATGATACATCAGGCTGTACTATTACGGATATTCGTGCGAAATGCAGACGTTTGAAAATGCAGGAAAAAAATTTGGGTCTTGTCCTGATAGATTACTTGCAGCTTATGGAGGGTTCTGGCAGAGAAGATCGTATGCAGCAGATTTCTGCCATATCAAGAGGGTTGAAAATTCTCGCCAAAGAACTTGACGTTCCTGTAATAGCACTTTCTCAGCTTTCCCGTGCTGTTGAATCCAGAACCGACAAACGTCCGATGCTTTCGGATTTGAGAGAATCAGGCGCAATCGAACAGGACGCAGATATTGTAATGTTTATTTACCGTGATGAATACTACCGCAAAACCGAAGACGGAGAAGAAGAAGTTCAAAGAGCCGAAACCAAAGGCGAATCCGAAATTATTATCGCAAAACACAGAAACGGCGGTTTGGGTACTATCAAACTTATCTTTCAAGGTAATATTACAAAATTCAAAAATCCTATTAAAACAAATGTGTTTTAATTGAATTGCAGTAATAATGACAGTGCTGCCTGTAAGATTACATCATCACAACTTCAGCAAGCAGTCCGGCGTGTTTTTTGAGCAGCATATCTCCGAAAACATCAGGATCAATCTGCGTGATAACCATTGATAATAAGTCATTTGGCAATTCTTGAAGCATTTTTATCATTTCTTCTTTTTCTATGACTTCAAGTGCTTTTACAACATGAGGTTTTTGTTTATAAGTATTTATAATATTTGTATATTCTTCAGGCGCAAAGAGCTGATACAGTTCAGGATTTTCTTTGCATAATGAAAGCATCAGCTGTTGTTTTTGTACCGGCTGCATACCTATTAATGCATCCTTATATTCCATAGGATTAAAATTTTCTATCTGTTTAATCATGCCAAGGCTGTCCATCTCTTCAAGAGGTTTGCCGGTGACATTTTCAATCATTTGTGCAAGATATTCGGGAGGAATTGATTTTAAGTGTTCAAGTACTTTATTTTTCTCAAGTTCCGGCCCTGTTAAAACTTTGTCTATCTGGTCTTCAGGCATATATTGGATAATTTCTTCCTGAGAAAACATTTCAAATACTGCATTAACAAGCTGTTCAGGCGGTAAATCTTCCATCATGTCAAGCAATTTATCCATTGAAAAATACATTAATCCCTGTTGAAGATCTTTTTCTTCCATTAAAGGTAAAAATTCTGCCAGTTGTTGTGCAGTCATCTGTGAAAGTATCATATACTTATTTTGAGGATCGGCAAGCTTAAAGATTTCAACCAGAAACGCAACGTTTGTGTACATTTCATTAACAATCTGAATAGCAGCCTGATTACCTGCAGCCGCTTCGGCTTCCAGAATTTCATCAACGGTTTTTGTACCGTACTCTAAAAGTTTCTGCGGAGTAAGGTTCAATTTATTTATTAAATAATTGTAATCACCGTCTATGACTAGCATGGGTACTATTATCCTGTAATTATACTCTCATACATATAATAACGTTTTTCGGTATATAAAATTGCTATAACAAAGAAATTTGTAACAATTTGTAACGTTTAAAAAACCGTTGTCTAAAGCCTTCCGGATAATAAATACTAATAGCTTGTAACTGTTTATTTACGTGTTAGACTTAATATACCCGAGAGAGGGAAAAGGAGTATAGTAATGATTAACGAGAAATTGGAAAAAGCATTCAACGATCAAATTAACAAAGAATTCTATTCAGAATATCTTTATCTTTCAATGAAAGCATATTTTGAAAGATTGAATTTAAAAGGATTTGTAAACTGGTTTGATGTACAGGTTCAGGAAGAGCATGCGCATGCTATGGGTATGTTTGATTATGTACATCAGCGCGGCGGTGAAGTAGAGCTTCTTGCAATAGACAAACCTGAAACAAAATGGGATTCTCCGCTCCATTGCTTTGAAGAAGTCTTAAAACACGAAGAATTTGTAACATCAAGAATTAATGCCCTGATGGATGTTGCTGAAGAAGCAAAAGACAGAGCAGCAGTTTCATTCCTCAACTGGTATTTGAAAGAACAGGTTGAAGAAGAAGCAACAGTAGGCGATGTTCTCGCTACATTAAGACTTATCAAAGATGATGCCAAGGCACTTTTGATGCTTGATAAAGACCTTGCAGCAAGAACTTTTACTGCACCTGTAATAGGTTAATTTTTGTAACGAAAAGCAGGATTTTTATCCTGTTTTTCGTTCAAACTAACAAAAAAAAATATTCAGAGATTTTAAATTTAACAAGATGAGAATACAATCAATAAAAAATAATATTGTTACCCCGAACAATTTTCTGCAATCCGATAAAAAAGAGACCAAAAAAATTGATTCACAGCGTAACACACACATGTCAAATCCAAATTTAAACAGGTTTGACAACTATATGGCAATGCTTAACAGAGCAAAAATTTCGTTTAAAGGATACTACGGCGACCAGCAGCCTGCAAAAAAATTGTTCTGGAATTTGACCGGCAGAAATGATGTTTACGAAGATAACTGGACAAACGAACATCTTTATCAGGTCGGTTACAAAAAATGGGTAAATGCTTCCCCTAACGAACTTTTGAAACGCACGCCGGAGCAGGCAATGCAATCTATTCTGACAATAGTTAAACCTCCGTTTCAGTATCCGGGGATTCCTCCGTGCATATATTCTCCGAATTATGGAGACAAATGGGGAAGGCATGCCAATTATATAGAAATTAACCCTCGAGCTATTGCCAAATATGATAACGGTAAAGTTTCCGAAGGTTTATTTCAGGTAATGAAACTTCTTCCGGCAATACCTCCGTCGCCGAGAAGTTTTGCGAACTGTATATTGCTTTCACAGGTATTTCCGAGTACATACGGAGATGGTTACATGGACGGAAACGGGCTTTATACTGCTAATTTGCATACAGGAATAAGCAGAAACCTGACATCTCCGGGTTTATACTGCAAAATGGGCGAAGACGAACAGGTAAAGGCATTTAATGATTTAGCGCACCTTATGGGGTTTAAGACAGGTGCAAGAATGCCGCTTTCTGCAGGACAGCTGCAGGTACAGGGCCGCGGATTTGATTGGTGGAAGGATGAGAGGGCATATATTGATGCATGCAAAAATCTGGTTGATTTAGGTTTTGATGCAATATACTTTGACAGTGCAAAACACGTTATAGATTACAACGGTTACTGCGGAGTCGGTGCATTGCCTGATTTTTATCAGATGCAAAGAATTACGGAAGCCGTAAGACGTGAGACAGGCAGAGGAGATCTTGCATTCATAGGTGAAAAATGCAATGACGAGTATGCATACAAAGAAATGGGTTTGACAGCAGGGACTCACTGGGGTCAGGCTGATGATTTCGGAAGTGTGCTGTGGGAATCTCGAAAACAGAAGGGTAACCGCGATTACGCAGGCGGGCCTGAGGTTTCCAATGACAATGACTACGGCGATATTCGTTACGAACAAAGGTTAAACAGAATAAGCAACTGTCTTTTCGGATACGACCATATTGCGGATAAACTTCCGACTTATATGCAGATAAACGATATTCTTCCGCTTTCAAATTATACAAACACGCATGAGCAGATGGAACGGATTAAAGCAATGCGCGGTTCTGATGCGTGGACGGAATGTGAACGTCACTGGGACGGAATTTTCAACACAGATTGGCCTGCTCAAAATTATAGAAATGATGCTTACCATTTGTTTGAACATGTTATGTTCAGATAGAATATTGTATTAAAAGCGGTTTGTAAAGATTAAAGAGGTGTTGATTCCTCCGAATGCAAAGTTATTTGACATAACATAATTTGTGTCGATTTCTCTGCCTTCGTGCATAATATAATCAAGCGGTGCGCAAGTTTCGTCCACATTGTTTAAATTCAAAGTCGGGTGAAACCATTTTTTGTTCATCATTTCAATTGTTAAAATAGCTTCAATCGCCCCGCATGCGCCGAGGGTATGTCCTGTATAGCTTTTAAGCGAACTTATAGGTACTGCGCGTTTAAAAACATCATAAGTCGCATTGCTTTCGGTCATATCGCCCTGAATTGTACCTGTGCCGTGTGCATTGATGTAACCTATTTTATCCGGAGAAAGTTTTGCATTTTCCAGAGCAAGCTCCATAACTTTAGCAACAGTCGGCTGATTCGGGGTTGTGATATGATTTCCGTCAGTATTTGTGCCGAATCCTATTATTTCCGCGATAATATTTGCCCCGCGTTTTTTAGCGTGTTCGTATTCTTCAAGGATTAAAGTGCCTGCGCCTTCACCTATTACCAATCCGTCGCGTTCCGCGTCAAACGGGGAAGGTGTGGTTTCCGGAGCGGAATTTTTCTGGCTTGTTGCATAAAGCGTATCAAATATTGCAATCTGTGTCGGGTGAAGTTCATCAGAGCCGCCTGCTATCATTACATCCGCATAACCGTTTTGAATTGCTTCAAAAGCGCATCCTACTCCCATTGAGCCTGATGTACACGCTGTGGAGGTTGTAATAAGACGTCCTGTTGTTTTAAAATACATTGAAATATTCACTGGCGCAGTGTGTGCCATCATTTTCACATAAGAGCCGGAGGTCAGGCCTTTTACGGATTTTTCCACCTGCATGGAATAAAAATCTATCAGAGCTTCCATTGTACCTGAGGATGAACCGTAACTGACGCCTGTTCTTCCGTTTGTGATAACGGAATCATTTAAAAGCCCTGCCTGTTCAAGCGCTTTTTCGGTACTGGCAACGCTCATAACCGATACTCTTCCCATTGTTCGCAGAACTTTACGGTTATAGTGGGCAGGAGTTTGAAAATTATCCACAGGTGCTGCAAGTTTTGTATTCAAACGTTCATACTGTTCAAGGTTTTCCATATATTTGACAGTATTTTTGTAAGTATGCAGTCTTTCAAACGCTGTTTCAGCGTCAAATCCGAGTGAACTTACAAGCGACATTCCTGTTACTACAACACGTCTCACAGATACATTCCTCCGTTTACCGAGATTACCTGTCCCGTAATATATGACGCATCTTCACTCATAAGATAATTAATAAGGCTTGCGACTTCTTTCGGTTTGCCGGCACGTTTCATCGGAATCATTTTTTTCATTTCATCTAAAGGCAAGTCTTTTGTCATATCAGATTCTATAACCCCCGGAGCAACGCAGTTGACTGTAATTCCGCGTTTTGCGAGTTCAAGGCTGAGTGCTTTGGTTGCCCCTATAATTCCGGCTTTTGAAGCGCTATAGTTTACCTGTCCGCGGTTTCCGCATAATCCTGAGATTGAAGAAAGGGTTACAATGCGGCCTTTAATTCTTTTTTCTATCATCGGCATCACAAGAGGTCTGAGAACGTTATAAAATCCGCCGAGATTTGTATTCAAAACGTCGTCCCACTCGGAGTCTTCCATTGCAGGGAAAACGTTATCACGTGCAATTCCCGCATTAACCACGATGCCGTAGTACATACCGTTTTCTGTAATATCTTTCAACAGCACGCGGCTGCATTCTTCCCGATTTGTAACATCAAATTTTAAAACACGGGCCTGTCTGCCGGCGGCTTCTATTTCTTTTTTGACTTCATCAGGGGAAGTACGATTATAGTGAAGAACTATATCATATCCGTTTTTTGCAAGATATAAGGCTGTTTCTCTTCCTATTCCGCGTCCGGAACCTGTTATTAAAATCTGTTTTTCCATCTATATTCCTTCAAAATTTACGTCATCTGCCGGCATGTAGGCATTTACGATTGCGTGTGCGCACTCTTCTTCCCCATTATAAATAAAACACTCAAAGGAGACAAGGTCGGTATCACCGTAGACTTCTTTTGCCTTTACCGTGTAGGTTTTTCCTTCTTCAAAGCATTTGAGCGTGTTTTTGTAAGAGCGTGTGCCGAGTAAGAAACCGACTTTAGGCGTGTGTTCGTTGTTTTTGAAATAAGAATAGCAGCCGATTGTCTGTGCCATAAATTCCAGCCCTACAAGCGGGTTTACACCGTCTTTTTCGAAAAATATTTTGTCTTTTGTAATTGTGACAGAGCAGGTGACCGAATGTTCGGATAAATTTACGTCGATGATGTCGTCAATCAGTATCATCGGGTGGTTGTGCGGCAGAACTTTTTCGAGATTATATTTTTTCATCTTTTGTTTCCCATAATTATAACGGCGTTTGTGCCTCCAAAACCGAAGGAATTAGACATACAGATATCCAGTTTTTTTGCGTGTGAATTTTTGTCTGCAAGTTTTATTTTTGGCAGTTTGTCATCGTAAATTCCGTCATAAATATGCGGAAGAAGTCTATTTTCGGGATTTTTAGAGAGCATTTCACAGCAGAGCGCGATTTCAACACTGGCAGCAGCACCGAGACAGTGTCCGGTGAGCGGTTTTGTGGAGCTTGCATAGACTTTGTCTCCGAAAATTTTGTGGATGGCGTTTGCTTCCATAATATCATTGCTGATTGTGCCTGTTCCGTGCATGTTTATGTAATCAATATCTTCAGGGGATAAACCTGACTGTTTGAGTGCTATTTTAATAGCCTGTGCAGCTTGTTCGCCTTCAGGGTCAGGTGTTGCCGCGTGGTATGCATCGGAAGTTTCTCCGAGTCCTAATATTTCAATCCCTTTTTCTGCATTTTTTTCCAGAATAAACAGCGCCCCGCCTTCTCCGATATTCATACCTTTCCGGTTTTTGCTCATCGGGTTTGTGAGGTCGTCAGTCAAAACTTCAAGCGCTCTGAATCCGTATAACGGTAAATCTGCCATTGGTTCTGTTCCGCCTGTGATTACTGCATCACAAATCCCGCTGTTCAGAAGCTTTATGGCGGTTGAAAATACTTTTACTCCCGATGTGCAGGCAGTTGAAACCGATGCGTAAAAATTTGTAAAACCGAAATATTTTGCCAGAAACTCTGCAGGATTGCCGAACTGGGCGTGTTTTAATTCTCCGTCTTTTTCAAATTCCTGTATTCCGGAGTTTGTAGTACCGATTACTATCCCTATTCGGTCTTTGCCGTATTTTTTAATTAAATCTTCAATCTCTTTGCGCATATTGTTTACGCAGTGAAGAAGAATTTTGTTACAGCGTAAATTATAGTCAGGGTTTTCTATTGCAGGTAATTCCGAATCAATTTTATGCGGACGTATTACTCCGTTTGACGCGTTTTCGAAAATCTCCCCGATATCATCTCCCAGACAGCATATTGCAGATGTTTTTGTAATAAAAATTTTTTCCATAACTTTATTTTTACCAACGACTATATTAATATAGTAGCATGAACCAATTTAATCAAACATTTTATATATACAAAACTTCATACATTAAAGATGAAGTGCCTGATGTTGGTTTTTTACCGATGCTTATGCGCCGTAAGCTCAGCAGTATCGGTAAAACCGCGCTTTATACAATGAATGAAGTTTATGAAGGCAACGATATAAAATTGGTTTACGCATCTAATTACGGCGAACTTGAGCGGGTTAAAAAGCTTCTCGACCAGAAAAATACGGAAGGCGAGATGTCTCCGACGGGATTTAGTTTTTCCGTGCATAACTCATCGGTGGGACTTTTTTCGCTGTTGAATAAGATTAATTCTCCATACAGCTCGATTTCTGCCGGAGAAAACAGTCTGTCTGCGGGGATTCTCGAAAGTGTAATTACAAACGACGATGTCCTTTTCTGTTTTGCCGAATCAGTCGGGGGGCTCAGAGGTGCAGCGTGTACGTTTGGAAGAAAACCGCGCGTCGGGGCAATAAAAGCTGAACTGCTGCCTAATGACGGAAAAACTTCTGCTGCGGGCTTTGATGATTTTGTGAATTTCTTGAACGGTGCGAAAGATGAATATGTAAGCGATTTTTACGTATTGAGAAGGTACAATGGTTAGATTTTTCAGGGCAATTGCCGTTTTGATATGTGTAATAATTTTTGGAGCAGGCTCGTGTTTATTGAGTTTTGTGCTTTTCCCGCTTGGCATTTTGTTTGTACCTGCCGGACGCCGCCGTAAATATTTTACTGCGGTTGTGCATTATTCGTGGAAACTGTTTACCGTAATAATTCAAAAAGCAGGCTGCGTCAGAGTAACTTTTACGGGTGACTTTGAGAATATCAAGGGAAAAATAATTGCGGCATCTCACCCGAGTTTTATTGATATAGTGCTTTTGATAGGGAAAATCCCGAATTCCGTGTGTATCGCAAAGCAGGGATTATTGAAAAATCCGATTATGCGTAATATAGTGAAAAATGCCTATATAGTTAACGGCGGCGATACCGAGCAGTTTATTAAAGATGCAAAAAGCTTTCTGGATGACGGTTTTAACGTTGTGATATTCCCGACAGGCACTCGTACCAAAAAAGGTGAAGATATAAAAATTCATAAAGGCGCGGCTCAGCTTGCCATAGCCTCAAATATTGATATTATACCCGTAAAAATTGACTGCGATTACGATTTTCTGCAAAAAAATAAATCTATGCTTGATGCAGGCGAACATATAGTGAATTATACCCTTGAAATTCAGCCTGTAATCCGCGTTAAAGATTTCGAAAACCTGAATCTTACCGATATCAAACTTCGTAACCATATTTCCGAACGTATTAAAATTTCAATAAATTGACTTTAACGTTTTATCAGGTTAAAATTTTATATAGACACAGGAATTAGGGATTAGAATTATGAGTTTAGAAGAAGATATTAAAAAATTGATTATTAAATCACTTGATCTTGAAGATATAAGTGTTGACGATATAGAAGATGAGGCTCCGCTTTTTAATGAAGGTTTGGGACTTGATTCAATTGATGCCCTTGAACTCGGTATGGCGCTGAAAAAACAATATAATCTTACGTTAAGTTCCGACAAAGATGATAACAAAGAGTATTTCTATTCGGTAAAAACGCTGGCAGATTACATAAGGGGGCAGGGCATTGAATAAACAATTTACACGCGATGAAATCAGCAAAAAATTAACTGAAATTTTGACTGATGATTTTGAAATTGCACCGGAAAAAATTAAACCTGATGCAAGCCTTTTTGATGATTTGGAACTTGACAGCATAGACGCGGTGGATCTGGCAGTTAAATTACAATATTTTACCGATAAAAAAATTGCACCGGAAAATTTCAAACAAATTAAAACCGTTGATGATGTTGTAAAAGCTATAGAAGATTTGCTGAAATGAAGTTGAGATTTTTATTACCGATATCTTTTACTTTACTGGTAATTTTTCTATTCTGGTATACCAGAATTTTTGCGTTTAAATTTTATCCGGTCATAATGGATTTTCTGTTTTTTGCGATGTTCTTTTCATCTCTTTTTATGAAAGAAACAGTAATCCAAAAAATTGCAAGAATGATGGAGGGCGGAGAGTTAAATGATTTTGTAAAAAAATATACAAGAAATTTGACATATATCTGGTGTGTATTTTTGTTTGCAAATTTTTTAATCGCACTGTCAACAGTGTTTATGGATGATAAAATCTGGATGCTCTATAACGGATGTATTTCTTATCTTGCAGTCGGCACATTTTTTATAATCGAATACATAATCCGCATTATAATGAAGAAAAAATACGAATGAATTTTATAGATTTATTTACAAAAACCGAATACGATAATAAACCGTTTTTGAGAAAAGACGGCCACGATTTTACGCTTGCGGAAATCAAAAAATTTGTTGCATTTCAGATAGAAAATTTTTCGAAATCCGATAAACAAAATGTTGTACTTTTTGCTGATTCAAATTTTGATTTTATGATTAATTTTTTTGCCGCGGTTTTTGCGAAAAAGGACATTTTTTTACTCACTGATAAAAACAGATTAAATCAGCTTGATGTTGAATATATTTTGCCAGAAAAATTTTCAAAATTTGATACGGAAAATTATAAATTCCCGCTTATAAATCCGAAAGAAATTTTTATAACTTTATTCACATCAGGCTCAACTTTTTCTCCGAAAAAAATTAAAAAAACATTGTATAATGTGTTTGCAGAAAGTGATGATATCTATGAACAATTTTACAGTGATTATCCGCCTGAAACACTTGTTGTTGCGACAACAAATCCGGCACACATGTTCAGTTTGACTTTTTATTTTATACTGCCTTTTAATAACGGCTATCTAATTGATACTGAAAGAGTAGTTTTTCCTGAAGAATTGGATTTGAAAAAAAATTATATTCTGATTTCAACACCGGCATTTCTTGATAGAATTATCGACTATAAATTAAAAAGTTTTCCTGAAATAATTTTTACTGCAGGCTCAAAATTGAAACAAAAAACTTTTGAAATTTTTGAAAAAAATTCAAAAGTTGTTGACATTTACGGCAGCACGGAAACTTCAACAATTGCATTCAGAACAAACTCGCAAGATGAAAAATTGACTCTTATAAATAATGTAAAATTGGATACAACGGCAGATGTTATTACGGCAAAGTCAGAATATTTTTTGCCTGATTATCTTACTATTGCAGATGCGTATGAAATGGTAAATGAAAAACAATTTATTTTGAAAAATCGTACCGACAGAATTGTGAAAATTTTGGAAAAAAGAATCTCTTTAAACGAAATCGAAAATATCCTGAACAGACATGAATTTGTACAGAATAATTACTGTTTAAAATATGAGGATAACCTTGCGGCTGCAGTTGTTTTGAATGAAAAAGGCAAAGAATTTTTTCTGAAAAACGGAAAGTTTAAAACTGTTAATGAAATTAAAAATTTCTGTAAAAATTTTTCAGAAATTCCGCCGAAAAAATGGAAAATTTTATACGAAATTCCTGTAACGGAATGCGGCAAAATTAATAAAGAAAAAATTGAAAAAATATTCGAATTAAACTTATCTTATCCGTTTATAATTTCAAAAAATGTTAATCAAAATTCAGCGGAATTAAAATTGATTTTTACAAAAAAATCTAATTTTTTTGACGGACATTTTGAAAATTTTCCTATTGTTCCGGGGGTAGTTCAATTATTTTTTGCAGATTATTTTGCAGAAGATATTTTTGCTCAAAAACTTCCGCTTGAAGATATCAAAAAAATTAAATTTTCGAACATTATTTTGCCGGACGTTCCTGTCAATCTGGTATTAAAAAATAACGAAAAAAATATAGAATTTACCTACCTGTCGGATGACAAAATATTTTCATCAGGTATATTCGTAAAATGATGAAAAGCAATTAGGGAAAAGAGGTTTATAATGGTAAAATTTGAATCGTCATTAATTATAGAAATTCCGTTTTATGACTTAGATCCGATGAATGTAGTGTGGCACGGAAATTATATTAAATATCTCGAAGAAGCAAGATGCGAGATGTTTAAAAATTTAAAATATACATATTGTGATATGCGTGATGACGGAGTGGCATATCCTATTGCAAAAATGGATTTAAAATTCATAAAATCCTGCCATTTCGGACAGAAAATAAAAGTTACAACCTTGCTTGAAGATATAGAACCGTGTATAATTATAAAGTATCTTATTACCGATGCTGACACGGGAGAGAGTATTTTGAAAGCAAAGAGTATGCAGATAGGTGTTAATGCTTTGTCCGGCGAAAGTATTTATCAGGCTCCGGAAAGGCTGAAGAAAATTTGTGAGGAGTGTAGAGTTTAGATTATGAAAAAGTTTTTATTAATTTTGCTGGTAAGTTTTATATGTGTGAATTCAGTAATGGCTTTTGGAAGCAGAAAAAATGCAAGAGAAATTGCAGAACAAATTCCTGAGCTGAAAAATATTTCTTGTAAATTTACGCAGAAAAAAATTCAGGAGGATTTGGTGTTAAACTCCGGAGGAAATTTCAAATTTATATCGGATAAAGGCGTTGTTTTTGAGACACTTTATCCTATAAAAATGATTACAACATACAATTCTCCGCGTAACAAACACATCAATGATATAATACTTGCTGTTTCCAAAAAAGATTACACTTATCTTGATAAAAATTTTGATTTGGATTTCACAAAACTTGACGAAAGATGGCAGCTTGTTTTAAATCCGAAAAAAGATGTAATCAAACAACATTTGCATAGTGTGGTTATTGACGGGAATTCAGGAATTGACAGGATTTATATTGACACTGTAAACAGCGGACAAACCGAAATTTTATTTGATTGTGAGAAAGAGTAATGAAAAAGTTTTTAAGAATTTTATTTGTCGGAATTTTTCTTATTCTGGCAATAATGTCACTTAGTCACCCGATAAAAACAGAGACAAATATTTTACGTACTGTAGTCTCGGAAAAGAATACGGATCTTCTGGATTTGAGTAATCTTTATTCAGCCAAAATTAACATTTTGGTAGAAGGCGAAGAGCCTGAAGAAGTAAGTGAAACTGCTGATAAATTTAATGAATCTGCCCTTGAAAATAATTTGAAATCAATATCGGTTGACGGTAATAAAATTCTTGAATTATATAAAGATGCAAGAGCAGGATTGCTTTCTGCAAATACAGCAAAACTTCTTGAAAAAAATGATTACGAAAAAGTAAAAGAAAATACAATTGAAATGATTTATAACCCGCTGGGTTTTTCATTATTAAAACCTGAGGAAGATCCGTTCTTACTCTTTACTGATTATATTGCAAATCTTGGAGACAATATCAATCCTGACGGAATTATTAATTATGAAGATAAATATTACAGAATTTTGAATTATGAATTTGATAAAGATATTTCACTTTCTCCTTCTTTATTAAATAAACGTGTGAAAAAAATTATCGGAATTCAAAAACAGCTTTCAGTAAACGGAGTTAATGTATATCTTACAGGGACGCCTGTTCATTCCTATTATGCAAGCAGCCGTTCCATGATGGAAATTAATATTATATGTGTATTGTCCGCGATTTTTGTAATATTTTTATGTTTAACTTATTTCAAAAATATAAGTGTGTTGATACCTGTGGCATCGAGTTTATTACTCGGGGGGACTGCAGGATTTTTTGTTACATCATTGATGTTTCCTTCAATTCACGTTTTGACTTTTGTTTTTTCAACAACATTGATAGGAATTTCAGTTGATTATTCGCTGCATTTTTTCGTGTCT
This sequence comes from Candidatus Gastranaerophilales bacterium, assembly GCA_944324235.1. Taxonomy (GTDB): domain Bacteria; phylum Cyanobacteriota; class Vampirovibrionia; order Gastranaerophilales; family Gastranaerophilaceae; genus CALUVN01. The sequence goes on from CALUVN010000001.1 coordinate 59,764, forward strand.
AAAACAAAAGAAAAAACAGGCGATGAAGTGTTGAAAGAAATTTTTAAAAGTTTGTCGGTTAGTTTATTAACAACTATTTCCGCGTTTCTTGTTTTATTCTTTTCGCATATGGAATTGCTTAAACAAATTGCAGCGTTTACAGTTACGGGACTTATAACAGTTTATTTGTTTGTTGTGTTATTTTATCCTGTTATTTGTAAAAAAATTGATGTAAATAATTCAAGTGAAAATCCGCGTTGGAATTTTATTTTTTCTCCTGCAACAAGAAAAATAATAATGATAATTTTAGGAATTATTACAATATCAGGCTTATTTTTCACAACAACTAATGATGATATCAGAAGTATGTATAAACCTTCCAAAAAATTAATGCAGGCAGAAACATTATTTGCAAATGTTGTGGGTATTAATCCGAAAACTTCTTTTGTGGTTGTAGAAGGGAAAAATTTGCAGGATGTTCTGGAAAAAGAGGAGCACATTACTGAAATTATAGGGGCAACAAAATATCAGGCTATAAGTAAATTTATTCCTTCAAAAAGTAAACAGGCAAAAAACAGAGCATTAATGCAAAAGTTATATGATACGGAAATCTCTCCGTACACATCGGCATTAAAAGCTAGTTCGAAAGTTCCTGCCGGAGACTATCTTGTATATGATAAAGAGTCTTTCCCGTTTCTTGAAGGGTTCTTTTTAGATGAAAATAAGACTCTTATGATTTTGTATGATTTTGATAAACCTGAACTGCTTTCAGACATAGACGGAGTTGAATATTACAATATACAACAGGATATTTCCAATCTGGTAAAAGAATGCAGAGTAAATTGTGCAAAACTTCTTATTCCGGTATTTATTTTATTATTTGGATTGCTTGCTGTTATTTACAAACCGAAAAATGCGTTAAAAATTATTTTGCCGCCGCTTTGTGCGTGTATTTTTACGATAGGACTTCTGGGACTTTTGCATATCAGCTTGAACCTTTTCCACATAATTGCAATGTTCTTAATAATAGGTTTCAGTCTGGATTATTCCGTTTTCAGATTTAACGGTAAAAAACTCGTGAGCGATGCAGTATTTATGTCCTGTATGACCAGCGTATTTTCGTTTATGCTGCTGGCATTTACAGGTTTTAAACTGATAAGTTCTCTCGGGTTTGTTTTATCTGTCGGACTTTTAAGTTCATATATTTTGAGTTTACTTTTGATATCAAAAGAAGAATAACTTTTTATGGCGAGCATAAAGTTATTAATTTTAAAAACGGCGCATGATTTTTCAGGTGTCTGCAGCTTAATTCCGGCTTCAAGTTCTGTCCAGAATCTGTAAAAATATTCTGCATCGGGATTTTTTATTCCTAGTTTGTAATACTTAAATATTTCATCAAATTTTCTGTTTTTCATAAATTCGATATCTGCGCCTACCGGTGCAGTATCAAAGGCTGCAAGAATAATATTTTTGGAATGCGAGATACTGAAATTTATATCAGAATATTTGAATCGGGGTTTTTTATTGACGATTTCAATTTCAGGATTTTGAATATTAAATCTTGTTTGTGCAACATATTTTACCAGAAATCTTCCAAGACAAAATTGAATCTTTTGTTTTTCTGATTTAAAAGATTTTTTTTCAAGAAAAATATCCAGCGATTTCAAATCGAGGTTTGTCAAAAAGGTGTCAGAATTAATATAAAAAATTTCCATGCTATAATTTTAATATCATGACAGGAGAAAATGCAACAAATTTAAGATATAGAAGAGAGCGTAAAAGAGGTTCATCAAGTGTGGAAGCTCTGACAAAGGCACAGGAAATAGCATTTGCACCGTTTACATTTCAGGCGGCAGGTGTTCTTCTGGAGCTTGGAATTTTAAAATATATAGACGAAACACCTGCTTCAATCGGGGATATAGTGAGAGATTGCAGAGTTTCGGAATATACGGTGTCAACTTTGTTTGATGTTGCCGAATGCGCAGGAATTGTTGCATGCGAGGACGGAAAGTACACCGCAACAAAAGTAGGGCAGGCCTTTTTGTACGATGAGATGACAAGGGTTAATTTTAATTTTGTAAAAGATGTTTGTTATCTCGGTGCATCAGAACTTTTGAATTCTTTTCAGACAGCTGAACCTTGCGGACTTCATAAATTTTTAGGGAATTATCCGACGATATATCCCGCACTTACAAAACTTCCGCCTCAGATGCAAAAAAGCTGGTATGAATTTGACCATTATTATTCGGATGGTTGTTTTGAAGAAGTTTTGAAAATCATATTCAAGGACAATCCCGAAGAGATTTTTGATATAGGCGGAAATACAGGCAAGTTTGAAAAAGCCTGCCTTGCTTATGACGAAAAATGTAAGGTAACAATGCTTGATTTGCCTGAAAATATTGACAGAGCAAAGCAAAATATCAACTCTTCCAGATGTAATTTTTGCGGGATTAATGTAGTTGATAAAAGTTATACATACCCGAAATTCTGCGGGGCTGTTTTTATGAGCCAGTTTCTGGATTGTTTTTCAAAAGAACAAATTCTGTATATTCTTTCAAATATTTGCGAAAACATGGCTGATGATACAAAAATTTATATACTGGAACCGTTTATTGATAATCAAATATTCCGCGGTGCGGCATATTCATTGACGCATATATCTCTGTATTTTACCTGTATGGCAAACGGCAAAAGCAAAATGTATAAAAAATCCGATATGGAAAAACTTATTGAAGATTCAGGACTTAAAGTTTCCTCCGAATACAGAATAAGTTCTCATGATTATACTCTTCTGGAGTGTGTTAAGGCATGAGATGGTATCAGGTAAAAGAGCAGGCGGCAGGCATAAAAAGACTGATGCTGATGTATCATATTTATTGCATTGCAGGTAAAAAAGCCGTTAAATTTATTACGTTTTTTGTAACATTTTTTGCTTTTATTTTTGCTCCGCAAATTAGATATTATTCTAAAAAATATTTGCATCAAGTCGGGGTAAAACCGACTTTAAAAAATCAATTTCTGCATTTTTTATCCTATGCAAATATTCTGATTGATAATATGGAAACATTTATAAACAAATTCAATCCGGCAAATATTACCTTTGCGGATGAAGATACAAAAAATAATTTCTTTAATATTGTAAGAGAAAAAAAAGGCGGATTCTTAATAAGTTCACATCTTGGCAATATTCATGTTCTGCGTTCTTTTTTGAGCGCGGAATACAATAAATATAATGTGCATGTGAATATATTTTTGAGCGAAACTCAATGTAAAATATTTAATGAATTTATAAGACGTATAATGCTGCCTCAAAATGATGTTACAACATATCCGGTTGAACAAATTACCATAGGTACACCTATTGAAATTAAAGAAAAAATAGATCGGGGAGAACTTGTTTTTATTGCAGGCGACCGTGTTTCAGAAACAGGTTCTACGGTGTTCGGTACAGAATTTCTCGGCCGCAGGGTAGAATTTCCTCTTGGAACATTTACTTTTGCAAAACTTATGGATTGCCCTGTTTTTTTTATAGTGCTGGTTAAAACTGATGGCGATAAATACACAGTTTATCTTGAGAAAGCTCCTGAAAATCAAAATGAGATGCAATCGGCCTATGTTAAATTTTTAGAAAAACTTACACGCCGTTATCCGCTGCAATTTTATCATTTTTATGATATATTTGTAGACGGTAAAACAGGAGATGAAGATGAACTGCATTAATTTGGTTATTGATGAGGAGAAATGTATCCGCTGCGGACTCTGCGTAAAGGACTGCACCGCAGGAGTGCTTGAACAGGCAGAAAATGAAGTGCCTAAAATCGCTGAAAACGGCGAAAAAAGATGTATTAAATGTCAGCATTGTCTGGCAGTTTGTCCGACAGGCGCGCTTTCAATTTTCGGGAAAAATCCTCAGGATTCCGATTCAATAAGAGAAGTCAACAGCGATGATGTTTTAAATCTAATCAAAAGCCGCAGAAGTTACAGACATTACAAACAGGAAAATCTTGATAAAGAAACTATGGATAAGCTGAAAAATATGCTTAACTGGGTTCCGACAGGATGTAACAACCACCGTCTGCATTTTGCATTTATTGATGATATTGCGGTAATGAATGATTTTAGAGGATATGTTACAAGTACTCTCATAAAAATTCTCACCAAAACTCCGGTTAAACCTATTATGGATAAATTCGGCAAATATAAAAATTCATTTTTGAACGGTGAAGACGTAATTTTTAGAGGATCGCCTCACCTTATTGTTGCCTGCACTCCTATTGATGCGCCGTGCGCGGATATTGACCCTATAATAGCCTTGAGTTATTTTGAACTTTATGCACAAAGTTTGAATGTAGCAACTGTATGGTGCGGGTTTGCTGCAATATGTTTTAAAATGTTTCCGGAATTATGCAGTCAGCTTAAAATTCCTGACGGCTACAAAGCGTCTTATGTTATGCTTTTCGGGCCGCGTGATATTAAATATGCAAGAACAACACAGCCTGAGCCGTATACGATTTCTACGGCAGAAAAGGGCGGCAGAAATAATATGAATATAGTCGATAAAGTTAAAAGATATTTTTGGAATTTCATCAGATAGAGGGAATAAAAATGAGTACAAACAAAGAAGTAATTCAATATGAAACATCAGGTACATGCAGCAGAATGATACAGGTAGCAATTGAAGACGGCAGAATAGTTGATGCGGGATTTCTCGGCGGCTGCAACGGTAACTTGAAAGGTATCGTAAGCCTTATTAAGGGAATGAAAATCGATGATGTAATAGAAAGATTAAACGGGATTACCTGCGGGGATAAAGGCACTTCTTGCCCTGACCAGCTTTCTAAATGTCTGATTGAGTACAAAAATAAAATAAAAGAAAAAGTTACAAATGGTTAAATCTTTTTTAAATCAGACCATAAATTCGCTTTTTAAAATTTTCATAGAAGTTTGTATTCCGAACAAACGCATAAGACGGATTGTCAAAGGTGATTACGCCAAAAATTACCTCAAAAAGTATGTGAAAATTGTTCAACAAAAAAAGAGCGTTGCTCAACCTGAACCGCATCCTGCTCCGGAGATAATCTGGCAATACTGGGAGCAGGGTTTGGAAAACGCTCCGCCTCTTGTGAAAACTTGTTTTGACAGTGTTGAAAAATTTTCCGACGGACGCGAAAGGGTTATTATTACCCCGCGGAATATGGAAAATTACGTTGAAATTCCGGGGTTTATTTATGATTTAAAAAATAAAGGCGTGATAAAATTAGCGCATTTTTCCGATATTCTCCGCACACACCTACTCACGGAACATGGAGGCACATGGGTTGATGCGACTGTGTTATTTACGGATAAAATGCCTGAATATATCACAAATTCCCACCTGTTTGTTTTTCAAAATGACCCGAAAGCAGACCTTGACGGACTTAATATGGCAAGCTATTTTATTCATTCAAAGCCCCATCATAAAATTCTTGAAGATACAAAAGAAGTTTTGCATGAATACTGGCGTGACAACCGTTTTCTTGTGAATTATTTTATGTTTCTTCATGCGTTTACTATGGTGACTTCCTCCTGTGATGAGAATAAAAAGTTATGGCAGAATATCCCGTTTTTTAGTTTCTTTCCCGTTCAGCAGATGCAGAATGAACTGCTGAACAAGTATTCAAAAGAACGATTTGAAGAACTTAAGCAGATGTCTTCAATCCATAAGCTTACCCACAAAATGAAAGTGTTGAGCAAATCAAAAAATATTGATTTTACAGGTACACTTTATGAAAAACTGATTGGCGGGGATTATGAAAAATAAGATTACGATTGCCTACGCGCCTGACGACAAATACCTTAATCAGACAATTGTTTCCATGACGGGGGCAGTTGCTAATAATCCGCATATTGATTTTGTAATTTTGTATAACTCACTCAGTGATGAAAATTTGTTTAAGCTGGAAAATTTTCAGTCAAAAACTCAAAGCCGTATTCGTATGGTAAAAGTTGACCCGTCGGAATTTGACGGCTTTCCTATGTCCGGATGGGTCACAAAAGAGGCGTGGTTCAGAGTTAAGCTGCCGGATTTGTGTCCTGATTTAGACAGAATTTTATATCTGGATTGTGATACTCTGGTGTGCGGAGATTTGAGCGAATTATGGCAGACAAATCTTGATGGGAATTTTCTCGGGGCTGTCGAAGACGTCTGGGATGTTCAAAAACATGTAAAACGGCTTTCACTTACGCAGAATACGTATTTTAACTCCGGTATGATTTTGTTTAATTGTGATTATTGCAGGGAAAATAACTTTTTTGAGCTTATAAAAAGTTACGCGCTTTCAACGGAACAGGAAATAAAATTCTGTGATCAGGATGTTTTGAATGTTGTGACTGACGGAAAGAAGGCTATTCTGCATCCTAAATTCAATTACCTTAATACCTGGTGGCGGAATTTTTATTATGAATACATTGGAAAAACTGAAGAAGAATATATTGAGGCCGGAAAAAATCCTGTTATAATCCACTACACAGGACTTAAGCCGTGTTTTAAAGGATGTATGCATCCGTTGAAAGAGTTATGGTGGAAATATGCCGAACAATCAATCGTATTTGATGAATTAAAATCAACTTATGAAAACTCTTTGCCGCCGAAGCAAGCACGTTTTTCACAAAAGCTGTTTTCTATCAAAAACGAATTCAGTCATAAAAGAAAAATTAAAATTCTTACGCTGTTAGGGATTAAAATTCCGTTGAGCGGCAACCTTTACAGGCAAATGAAAAATTAGTGAATTGTGAATAGTGAACAGTGAATAGTCCTTTACAGTGCTGCGCACAGAATAACTTCGAAAGAAAAATCATTTTCGGAACACGCTACCGCTCTGCTTTCGCTATTGTCCTCAAATAATTTTTCTTTCTACTCTAATGATGCAAACGTAACGTTATCATAATTCCCTCGCCCCGTCAGATTGACCTCTGTGAGGGAGAGCGGATTTGCGGACGGACGGCACGAAGTAAGTCCGGATAGCGAACGGAACGAGACTACTAAGCCGCAGGCTTTTTGTCGAGTCTCCGTGAGCGTGGAGCAAATACAAGACAGGGCTAGGGTGAGGGGTTAATTGTAGCCCTAAAAGAAAAATCATTTTCGGAACACGCTACCGCTCTGCTCACGCTATCGTCCTCAAATAATTTTTCTTTTAGTTTTATTGTCAGATTAGTAAATCCGACCTACATTGCTGAAACAAGTTCAGGATGACAGCCTTTTTCCCTCTCCCGATTTGGAGAGGGTGCCCGAAGGGCGGGTGAGGGGGCAAACATTATGTTTCTACCCCTCAACTTAGCCCCCTCCCTCAATCCCTCCCCTCAAGGGGGCGGGAAGTGTTGGAAAACTCTTACGGTTTATGCAAAAGCCGACTTGTAGAAACTTTTTATAAGTTTTTGAATATCTGATACAGGCGACTTTTCAGTTTGCGGAAAAAATGTTGATGCAAACTTATGTTTGCCCCCTCCCTCAATCCCTCCCCTCAAGGGGGCGGGAAGTGATAGAAAACTCTTACTTTTTTTCAAAAGCCGACTTGTAGAAAGTTTTTATAAGTTTTTGAATATCTGATACAGGCGACTTCTCAGTTTGCGGAAAAAATGTTGATGCAAACTTATGTTTGCCCCTGTCTTGGATTTGCTCCACGCTCACGGAGACTCGACAAAAAGCCTGCGGCTTAGTAGTCTCGTTCCGTTCGCTATCCGGACTTACTTCGTGTCGTCCGTCCGCAAATCCGCCTCCTACTTAGGAGAGGGTATTCAAGTTTATCCAAAAGCCGACTGCTCCTTGCAGGGGTTTTTCTGTATTAAGGAAGGTTCAAACTGTTGTTTCTAAAACGGGTTGGTCTGTAATAAATTTCAATGATATCGCTTGTATTGATATTTACATTCCCGCCGCGAATGAACGTAGTCCCGAAGCCTGCGCCGAAAAACGGCATCAAAACATAGGAAAGCGGATAAACCCAAATAGAATTATTCTTTCCCTGTCTGTTAATTTCTCCGTCAAGAGTTTTTGCAGGAAGAATTTCCGAATGAAAACGCGAAATAACAATATTCGCAGGCACTCCGTATCTGTCGTTCGGCGAAATATTTTCAACCACAGCACTTACTTCAGAATTTTTCGGCAAAATTATTTTTTCGTTGTAAATGATATTTTGTACAACTGTAAATTTTACAATGTCACCGTCGCGAAGTCTGCCGCTTGTCGAAATTTTTGATTTCGGACGTAGTTTTACCACTACACTGTCTGTGTCCGAATAATCATAATCTAAATTCGGCACAGGTTTTTCAAAATTTTTCCCTTTTAATGTTTTTTCAACCAGTTTATCAGTGTAATATTTTTCAACGTAAGGTTTTGGTCTCAGAGATTTGTCGAGTGTAGTTTCTACAAGTTCATCTCTGAAAACCTCTGTGGCGGCGGCTGTTGATGTGAGCATTATACAAATCAAAAGAATTCTAATAATCATATTTTATTTTTTTATTTGAGCCTGTTCTGATTTTTTGTGCTAATTTTTTGCGATTTTTTTCAGAATTTAAAAGAAAATTCTGATAGTAGACATTATGCTGATAAATATTATTCGCAAGAAATGCAGGATATTTTGTGTAAATATACTCGTAAATCATCGCCATTCTTCTTGTAGTAAGCGGGTGTGTCCCGAGCACTTCATAGCGGTATTGCGGGAAAGCTTTGTTCATAATAACAATAAGCGCAACGGGATTATAACCGGCGTTGACCATATAATCTACCGCACGCAAATCTGCTTTTCTCTCGTATTTTCTCGGAATAAAAATATGCGGAACAAATTCAAGATACCCTCTGAATATCCCGTTGTATGAATCTACACTGTGCGAAATTTCATGTGCAAGTATTGCCGCAAGTTCATCTTCAGATTCCACATACTGCATAAGTCCGTCATATACCGTTATGGTTCTGTTGATGTTTGAACTCGATGCATTAACATCTGACTTTGTCGAGTAAGCAAACACTATGCGTTTGTCAATTTTGTTTGCATTTAACAGTCTGAAACCTATTTCATAAAGCCAAGTCTGGTTTTTCTTAATTTCTTTTGACGTAAAAAGTCTTGAAGATGATGCCGAAAATGCAGGCATAGCAGTGCTAAACAAAATGCCCGCAATGAGCACTAATAAAAATTTTTTCATACACATTTCCTCTTAATTCCAATATCAAAAGTTTATCATAGTTTACTTCTCTCTTGACTATTGTTAAGAAGCCTTTACATTGCGGGTAGAACTCATTGTTTCTGTTATTGTGTCGTCTATTTATTTCCGACTAACAATACAGGTAAATTATATTTATCATTAATTACCGTACTTTTTTCCAGACGGTAGGGACTTTTATTTTAATTCCTCCATAGTCAAGGCTGGTTTTTGAAAAACCAATAGGGATAAAACGACCGTCTTTTTCTAAAGCTCTTTTAAGGGGAGATTCCTTAAATAATTTTACATCGGATGAAGAAATGTGTTTACTGTTACCTGAATCAAAAAACGGCGTATCTTTAAACAAAATAACTTCATTTTTCGGAAGATTTCTGTCCGCCAGAAACAGATGGTCTTTTATGTGGTCACCTATTACGAAAACCCCGCCATTTTCAAGTTTTGCGTGAATTTTATTAACCAGTGCTTCTATAATTTCTTTTTTATTATCCATAGGTCTGGATGCAAAATATTTGCGTTGTTCAATAGTTTCGTTCAAATCATTGCCTGTCATTTGATAAAGTGCATTTCTGAAAAATATTGCACCGACCTTATTCTGACTTCTGTAATGTTTAATTTCGTTGATATCACCTTTTCTTATATCAATTTCTTTGCGTTTTTGCGGTGCAACCCTAAAATATTTTTCCTGAAAATCGTGATAGAATTTTTTTATATTAAAATAGGCGGTTTTATTGTTAATATGGCGCTCAAATGCAGGAGGCTGAATTTCTTCCATCATCCCGTAAAACTTTTCTTGTAAAAATTTTTCTTCGCTGCTGTTTTTTTCTTTTTGCAGAAGAAAAGAGTCATACCAGCTTGAAAAAACAGTATAAATTCCTTTTTTAGCAAGTTTCAGAGCTGATATGCTGGAATCATAGCCGATAACAGTGTACTTAGGACTTTCGAGCAGTGACTTTACGGAAATTGTTTCTTCTCCGTTTGAACAGGCAAAATCCCAGATTTCAGCACCTGACGGAAAAGTTGTTTTTATTTCTGTTACAGCCGATTTCAGTGTTTTGGTATCTCTATAGAACCAGCTATCAATCGGCATTCCTGTTCTGGAGTCAACATAGAGCAAACCTTTAAAAACAGGCTGTTTAATTCGCAGGGCGGAATTTGTGTTACCGGTATACAAATTAGATTGACTACGTATTTGCATACAGGATTAAATGTGCGTGAATGAAAAAATTTGCCGTTTATTAAAACAAATTTACAAAATTAAGATGATAACCGCGGGAGCAGATTATTTCAGCCGGATATAATTTATTTGCCGATTTTATTATACATTTGTTCCAGAATTCTTAATTTTTGTGCTGTTTCAGGTCTTGTCAGGAATGTATTTAATTGTGACGCAATCAAGTCTGTCAGCTCATAACTGTAAGACGCTGATTTCAAATCTCCGTTAACCTTAAGTATCTCTGCAATGGAGGAAGATACTAATGTCATAAAGTCAGTTGATGCAAGTTTTTGCCTGTCAATAAACAATCCGTCATAGGTTTTATCTTTGACCAATGCGTGGAAATCTGTATTGTTACTATCCTGTGCATCAAATACGTATTCAGATTTGCCTTTAAGTGACGGTATTGTACCTCTTGTATCATTTTGGGCGAAAAGTTCTATTGCCTGTCTCAGGAGTCGTAATTTACGGACTTCATTATCCGTAGGTTTAAGTGAATGCGGTTTATGCTCCATATCATAAACTTCCTGTGCACTTTTCATACCGAGAGATTGACAGTCTGTATATGCAAATTTGTAACCCTTTTCTTGCAGGTATTTCTCAACCTTTTCAGGCAGGATATTATTTCCATATTTGTAGGCGGGGACGTATACGATTTTCGTATTAGAAAAATCTATTTCTAAGCCGCGGCTGCCGGCTTCCGCTATCAGACCTCTTGCAAACTGGATTGAATTATCTTTTGTATTATATAAAAGTTTCGCATCTGCAGTTGAGGTACTTGTCAAAACAGGTTCTAATGAGGCAATTGCTTTTATCAAATCTTCATTAGACATAGTTTTGGCATAGTACAGACCCAATCCATACAATTGATCTTTGTTTAAAGCCATCCTGTCCCTGCCGGAATCAACAGCATAACATTTCCGATTTGCAGCCTGCACTAATGCAGGGTCTTCAACAGAACGCTTAAACACAATAGTCAAATTATTCAAGCCGCCTGAAATCTTGCCGTCTTCGGTTTCGTAACGTTGTACATAATACAGATTACCTGTTGCATCAGGATTTTCATCAACTTTAAAGGCAAAGTATTCATTTTCAAATGTCGGATTTTGGAAATCTTGATTATACGGATGACCAAAATAATCTCTTGCTTCAATAATAGTTGATACAAGGTCTTTATCTGCAGTAGTAAATTCTATATAATTACCTTTAACAGGTGTTTGATTTTGATTAAGAGTTTGAGTCATATCAGCGGTTTGAATATCATCGGAAGAACGTCCGAATCTCATAGACCAGTCACCGCAGGCATATTCAACATACGGAGTATCCAGATGCGAAAGAAGGTTAACCGCAACAATACGTGTACCTTCACCAAAAGCTCCGGCATTTGCGCTGTTACCGTCTTTTGTACTGTCGCCCAGAGATTCAAGGTGTGAGTAATCATAGTGTCCATCACCCGTAATTCTGATTTTATAAGTTCCGTCAGGCTGCGGTGTCACTTCAACGCCGACACCTTCCATTGTGTGACCGTTACCGTCATAGAAGTTTTGCATTATATCACGGGCTATTTTTGTATTGCTCCAGTTTGTTTTTGCACCGTAACGGATTTTGATACGGGCATTTTCTGTTTGTCCGAGTCTGCGTGTGTCCTCCGGATGTATTTCAGGAACTTCTGCACGGGTCGGATTCATTCCGCCGGTGTCCGGAATAACAAATTTTACCGGTTTGCCGTCAGTAAATAAAGTATGTGTGTATCCTTCTGTTGGCGGAAGTTTAAGATATTCATCAGGAGATGATGTCCGATGAAATTTTTCATATTCATAAGTCTTTGTAATATCAGCTGGTGTTTCTGTAATGTCTTTTGATTTAGGGGATTTTTTAATAGAAGACTTTATTTTGTCTATGAGTTTGGTTAGAGCAGAAGATGGGGTCAGATTTTCAAGATTTTTACCTATTCTTACATTTTCCGCAAAAGTAACGGTCTTGCTAATTTGGGCGGATGATGTATTTGAAGCAGGTGTAGTATTTTCAATATATTCTTCATATTTAAAAGGCGCGTTAAGCTGTGCCTGCATATTTGCGGCATAAGCGGCTTCATCAAAATGAACGGCAGCATCAGGTGCTTCGCCCTTATATAAATCTGCCAGAACTTTAATTTTTTCTAAAGCGGCAGGATTGTGTGTTAAAACATTCATTATGTATTTTTGAATATCGACCAGACGCAAGCTGAAACTTTCTGACGTATCCCCGCCTGTTTTATGCGAAATTTCATGAATCCATGTTGCAAGATTTCCGACATAACTATCAAGAGCAAGTGATGAATGTTTAACCCAGTGACCTAAATAGCGGTTTCCACCAATTATAGCTTCTGCAGCTTCGTTCGGAGAGCCGCCTTCATCGAAAATAAGAGTAGGTTTTTCTGTATCTGCTTTTGTAATGTATTCAGCGGTCTTAAGGTCTGCATTTTCTTGTAACACTTTAATCCCTTCATCAAGCAGATGAATTCTGGCAGCAAGAGCCGGAGTAGGGTTAACCGGCTTTTTCTTTCCGTCTGAAAAACTATGGAATTCTTGCATTCCGACATCTCTCATTACCGGATTTGCGACTTTATATCCCATAAGTTCTGCCATTTGATAATCTTCGGGTGACGCATTTTTATCCAGGTATACATATTTTTCTTTATCGAAATTTATTCCTATTTTTCTTCTTTTAGCTTCATTAACAAGAGCTTCGACAATGCCAAGCTGGGCGGAATCAGTCTTTTGTCCTTTTTGTTTGCTCCAGACATGTTCCATTGAAGATATTGTCTGCGTTAACTCTGTATCGCTCATTGTTGCAGCGTATCTTGAAACAAGCTCCTTAATCTGATAATCATACAACTGTACTCTGTCGCGACCTGTGCCAAGATTATATTCTGAACCGGTAAGTTTAACAAGTTCTTCGTCATTAGGCATTTTCTTAAATACAATATTGAGACCGGACAAACTGTTGTCAGCTTTGCCGTTAGCTTCATAACGCTGGACTATATACAAATTACCTTTTTCTCCTTCCGGCAGCAGTTTAAATCCGAAGTATTCATTTTCAAAATCCATATTGTGGAAATCTTTATTTTTTGGATGATAAAAATAGTCTTTGGAATTGAGAATTTCTTTGACAAGAGCTTCATTTGATGTTTGAAATTCTATGTAGTTGCCGTCAATGGTATTTTCGTTTTTAGAAAGTGTCTGGGTCATATCGGCGGTTTGAATATCATCGGACGAACGACCGAATTTCATAGACCAATCCCCGCAGGCATATTCTACATACGGAGTATCAAGACGTGAGAGAAGATTAACCGCAACAATACGTGTACCCTCGCCAAAAGCTCCTGCATTTGAACTGTCACCGTCTTTTGTACTGTCACCGAGAGATTCAAGGTGTGAGTAATCATAGTGTCCGTCGCCGTTTATGCGGACTTTATATGAGCCGTCATCATTTTTAACAATTTGAATATCAACACCTTCAAGTGTATGACCGTTACCGTCATAGAAGTTTTGCATTATATCACGGGCTATTTTTGTATTACTCCAGTTTGTTTTTGCGCCGTAACGGATTTTAATGCGGGCATTTTCTGTTTGCCCGAGTCTGTGTGTGTCCTCCGGATGTATTTCAGGAACTTCC
>CALUVN010000002.1 GCA_944324235.1 Candidatus Gastranaerophilales bacterium
ACGTTGTAACGGTCATCACCTGATTGAGCACCGTCGATTTTGTCGTCAAAGTATACAACGCCGTTATTTTTTGCTTGTAGTGTCAATGTGCTTGCTGTATCGCCAACAGCATCCATATAGATTGCGTTTGACTCTTCTACTCCGTTGTTGATTACTTTGTTGCCTGAAAAGACACTTTCGCCGTTGTCTGCAGTTATTGTCAAATCTGTCATTGAATATATTGCACCGCCTTTGGCAGTACCTGTTTCGGAGGTTGTTTCCGCGACGTTATCGTAGAATGATGAGTTGACTATCTCATACTCAAACCCGCTAATACCGCTAACATCCTCAGGCGCTACGCTGGCTATTGCGCCGCCATAAGATTCGCCGGCGGACACTGCCTTGTTGCCTACAAACATGGAGTTTGATATATTATTAACTGCATAATTTGGAATTTCAAGCGCGCTATCAGTATACAAACCTGACTCTATCATAGCCTCTAATTGTGCTGCCAGTTGGTCATATTGCTCCTGAGTCATAGGCATTCTCTGGCTCACACTCACTACTGTTGCACCGTCTTGAATAGCTGTGAGAGCTTCCTCTACAGGAACAACATCGCTTCCGGAAGAGGTGAATCCATACAAGCTTTTTTCTTCAATAGTATTACCGGCATCGTCTGTGATAACTAAAATTAACTGTTGGCATAATAAATCGGTATTATCAGCGATGTCATCATCAGTTATCGCGTTGAAAACAGCACCACCTGCTGCGCCAGTCTGACCTGATGCGTAGTTATTATGGAATTCGCCCTGTATAGAATTGATAGTTCCTGAATTCAGAACAGCACCGCCCTGTGCTACGCGTGAATCTGATTTTGTATAATTTTCTATGAAGTTGCCCTTTATATCGCCTATTGTGCCCACGTTATAAATCGCCCCGCCGTAGCCAGAATCAGTTGCTGCTGTAGCGTAGTTACCGATAAAGTCACCTGTGATATCAACTATTGTGCCGCTGTTATTAATCGCGCCACCGGAGGCAGGAATATAATCATCAGCAGACGCGTAGTTACCGACAAAGTCGCCTGTAATATCACCGATAGTGTCACGGTTATTAATCGCGCCGCCATGGGAAAAAGAACCAGTAGCAGACGCGTAGTTACCGATAAAGTCACCCGTGATATCACCGATTGTGCCACCCTCGTTATAAATCGCCCCGCCATAGGCTGTAGCCCCGACAGCATAGTTACCGATAAAATCACCCGTGATATCACCGATTGTGCCACCATAGTTATAAATCGCCCCGCCATTGGTAAAAGAACCAGTAGCAGACGCGTAGTTACCGATAAAGTCGCCTGTGATATTGCCAATTGTGCCACGGTTATAAATCGCGCCACCCTCTGCCAAACTGTCAGATGCGTAGTTACCGATAAAGTCACCCGTGATATCACCGATTGTGCCACCATAGTTATTATAAATAGCACCGCCGTAGCCAGAACCAGTTGCTGCTGTAGCGTAGTTACCGATAAAATCCCCCGTGATATCGCCGATTATATCACCGTTATAAATAGCACCGCCGTAGCCAGAACCAGTTTCTGCTGTAGCGTAGTTACCGATAAAGTTGCCTGTAATGTTACCTATGGTAGCTGTGTTATCCTGCCCATCTGATACGTTATAAATTGCTCCGCCGGAGGCCCGACTGTTGTCGCCAGAATCATTTACTGCTACAGCATAGTTACCAATAAAGTCACCGGTGATATCACCTATTGATGCTCCTCTATAACCATAGGTATAGTTATAAATCGCTCCACCAAATGCAAGTCGGCCTGATGCGTAGTTACCGATAAAATCACCTGTAATATTTCCTATTGATGCGATGGCTGTGTTATCACTATTAAAATAGGCGTGAGAATAGTTAGCAATCGCACCACCTTGAGCGTTTCGATTACCTGTTGCATAGTTACCGATAAAATCACCCGTGATATTACCTATAGTAGCGGATGTAGAGCCGGCATTGTTGCTGGTATAAGTAGCTCTGTTAAAAATAGCACCGCCGGAGCCAGAACCAGTTGCTGCTGTAGCGTAGTTACCGATAAAATCACCGGTGATATCACCAATTGATAATGTAGAACTCGAATCTTGTGTTATCGCTCCTCCCGAGATGTTACCAGTGCCAGATACGTGAATCCCAGTAAAATTACCTGTAACAGGAGCACCAGCTAGGTCAGTTGTAACCTCCATTCTGCTGTTGGTCGGGACAGAAGAATCATAAGTGTACGTAATTTCAGAGCCTACAGGTGCAGACGGATTTTCCACAAACGTAAAACGGCCGTCATCCGTATATTCCCAGCCAAATTTCAGCGTTTTATCACCGCTTTGCTCCCCGTATGCCGTTTGTCTTAAATTAACCCTATAATATACAGGAGTAAATTCACCGGTTTCTGAATTATACTCAAACTTTGTTATTGTATTTTCGCCCTCCGCATCTACCTTTGTAAGCGTGTAAGCGCTATCATCACCTAAAGTCGGGATGTCTAATTCATTCGCAACCGCCGGCATTGTGCCCAGTAAAACTGCGGCTAATAGAGCTTTACACCTTACCCCCCCCCGAAATACACACTATTCAAAGGTTTACAAGCAATATCAGCATTCAAAGTTTCCGTTTGATACTTAATTTCCCTCATAACATATCCTCCATATATGTTTTGTATATTTATAGTATAACTCGCTTTTTGCAAATTTAAAGAGGGTCAGGTTATATTTGTTAATATAAATTTACAATTCAATAAACTACTCTGATAAAAATTGATGCTTAATGTAACAATCTTGTAATATTAAGACTAAATTATTAAAGATAACATGAAGTATTGCCGTAACAACTTGCATACATGTTGTGTAACTTTTTTAAAGGAGTATTTCTATGGAAACGACAAGAAAATTTGATGCTAACGACTTCAGATTTATGAAAAGCATTACGTTTGAAGATCTTGCAGACAAAAACTACATCACAGACATGATTAACTTTATATCCACACTGGATAAAAAAGCAGCAGGCGGTAAAATTGTAATACTGGATACCAAAAGAAGCGAAAACTCGGAAGTTTATACATACAAAAAATTTATTGAGATTTATGACAAATCCGGTGCTGACGGATTTATTAAATACTAGCTTTTATGCTAAAATCAGCTTATGGAATTTAAGCACTATACGGTAATGAAAAATGAGGCAGTCGATGCATTGGAATGCAGAGACGGCCTCGTTTATGTTGATTGCACTCTGGGCGGCGGAGGTCACAGCGAGCTGATTCTTCAAAGAATTCAGCCGAATGGACGTCTAATCGCCTTTGATATAGACGATGACGCTATTCAGGCTGCTTCCGAACGTTTGAAAAATTACAATAACTTAACAATTGTAAAAAGTTCTTACACAAATATTAAAAAAGTTCTGCACAATCTGGGTATTGAAAAAATAACCGGCGGTGTTCTTTTTGATTTAGGCGCTTCATACCACCAGTTTAACAAGGCAGAAAGAGGTTTTTCATTTTCTAAAGAAGCACCGCTTGATATGAGATTCAATCAGGATGCGGAATTTTCAGCCTATGATGTAGTGAATTCCTACAAAGAAGATGATTTAGTCAGAATTTTTTCCGAATACGGAGAAGAAAGATTCTCTAAAAGAATCGCGAAAAAAATAATCGAACAAAGAAAGCTCAAAAAAATAGAAACTACAACTGAATTAGCCGACTTAATAAAAAACTGCACACCTAAAGTTAAAAGCAGTATTCACCCTGCAACACGGGTATTTCAGGCTATTCGTATCGAAGTTAACCAAGAGTTAACAAATGTAAAAAATACATTGAATGATGTGTTGGATTTAATAGAAATAGGTGGTATAATTAGTGTAATAAGTTTTCATTCTCTGGAAGACAGAATAGTGAAAAATTTATTCAAATACCACTCGCAGCGGTGTCATTGCGAAAAAAATCAAATGATTTGTACATGCCCGCCGCCAAGGTTGGAACTGGTTAATAAAAAACCAATAATCGCGGGTGATAAGGAGATTAAAGAAAATCCGCCGTCCAGAAGTGCTAAATTAAGAATTGCAAAATGTATTAATTAAGCGGATAGAAAATTTTAAAGATAATTGGGGACATTAAAATTGAATACAGCTAGAGTAATAAAAGACGAAATTAAATATTCTTATGAACAATATGAATACGCGGAAAATCCAATAAAGGAAGATAATTCAGTCATTGAAGGATATTTCCCGAAAGAGAGACAGATGGAATTATCAATAAAAGCGATGGCGATAAGAAAAATTAATACAACATTATGCGGTCTGCTGGGCGTATTAATTACTCTTGCATTTATCAGCTATTATTTTTCCATGACAAACGAGCTTCGTCTTAATACTTTAAACAGACAAATTATTGCCCTGAACGACGAAAATGCCGAGCTTGAAACAAACCTTGAAAGACTTAAATCTTTCAACAATGTTGATACAAAAATGACACAGAATAATACCCTCCAAAAAGCAGAAAAAGTCATTGAAGTTCCTGCTGTAAATTCAGATATAACCGTAGCAAAAAGACACGACTCTTCTGCACCGTTTTATTGGGCTATAGGATATTAATCTTATACTTTCGTTTGAAATTTCCCATACTAAAGTATGAACTTTTGTAAAAATCATTAAAGTTTTTTCCATGACATGCCGTATATATAAATGAAGGTCATGTATGTAGAGTAAAGGATGATTTTAATGAATAATGATGAAATCAAAAACGGAGTGTCTTTATTTAGTCAATCTGAAAACCTTATAGAGGGAGATCCGATTGAAGAAATCTTCGCGCTTAATCTCGGTGATTTTCTTTCAGAACACCTGATTTCCGAAGATTTGGCAAAGAAAATCAGCGCAAAAAACCATGACAAAAAAGCAGGTTTAATTAACCAGCTCAAAGAATTGATATCAATATATTCACTTGATAAAACTCTCTGCGTACTGAATTTTGACCCGCAGGAAGAAACTGCCGTATTCAATTCTATTGCGTTTACTATTACGCAAATGATTGAAGAAAAGATTTGTAATATTTATATCATCAGAGAAAACGCGTTTAGCCATGCCGGCTCATCTGACGGAAAAAGCGCACGCTTTGTCTTTAAACCTGAAGATTTCAAGACAAAAGAAACTCAAAAACTCCGTAATCGTACGGTAATTCCGATGTTTAGCGGAACACGCCTTATCGGTGCAGTAGACATAATTAATTCAAAAGAAATTATACCTGAGTATCTGACACTTGTAGAAAGCATCGCAAATTTACTTGCAACATCGATTGCGCTTCAGAAAGAAATTGATATTGTAAATAAACTTATAGATGATGAAAATTCCGATATAACTGATTTACAGCATTCAAGAGCTGAATTGACGGCACTCATCGGAGATTTATGCGATTATCAGCAATTCTTTGTAGAAAGACTTGCAGCCGCAGTTGATACAAAAGGTCAGTATAAAGTTTCACATTCAAAAAACACAGCAGAGCTTGCACGAAAAATTTGCCGCGAACTCGGTCTGAACGAAAAAACAACAGATTTAATATACTATGCAGGTTTGTTACAAAATATCGGGAAAATTACGCTGCCTGAAAGTATCTTTGCTACAAACGGCAAATTATCCGACGAAGATTTCAAAAAAATTCAGGATCACGCAAATCTCGGAGTAAACCTTTTAATGAATATAAACTTCCTGTCAGAGGTTGTACCTTATATCACATACCAGAAAGAAAGATTTGACGGCTCTGGTGAACCTGAGGGACTTAAAGGCCAATCAATCCCGTTCGGCTCAAGAATTATTGCGGTAGCGGATGCATACAGCGCAATGACTTCTGACAGACCTTACAGAAAAGCTATGGACAAAGAAAAAGCATTAGCGATTATCAAATCCGAATCCGGCTCAAAATGGGATCCGGTTGTTACGGAAGCTCTGGAAAAACTTTTATAAAATAAAACATATAAGATAATAAAGAAGAATAATTATTTTCGAAACACGCTTACACACCATTCCCGCTATTGTTCTCAAATAATTATTCTTCTTGTTTTAATTAATTTATTTATATAACTTAAACAATACTGTAAGCGACAATATCAGCAATTGCTACGTTTAGCCAGTCGTACTTGAAACAAACATAATCATTGCACTTACATTCATCATCCTCGCATACACAATAATCATTCAAACGGCATACAAGAGCATTTTGTAAAGACAAAATATCTTCGTGGCATTCTTCGCACTTGCCGTCTTTGATAAAAAGTTCACCATCGATTTTCAAGTGGTTTGTAAAAAGAATAATCTTGTTTGAATCAACTTTTTCAGCAATTTTGTAAATAGATTTTGAAATAGATTTAGACATGTTTAAACTCCTTTTAACTACATTTCTAAAAATAAAAAACAATATCAAAAAAATAAATATACACTTCTATTAATCTGTTAAGACAATATTTCAAAAGGTAAATAATTTTGGCAAAAATCGTATGTTTGTGCTACAATAGAGGTATAAACACTGGAATTTATGGGGAGAAAATATATATGACAGAAAGCGCACAAGACATCATTAACGATAAAGGTATGGAGGCAATTGAATCTATTCAACCAAAAGAAGAATATGAAGAGATTGATACCAAAACATCCCAGAGTTACGATGCAAGCAATATCAGAGTATTAGAAGGGCTGGAAGCCGTCAGAATGAGACCGGGTATGTATATCGGTTCAACTTCTCAACGCGGTCTGCACCACTGTATTTACGAAATTGTAGATAACTCAATTGATGAATCTCTTGCAGGCTTTTGTACGGATATTATCGTTACCGTAAACAAAGACAACAGCGTAACCGTAGAAGATAACGGCCGCGGTATTCCTGTTGATATCAAACCAGAAACAGGCAAATCAGCGTTGGAAATCGTCCACACAGTACTTCACGCAGGCGGTAAGTTCGGTGACGGCGGCTACAAAGTTTCAGGCGGTCTGCACGGCGTTGGTGCTTCTGTTGTAAACGCGCTTTCCGAAAAATATATCGTAGAAGTTTCCCGTCAGGGCTACGTTTGGAGACAGGAATACATGAGAGGTGAACCTGTTGCTCCTGTTGAAAAAATCAGAGAAACAGATAAAACAGGTACTAAAACAACCTTCTGGCCTGACCCTGAAATCTTTACGGAAACAACAGAAATTGACTGTGATGTCATCGCAAACAGATTGCGTGAAATGGCATTCCTTAACAAAGGTTTAAAAATTATTTTCGTAATCGGCGCAACAGGCGAAACCGAAACTTTCCACTACGAAGGAGGTATCGGAAGCTATGTAGAATTTTTGAACAAAAACAAAAACGTTCTTCACGAAAAACCAATCTACATTGATAAAGTCGTTGACGGAATGCAGGTTGAAGTTGCTATGCAATACACTGATTCTTATACAGAAAGCGTTCTGTCATTTGCAAACAACATTAATACACATTCGGGCGGAACACACCTTACAGGTTTCAGAAACTCTATCACCCGTGTATTGAACGATTACGCAAGAAAAAATAACATACTTAAAGATTCTGACCAGAACCTCTCAGGCGAAGACGTAAGAGAAGGTTTGACAGCTATCGTCAGCGTTAAAATCCCTAACCCTGAATTTGAAGGACAAACAAAAGAAAAATTAGGGTCACAGGAAGCTCTCGGTGCAGTTCAGGATGCAGTAAGGGATAAACTTCAAGAATGGCTTGAGTTTAACCCTAAAACAGCCAAAACAATTTTGGAAAAAACACTTCAGGCTCAACGTGCAAGAGAAGCAGCAAGAAAAGCAAGAGAATTAACAAGAAGAAAAACCGCTCTTGAATCTTCAACCCTTCCGGGTAAACTCGCAGACTGCTCTAACAGAGAACCTGAAAAATGCGAAATCTTCATAGTTGAGGGTGATTCTGCAGGCGGGTCAGCTAAACAGGGGAGAAACAGAATGTTTCAGGCTATTCTGCCGTTGAGAGGTAAAATTCTTAACGTAGAAAAAGCAAGACTTGATAAAATCTACGGCAACAACGAAATTCAATCAATGGTTCAGGCTTTCGGCATTAACATCAGCCGTAACGAAGATGAAGTTGATTTGGAAAAACTTCGTTACCATAAAATTATTATCATGACAGATGCCGATGTTGACGGTGCTCACATCAGAACACTGCTGCTGACATTCTTCTTCAGATATGCAAAACCGTTGATTGAAAACGGTTATGTGTATATCGCACAGCCGCCTCTGTATAAAATTACAACAGGTAAAACTGCAGAATACTTATACGATGAACACGCGCTTGATAAAATGCTCAAAGAACGCGGTATTAAATCGTTAAGCCTTTCTGACAAAACTAAATCAAAAGTAAAAACAGGGGATGAATTGCTTGAACTGATTAAAAATATGTCAGCATTCTACAATTCATACAACAACCCTATTTTGAACCTCTATCCTGCAGTAATGCTCAGAGGTCTGGTTCGTTCTAACATCGTACCTGAAGATTTTGAAGATCAGACAAAAATGAACGCTCACATTGAGTACTTGAACCATTATCTCCAAGATCACGCTAAAAATTACAATGTTCACGAAGCTGAAAACTACGTTGTATCATTAAAATACAACCCTGAAAATGCCAAATACGCAATTCAGTTGAATTTGAATGAAGAAGAACACGTAATTATTAACCAGAATATAATTAAATCTTCCGAATACAAAAAACTGAAAACTGCTTATCCGTTAATCAGAGATTTTCTGATTGAAGAAGAACAAAGCCTGATTCTTGAAACAGATACAGACCAGTACGAAATAAATTCATTTGATAAATTACAAAAAATCATTGATGACAGAGGTCAAAAAGGCTTGACAATCCAAAGATTCAAAGGGTTAGGTGAAATGATGCCGCAGCAGCTGTGGGAAACAACAATGGATCCTCAAACAAGAACACTGCTAAAAGTAAGCATAGAAGATGCAATGCTTTGCGACCAGCTGTTTGATATACTTATGGGTGACAAAGTTGAGCCGCGCCGTGACTTCATTGAATCCAACGCGGTTTACGCAACAAATATTGATACATAAACAATTAAAAATTTTATTAATCTTTATACAACTCTAACAGATATTATTTTCGGAATACGCAATTCACTATCGACCTTAAATAATATCTGTTTAGTTATGTATTTGTACGGCATTTTGGTTTACAGTTTCTTGAAATAAAACCTGTCTTGATGTAAAATTATTGTATAAAATAAACGAAAGAGAGGTTTTTATGAGCAAGAAAGAACTTATTTTTTTAGGACCGCCGGCTTGCGGAAAAGGCACACAAACAAACAGACTTGCTGAATATTTAAACTTTCCGCACATTGATACAGGCTCATTATTAAGAGCTGAAATCAAAGGAGAAACCAAAGCTGGTAAAGAAGCTAAAGCTTATATTGACAAAGGCCAGCTTGTTCCGGTTGAATTAGTTTCAAGAATTATTAAAAACCGACTCTCTCAAGATGATTGTAAAAACGGATATATCCTTGATGGATTTCCAAGAAGTGTCGAACAGGCCGAACAGCTTGAAAAAATGAATGCAGAAATCGACAAAGATACAGACAAAAAATTCATCGCCGTATATTTTGATATAGATACAAGCATTCTGGTTGAAAGAATAGTAAACCGCCGCTCCTGCCCTGTCTGCGGAGAAATTTACAACCTTGCTTTCAAAGCACCTAAAAAAGAAAATACCTGTGACAAATGCGGCGCACAACTTACTCAACGTAAAGATGATACAAGAGAAGTTGCTCAGGCAAGATTTGATACTTATAACAATGAAACAGCACCTCTTATTGACTACTACAAAAATAAAGGAGTGCTGAAAAGTATTGACGCAAACGGCGATATCGACACCGTTTGGGAAAGATTACTGGAAGTTATTAAATAAATTTTCATACAGAAAGAAGACAAATGATTAATCGTAAATCAAAAGATGATATAAAAAGATTACGCCATGCAGGCCACATTGTTGCGCTTGTTCACCAGAAGATGAAAGAAGTCGTAGAACCCGGTATAAGCACACTTGAACTTGACGCTATTGCCAGACAGGTAATAAAAGAAAATCGTGCAATCCCGACGTTTTTCGGATATCACGGATTTCCGGGCGCAATTTGTGCATCAATTAACGAACAGGTCGTACACGGAATTCCTTCTGCTGACGTAATTTTAAAAGAAGGCGATATCATAAGCATTGACGTAGGTGCAACTTACGGCGGTTTTGTCGGCGACAGCGCCTGGACATACGCTGTCGGAAAAATATCGGAAGAAAAACAAAAACTGATGAAAGTAACGGAAGAAGCACTCTATGCAGGTATCGAAAAAATGCGCGCAGGAAATGTTCTTGATGACATTTCAGGCGCAATAGAAGCCGTCGCACAACGCGAAGGCTACGGAATCGTAAGACAATACGGCGGACACGGCGTCGGTCGTTCGATGCACGAAGAACCGTTTCTATACAATTATAGAGTAGGCGACCACACACTGATAAAACAAGGCTACGTAATCGCAATTGAACCGATGCTTAATCTGGGATGTGATGAAGTTGTTGTTGCAGATGATGAATGGACTGTAAGCACTGCTGACAAAAAAGCTTCCGCACACTTTGAACATACTGTTCTTGCGACTGACGGAGAACCTATGATTATGACTAAACTTATGGAGTAATTATGTGCTGGATATATTTAATTGCAGCAATTTTACTCGAAGTTTTCGGAACGACAATGATGAAACTTTCAAACGGGATGTCAGAAATTATTCCAACTATTTTGATGTTTCTGGCCTACATTTTATGTTTTGCAAGTTTGTCATTATCACTGAAAGAACTTGACGTCAGCATAGTCTATGCAATATGGTCAGCTGTGGGTATTATATGTATAAGCGCAATAGGAATATTATTCTTCCATGAACATCTGTCCATTGCTAAAGTCATATTTACACTTGTCATAATAATCGGTGTAACAGGTTTAAAACTCAGTTCAACATAAATTTTGGAGAAATATATTATGAACTATTATGTAGGATTATCATTATCATCAGGCTCAACACTCGATACAGGTCTTGCAGTGCTTGATGAAGATAATAACTTAATTCTCATAGATAAATTTTACAAAATGAATGACATTATTCATTTTTTTGAAAACTTTTCATCACTGAAACAATCAAAAATGTGCGTCTCTCTCCCGTGGGATAAAACAATGCTGAACGGGAAATGGCGGGTTCTTTCAAAACCATATCAGATGGTTGCAACAAACCCGATGATGCCAAATCAGGATAATTGGACGCAAAGATATTCAACTCGCGGGGCGGAATATTTCAAAACACTAACCGAACAAGGTATTGAGGTTAACCGTTTTGAACTGTACATAACCCGCCAGAGCCTGCATCTGAATTCATGCTATAGAGAACGCACACCGGCTGACTGCAAATTTTTACAACAAATCTTAAGATACGAATGGGGATTTGATGAACTTCCCGTAAACATGATGCCGATGTCTCAGCTGGAAGCCATTATCGGTGCTATTCTTGCAAAAGAAAATTCTAAAAATCCTTCCAACATAAAAGTTATCTCTAATTTCAGAGGTTTGAACGTTATTGACGTTATTAAAACACCTATACGAGAGAATTTATTAGTTTAATTACACTCTCATGAATCTCTTCAATAGATTTTGCAGAATCAAGAACCCTGACTCTTTGCGGTTCTTGTTTTGCTATTTCCAGATACCCGTGTCTGACTTTGTTAAAAAATTCAGTGCCTGAACTTTCCATTCTGTCTTTTTCGCTGCCGACACGGCTCATTGAGGTTTCTACGTCTATATCAAAAACTATAGTTAAATCAGGTTTTCTGTTATTAGTCGCAATCATATTCAATTTATTAATTTGTTCAATATCTTGCCCTCTGCCATATCCCTGATATGCAACCGTACTATCTATATGCCTGTCGCAAAGTACAATTTTTCCCGCATCAACAGCCGGTACAACTATTGTATCAATATGCTGTGCTCTATCTGCCAGAAACAAAAATGATTCGCATCTGTCGGATACAATACCGTCATAGTTTAAGAGGATTTCCCGTAATTGTTCGCCTAAACCTTTAGCGCCAGGCTCGCGGGTAAGAATTACATCATAACCTTTATTTTTTAAATATTCGGCAGCCAGCTTAATCTGTGTTGTCTTACCGCAACCGTCCGCACCCTCAAATGTTATAAATAAACCCTTGCTCATTGGAATTCCTCCTACTGATTAATTATAACACGAAAAAAAGGCGCTCCCGATATATGAGAACGCCTTTTTAATTTATTTAGAAAACCTAAGCAATTACTTCTTTAACTTCAGCTGCAAGGTTTTTAGGATCTAATTTGATACCAGGCCCCATTGTTGTTGCCAGATAAACTGACTTAACAAATGTACCCTTTGCAGAAGAAGGTTTTGCTCTCAAAATTGCATCAGCAAGTGTTGCGAAGTTTTTGATTAAATCTTCTTCACTGAATTGAACTTTACCGATAGGGCAGTGAATCATACCTTGTTTGTCGGCACGGAATTCAACTTTACCGGCTTTAGCATCTTTAACTGCTTTTGCGATATCAAGGGTAACAGTACCTGTTTTAGGGTTTGGCATCAAGCCTTTAGGACCTAAAACACGACCTAATTTACCGAGCATACCCATACAGTCAGGGGTTGCAATCAATGTATCAAAATCAAACCAGCCGTCTGAAATTTTATCGATAATTTCTTCAGTACCGTAGAAATCAGCGCCTGCGTCTTTTGCTTCAGTAACTTTAGCACCTTTAGCGATAACGCAAACTTTAACTTCTTTACCCAAACCTGCAGGTAATACAACTGTAGATCTGATTTGTTGGTCAGCCTGACGAACATCGATACCTAATCTCATGTGGCATTCTACTGTTTCGTTGAATTTAGAAACTTCTTTTGAAATTTCCTGTAATTTTTTAACTGCATTCACTGCTGTAGAAGGTTGTTCAAACCCTTCGAGCATTTCCTGCATTTTTCTTTGTTTTTTAGTTAATTTTGCCATTTTTAATTTTTCCTTTCATGGTAATAACGGGTTTTGACCCTTCCATACATTATTCTTTAACAGTAACACCCATAGCTCTGCATGAACCTTTAATCATGTTCACAGCAGCTTCCATAGTTGTTGCGTTCAAGTCATCCATTTTAATTTTAGCGATTTCTTCGAGCTGTTCTCTTGTAATTTCAGCAACTTTGTCCTTGTTAGGAGCTGCAGAACCTTTAGAGATGTTCAAAGCTTTTTTAATTAAAACAGGAGCTGGTGGTGATTTTGTTACGAATGTGAAACTTCTGTCTTCGTAAACATCAATAACAACCGGGATAATGTATCCTGCTTGAGATTCTGTTTTAGCATTGAACTGCTTGCAGAAATCCATGATGTTAACACCATGCTGACCCAGTGCAGGACCAACCGGTGGTGACGGATTTGCTTTTCCGGCTTCAATCTGAAGCTTAATTTTTCCTACTACTTTCTTTGCCATTTTTTTCTCCTTTTGTGGTTATAGCGGGGGCGTCCCTTCCACGTTATTTGTACTGATTGTTTTATTATTATAATTTGTTAATTTGTTTATATTCAAGTTCAACCGGAGTTTCACGTCCGAAGATAGAAACATTTGCACGGAGTTTATATTTATCCGGATAAACTTCAATAATATCAGCAATAAAGTCAGCAAACGGTCCTGAAACAATTCTGACTTTGTCGCCTGCTTTAACATCAAGCTCAATTTTTTGAGTTGTAGATGTAGAGCGGTTGATAATCTTTTTAATTTCGCTGTCTTTTGCAGGGATAGGTCTTTTAGCTGAGCCTACGAATTTTGTAACCCCTGCGGTGTGTCTTACGACATACCAGCTATCTTCATCCATAATCATTTCAACAAGAACATAACCAGGGAAGATTTTTTCTTCTCTTTCTTGCTTTTTGCCTGATTTTACCTGAGTAACTGTTTTTTGAGGAACTTCTACTCTGAAGATTTTTTCGCCCATATTCATATATTCAATACGTTTTTCGAGGTTAACTTTAACCTTATTTTCGTGTCCTGAATATGTATGAACGATGTACCAGCGTTTTTGGTTTTTCTTGGCTTTTTTAGCTTCAGCATCAGCCTGAGCTTGAGCTTCTGCTTCTTCTCTTTCTGCCTGCAAATCTTCGTTCAACTGTTCTTCCATTGATTTTTCTTTTTTAGTCATAAGCCACCTTATTCTTTGTAAGTTACTTGATTAAACTTAGTAACCCTTTAAAAATTATATCCATTAAATAAACTGCGACAGTAAATACAAAAACAATAGCTATAACAAAAACTGTTTCTGTAACTACCTGACGTCTTTCAGGCCAGTTTATCTTACCCCATTCGGTTTTTACGCCGCGGAAGTAAGTTTGTATTGAATTAATTGTTTGTGCCATCCATGCCGGAGTAGCATTTTCTGAGCCTATCATAGTAAAAATCCTTATTTTATTTTTATAAATCGCGCCCTGAAGGACTCGAACCCTCGACATCCGGTTTTGGAGACCGACGTTCTACCAACTGAACTAAGGACGCGTATCGGGGATAGCTTCCCCGCGTCTTGTATGCTCACGATTTAAGGTTTTGACTTTGTTTGCTGATATTGATTTCAGAAATTATGTGCAAATTTTAACCTCAACTCGCTCGCTGCGGCCGAAAATTCGGCTACTTAGTTTCTTTGTGGTTGGTGTGTTTTTTGCAAGTCGGGCAATATTTGCTCAATTCAAGTCTGTCTTTTGTATTTTTCTTATTTTTAACTGTTGTGTAGTTTCTTTCCTTGCAATCTTCACAAGCCAGAACCACCATTCTGTCATTTTTTCCTTTGATACCCATTGTTTTATTCCTTATTTAGTTATTACATTTCTCCTTTTTAAAATAGAATGTGAGAGATATCACATTCTATTTTTTCGGCTTATGTAAACATAATAAAACAAAAAAAATAAAATGCAAACTAATTGTAAACAAACAATAAGCATAAAACATGCATAAAAAAAGAGTAATCGGTTATCGAATACTCTTTCAGAAAAATTGATTTTATTATAAATTAATTGATTTTATAATCTGTCATTTTCGGAGCTGTATCTCTTGAAGAGTAGCTTGACGAATAATCGTAAGCGCCGTAGTTATCAGCTCTTAATTTTTCCATATAAACCTGACCGTTTTTAACAACTTGCTGTAATTGAGTCAGGTCGCGTTCAAGATTTGTAAGAACCTGTTCTGCGTATAACTCAGCACCTTCTCTTGTTCTCATTGCATCTTCTGTTGCTTGAATTCTGATGTTTTCAGCTTCATCAAGAGCTTTACGCTTAATTTCTTCACATTCTTCCTGAACTTGAGTTCTTATTCTGATACCTTCTTTTTCGAGTGCTTTAATAAAATCAGCTTCACTGAGTTTTCTGTCAGCTTCCATTTGGGCATCATTTATAATTCTTTCTGCTTTTTGCTGAGCTTCAAGCTGAAGTTCTTCTCTGCGTCTCAAAAAGGCGCGTGCTTCCTGAACTTCTACAGGCAAAGCAGCATATATTCTATCTATTAATGTTTCTATTTCTTTTGTTTTTACGATTGTAAATTTTCTTGGGATAATAGGAAAACCTTCATCCAGAGCTATTTCCAATAATTTGAGTAAATCGTACACTCCATTTTGTTGCATATTTGTCACACATATACCTTTCTATTGATACTTACATTCTACATAAGCCTAAAATAATTGTCAAATAATTCTTTCAGCGATAATTATAATATCTTAACGATTTGTTAAATATTCAAAAACCGGCTCAGGAACGAACTTTGAAATGTCTCCTCCGTTTAAAAGTATTTCTCTGATTGTGCTTGACGAAATAAAATTGTATTTAGGTTTTGTTGTCAAAAATACCGTCTTTATATCAGAATCAAGCGCACTGTTTGCCTGAGAAAGCTGCAATTCATATTCAAAATCGGATACTGCGCGCAATCCGCGGATAAGAACTGAAGCCTCACGTTTTTTCGCATAATTTACTGTTAACCCGTCAAAACAGTCTACTTCAACATTTTCAATATCTTTAACGCTTTCTTTTATCAATTTTACGCGTTCTTCTATCGTCAAAAAACCATGTTTTTCTGAATTTTTTGCTACGGCTATAATCACTTTATCAAATATGCCGGCGCCTGTTTTTAGTATGTCCAGATGCCCCTTTGTTATCGGGTCAAAGCTGCCGGGATATATCGCTATTTTCATAATTTCCCTTTCTGTACTTACTAAATTATATAATAAAATGTCGTCAAATAAATATTAATTTTTGTTACAAATTTAAGGTTATTCTGCAATTTAGTATATATATTTTACTTTATATATATATAAGAATTAAATAATATCAATCATACGCATATATTTCAAATACCTTCTACTTTCTACCTACTAACCTTTTACACGAGGAATTGTAAAAAATTCCGGGAGCTTTTTAAAAGAAAGCTCTTTTTTTTGCATTAATTAATAATCGAATTTTTAAAAATTGAAGGTAAAAAGCTCAGACATCGTCATATTCAAGGCTTTCGCAAGTCTAAACGATGTTTCTACCGTAGGCAGAACAAGTCCGCGTTCAAGTTTACTCAAGGTTGCAACGCTTATTCCTGCAAATTCGGCAAGATCTTCCTGCGAGATTTCTGCTTTTATTCGCTCTATATGAATTTGTTTACCCAGATCCTTTTGTAATTTCTTAAGTTCGTCAATCATAGTATTATATTTTAATACTTGACATCAATAATTCCCATATATTATTATCCTAATACAAGTATAATAATACGTATTTATGCATAAAAATATTTATAAAAAAAGAATTATATTGATAGATCTTGATGGGGTATTAAACAATTACGACGGCAATTTTCAGGAAAACTATATCCCTGAAATAAAAGATGGGGCATTGGAATTTTTACAAGCTCTGGCGGAAGATTATTGCCTGAAAATCTTCACATCCAGACCTGAATTTCTTGTAAAAATCTGGTTACAGAGCAACAAAATTGATTCTTATATATCTGCAATAACAAATACAAAAGAACCGGCTTTTCTGTATATTGACGACAGATGCCTCTGTTTTGCAGGAGATTACAAATCCACACTGGAAGAAATTAAATTATTCACTCCATGGCATGCAAAACAGTAATAAAAAAAACACTTCCCAAAAGAGGAAGTGTTTTTTAGTTTGTAACGAACTTAAAACTATTTAAGTCTAACGTTAACTGAAGAACCTTTTTTAGAAATAGCTACTTTGTCTTCTCTAGCTAACCAGCCAAGACCTAAATCTGCAAAGTTGCCTTTCAAATCTAATTCTTTTTTGATTTTTGCAAATGTTGCTTCACCGTTATTGTTCAAATAATCATAAATTTGACCGGCTGAATAACCAATTTGTTCTTGTAATTCTTGCATCTTAACCTCCTGCAATTTGTCTAAATAGTACATTAACCTTTATTTATAGCTAAATAGTATATTAAATTTCAAAAAAATGCAATAGTTTATTTAGATTAGATTTTAAGTTATAAACGAAATTTTTATGATAAGATAACAGATAAAAGAAAAGGAGCGGGAATTTTGCTTATAAACGGCTCTATAGCGTCGAAAAAGACTGATTTGCTGGTTGAGAATTATGCCGGACTTTTGAACAAAAATGTAAATGCTTCAAAAATTCTTGTACTTGTACAAAATTCATCATTGAAAGAAAACTTTACACAACGCGTTCAAAATTTGCTGAAAATTGACGTGCATGAAAAATTACTGATACATTCTTTTTTCTCGCTTGTCTACAATGCGGTAACTGACAACTGGGCTGAGCTGGAAAATGTAAATCCGTTTCAAAATCCTGAGATTCTCCCGAACCTTGCAGGGCTGGAGGTTTCTCAATTCATAATGAAAGATTTATTAAAAGACATCAAATTTAAGGGATATAATTCAAAAAAATCACTGCTGCACCAGCTGCTGAGAAGATATTCTCTGATAGTACAGAACAACCTGACAGATGAAGAAATTGACTGGCGTGCAGGAATTTTAAAAGAAAGTTTTGCAGATGATGCTAAAGCCGTTTTGAAGAAATTTCTCTCGAAAACATTGCAGATGAGAGATTTTGATTATCTGCGGCAGACTCTTGTGTTCAAATACATTTACAAAAATACAGATTACTTCAAAAATATTGAATACCTGTTCATTGATGATGCAGATGAATTGACGCCGGCCGCAATGGATTTTGTAAGACATCTGGCACCGCAATTAAAAGATGTTTTTATTGCATTTGATACAAAAGGAGCAAGCCGCTCAGGATATTTAAGCGCGGACAGGACTTCCGTATTCGGATTTGAAGAACTCTTCAATCAGCCGGTTACAATGCTTGAAACATCCTCCAACCTTGCTGGGGATGCTGAAATTTTATTTAATAACGTCAAAGATGAAAAGAAAACTCCGCTCAAACATTTTTCTGTATATTCTCCGTCAAAACGCGCAGGGATGATTGATTTAACCGCAAAAAAAATAAAGGAGCTGCTCGGGAAAAATGTGCTTCCGTGTGAGATTTCAATAATCACACCAGTAATTGATGATATGCTGAAGTTCACACTTTCGGAAAACCTCAAAAATATGAATATCGTCTATCTTTCAGGAAGTGAGAAACTTATACAAAACAAACTAGTTCTTGCATCGTTGAATATTCTAAAACTCACATCGGAATTCAAAAACGATTTAACCGAATTTGATTTAAGAGTTGTGCTGTCAGACTTTCTAGGAATACCCGTTAAATACTGCAAGGAGATTCTTGAAAACTTCACTGCAAACAAAAATTTGATTGATTATAATTTCGTACATGAAGAACACAACGAAAAATATTCAAAACTGTTAAGTCTGAAAAATAAACTTGAAACAGGAAATCTAAAATTATCGGAACAGGTTTACGAAATATTTGCAGAGCTTGCAGACTTCATTTATATAAATCCGGAAGATTTGAAAAAGTTCAATTTTTTCATAAAACAGCTGCAGGATTTTGAAAACATTTATAAAAATGAATTTAATTCCAGAAAACAGGACATTATAACCCAGATTGAAAACTCCATAATAGCGGAAAACCCTTATTCCACACTGGAAATATCCGAGAGAGACCTTATTATAGGAACACCGCAAAAAATCATTGACAATCAGGTCAGAACAAAATACCAGTTCTGGCTTGATACTTCCAGCTCAGAATGGATAAAAAGCGACACAGGCCCGCTGTATAACGCATGGGTTTTCCAGAAGGACTGGAATAAAGACGAATTTACCATAGATGATAATTTAGAGCTCGGTAAGGACAAAACCGCAAGAATTTTGAGAAAACTAACACTGTGCGCAGAGGAACATATTTATACCCTCTCCAGTCTCTTCGACGGCAACGGGGTGGAAAATCTCGGCGGTATTGAAAATTACATCACAGAAGAAAACATTCAGGAAAACCTCCCGCAAGAAAAGACTTTCAAAATCGTACCGAGAGAAGACCAGAAACCCGTTCTGGAATATAAATCAGGTAAAATGGCAATTTCAGCTGTACCGGGGGCAGGAAAAACCACAATCCTGCTTGCTTTGATTGTCAAACTTCTGGATAGAGGCGTGAACCCTGAGAATATATTTGTCATGACTTATATGGAATCTGCGGCCAGAAATTTCAGAGAACGGATTAAAAACATCCGCCAGAATTCCTCGCAGCTTCCGAATATAAGCACAATTCACGGACTTGCGCTCAGAATTTTGAAAGAAAACGGAAACTTTGAACGGCTCGGTCTTTCATCTGATTTTGAAATATGCGATGACTCACAAAGAACACGTATTGTCAGAGAAATTTCAACAAAATTAAAACTCAAAAAAACTGAAACTGAAGAATTTGACCGTGCGTGCTCTGTATTCAAAATTTCACAGGGAATTCAGCCTGAAAATATAACTGACACAAAAATAAAAAAATTCTTTGAATTCTTTAACGAATACCAAAGAATTATGGCCGAAGCAAACCTCATAGACTATGATGACATGCTGATTTCGTCCGTAAAACTTCTCGAAGAAAACGAAGATATTCTAAAACACTATCAGGAAATCTGTCATTATATTATTGAAGATGAAGCACAGGATTCATCTTCAATTCAGCAGCGGCTAATTAACCTGCTGAGCGCAAAGCACAAAAATCTTATACGCTGCGGAGATATTAATCAAGCTATCACAACAACCTTTTCAAACGCAGACGTTGAAGGCTTCAGAAAATTCATAACTGAAAGCAGCAGCGTCAGCATGGATTGCTCGCAAAGATGCACGGAAGATGTATGGAAACTTGCAAATACTCTGGTAAGCAGTGCTGAAAACAATGAAGAAACCAAGAATGCTTTTTTCAAAATATTTATGCACCCTGTAGAAGGCAAAAATCCTGTACAGAAAAATGCTGTCACCGCTAAAATATTTGAAAATTATTTTGAAGAAAGAAACTATATTCTGAAAGTTATAAAAAATACTTTTGACAAAGAACCGAAAGCAACTGTCGGCATCCTCCTCAGAAACAATTATCAGGTTGCACAGTGGCAAAACTTTGTAAACGACAGCGGATTAAAAAGTATTACCAGAAGCGAATGTCTTGAACAAAAATCCATTTTCAAAGGGATTTTCGCTGTAATGCAAATGATTTTGACACCGTTTGACAACAATGTCATAGCCGATAACTACGAAATTCTTGCAGAGTTAGGGCTTTACAAACAAAGAATGGGGACAGAAATCCGAAAATTGGAGACTCCTTTTGTCCGGATGAATTGTGACGATTTAAACAATCAATACCTTGAACAATTCTACTGGGATTTAACCTACTGGCTGTCCTTCCCGTACCTCACGGCAGAAGAACTCGCTATCAAAATAGGACGGTATTATTTTAAAAGCGAAATTGAAAAATCAAATGTTTACCTGATTTCAACATTAATAAAAAGAATCAGCACAACAAACAAAAATTTGTCATACATTGCGGAACGACTTGGAGAATTAGCGAAAAAGCCGTCTTTGAGCGGATTTAAATTTTTCTCGGAAGAAGACGAATCCAATCGCGAATTTTTGGAAGGTAAAGTCCAGATTATGACACTACATAAATCAAAAGGGGATGAATTTGATTATGTATTCATACCTGAAATGACTGAAAAAAGTCTGACTCTTGACTTCAGCCAAATCAAACTGAAATCTTCCGATTTTATGGAAAATATCAGAAGGCTAAATCCTGATTACAAACCGAAAACCGAATTTGATCTTAAACAGGAACTTATATCGGAAAACCTGAGGCTTTTGTATGTTGCAATTACACGTGCAAAAAGAAAACTATTCTTTACTGCAAGTACAAAAACAAAATCTTTTGAAAAACTTGTTCAGCAAGAGCCAAGCCTTATATTCACAGATATTCTAAGCGAGGTGCAGTATGAGTGATTTTTCTCCGTATATGCTAAAAACTTTCAAAGAATGCCCGAAAAAATTTGAATACAAATACATAAAAAAAATTATAATGCCGCAAAAAGCATCCAACTTTGAACGCGGAAAAAAAATCCACGCACTGGCAAATTACTATCTGCAGGGAATTGATATAACAAAACTTGAAACATCACTCCTGCCAGAAGAAGCCGCAATCTGGCAAAAATTAAAAAACAACGAATTTTTCAACAAACAATACGTAAAATCAGAGTACACTTTATCGGCGAAAATAAAAAATTACTGGATAGGCGGCAGACTTGACGCCCTGATGCAGGATGAAAACTGTTATTATATTCTTGACTACAAAACAGGAGCAATCCCGCCAAACCCTGAATTTGACTTTCAAACAATGATATATCTTTATTGTGCTTCGAAAATTCTGAATACAACCTGCCTAAAATTTGTGTATATTGATTTAAAAAATAATGAAAATAAAATCATAGAATTTTCAAAAGACCGCATGACTGAATATGAAAAAACTCTGTCTGATATGCTGGATAAAATGAATACAACAGACTTTCCGCAGAATTCCGACGCCTGCAGATTCTGTGAATACAACAAGCTTTGCATGTAAGAAAATCGCTGCAACCGGATTTTATCTCAAAAATGCCTCTGCAATAGATTTATTATAATCAGGTCTAAGTATTCCTTTTTCCGTAATAATACCGGCAATTAATTCATGCGGAGTCACGTCAAATCCCGGATTGATTACATTCACATCAGGTGCACATATAATCTTTCCGTTAATATGGGTAACTTCCTCGTGAGAACGTTCTTCAATAACAATCTCATCGCCTGTTTTGATGCTTGTATCTATAGTTGACAACGGTGCTGCAACATAGAACGGAATATTATGATATTTCGCTGCAATTGCAACCGTATATGTCCCTATTTTATTTGCAGCGTCTCCGTTTGCGGCAATCCTGTCTGCACCTACAACTACCATATCAATCATGCCTTTTTTCATAAAATAAGAGCACATACCGTCAGTAATCAATGTTGTAGGAATTCCGTCCATCGTAAGTTCAAATGTAGTAATTCTTGCACCCTGCTGACGCGGTCTTGTTTCATCGGCAAAAACCTGAATAGTATTGTCTTTTGCATAAGCAGAACGAACAACTCCAAGCGCTGTTCCGTATCCCACAGTCGCAAGCCCGCCAGCATTGCAGTGTGTCAGAATTGTTGCGCCTTTAGGTACAACTTCAGCTCCATAGTCGCCTATTTTCTTATTTATTGCTATATCTTCATTTTCAAGTTTTGTACAATTTGCTATCAATTCTTTTACTATTCCGTGCACATCGGATGTTGAATTTTTGATAATATCCTTTTGACGTTCTACTGCCCACATAAGATTAACTGCGGTAGGTCGGGATGTTGCCATATAATCAGCCTTTTCCAGCAATTTTTTAACAAATTCTTCCCTCGATAAATTCTCTTTTTCAAGTTCCTGCGCGTACAGCGTAACCCCGTGTGCTCCGGCAACCCCAATCGCAGGTGCTCCGCGGACTATCATTGTCTTTATAGCATCATACATTTCCTGTCCGCCGGTGATGTTTACGTACTTAAATTCGTATGGCAAAAGCGTTTGATCTACCATTTTTGAATAATTATCTACCCATTCGATTGTTTTTATTTTGGAATGAAATTCTGCCATTATATCTCCTTGCTGTTTATAATCTGAACTGTTCGTTATCATTATCATTATTTTGTGTGTTATGATTCATACTCTTGATTAATTCCGTAATATAGTATGTCAAAAATGCAAAAAATGCGTTCAATGTCGCACTCAAAACAGCCATAAATACCGTAAGTATAATAAGCAGCCATAAACTTGCACTGCTCAATATCAGCGATACACCGTAATTTGTATAAATTCCGAAAAGACGCATCAAAATAATAACTACCGGTATATAAATAATCGAAAATGCAATATATGAAATAGCACCGATTAATGCTCCGACAATTACACTCTCTCTTATTTCATAAAACTCAATCAGATCAAGCTTCATCATAAAAAGAATTACAAAGACTGATGCAAAACACATCAAAATAAAAAATCCGATTTGTCCTATAAAAGGAATCAACGTAATAAGCGCCAATAAGCCGCCTAATATTGAAGAAAAAAATGTTATTCGCTGAAACAATAGCTTGTTCATATACGCTCCGTCTTGTTCTTCAATATTTTACCACAAAATGCATCAAAAAACCGGAATTATTTCCGGCTTTTTACAAATATATTTCTAACCTGCAAGATCCGGGAATGTCATTGTATCTGACTTTAACCCGCGTTTTCTCATCTGATAAAGAAATTCCATCTTTTGCTTTGTATCAAGCTCCTGAAGTTCTCTGTCACGCTTGTCTCTTGCTTCAATCTTTTTTTGAAGTTTTTTGTTTTGCTCAGCTTTCAGCATCATTACTTCAAAAACATTAACCAATCTCTTTGCTGCTTCGTCATTTGACATATGATCCAAATCACAGGTAAAATCCGTTCTAAAACGTGATATTACAGTGTCGCCTTCCCATTCATTGTGTTTAAGAATAAATTCATCACTTCCGTTGTCATTTGCTTCTAATAAAATAAGCGAATGGTAATTGTCATAACGCGTTTTTTCAAAAAATAAATTTGAAATATTGGTGGCTCTGCCTTTTATTTTGGCGCTCTTAGCCTCAGACTTAGGATTTACAAGTAAATTCGCAGTAAATGTTATTTTGTTTATCAAGTTTATACTCCTTTTAAATAATATAAGATACCAGTATAAAATTCCTGAAAAAAAATTTTTGCTATAGCTTTTACAAAAATTTACCTGAAAGAACGACTGTGACATATTGCAATAGCAATAGAATCAACTGTATCGTCAAGTTTAGGCAAATTTTCGGTGTTTAGAGAAAGTTTTACCATGTGCTCCACTTCTTTTTTGTCAGCCCTGCCGTAACCTGTAAGAACCTGTTTTACTTCCATTGGAGTGTATTCATAAATAGGTACACCGTGAGCCTCTAAAACTGTAAGAATGACCCCGCGTGCATGCGCAACCGGCATTACGGTTGTACGGTTTCTAAAGAAAAACAACTTTTCTATTGCCGCAACCTCAGGTTTATATTTTTCAATAATAGTCGTCATGTCATTATAAATTTCCAAAAGACGCGCAGCTTCACGCTCGCCCTTTGAGGTCTGAATAGAACCGGAGGCAAGAAGCATACAATTATTCCCGTCAAATTCAACGAGAGAATATCCCACTATTGCCATCCCCGGGTCAATGCCTAAAATCTTCATACCCGCTATTTTAGACTAAATTTAATGATAATACAAGTTACTTTACAAATACTTGAATTAAAAAAAAACTCATGTTATATTGTCATCAGAACAATTAAAAACCAAGCAATTTAGAATTAGGGTAGTGAGGTTAAATCATGAAGAGTTCGACATTAAGGAGATCAAATTTATCAAAAGAAAAAATGGCTGTTTTAGAAGCTCTTTCTAAATACAGACAAGAATCTTACGATAATTCGCCGCGTGTATATGTAAGACCTAACAAAGAAAAAGAACTTGATATATTGTGGCAAAATTTTAAAGTTAACCAGAAAACTGAAAAATCACCTAGCGTTTATCTTGCAACAGGATTTATTGCAGGTGCGGTTGCAATGCTCATTGTCACATCATTAATAAGCTTTTCCGTAAGAGGCATTAATACTGCAGAAAACACCTCCGCTCCTAAGGCTAAAATTAAAAAAGAAAAACTCAGCTTTATTCCCGCAGGAGAAAAAGCCGTTGAAAATCAAACTTCAACAATCAATGAAGTTTATACGGTACAAAGCGGTGATACTATAGAAAGTATTTTAATCAGATTTTATGGCTCATATAGCCCTGAAAAAGCTAAACTTGTTCAGGAAGCAAATTCTCTGCCTAGCTTAGACAGAATTTCCATCGGTCAAAAATTGTCAATTCCGATGAACTAAAAAGATGTAATTAAATATAAAAAAGCCGGTCTAAACAGCCGGCTTTTTTAGTATCAATCTAATTATACAACTCTCTGATTTCGGATTCATAACTTTCTGCATCAGGACCTTTACAAATTATTCGCTGCAATTTTCTATCGCCGTAATAATAAACCTTACAAGCAGTCTCACCATTTATATGTTTTTCGGATAGAATAGGAACACATTCACCTTCTTCATAAGCACGCAGCATTTTATTATATTCACTAAGACATAAATTATAATCTTCAGTACCATTCAGCCATTTGCAAGCTTCTTCAGCGCCCTGATCCGGTGAATAAATATATTCCCGTTCAAATCCGTTACAATGGAATTGCGGAACATTGCAAGCAACGGAGACAAGACCGCTAATACAAAAAAATAATAACACTAAAGACACAATTCTATTCAATTCATATACTCCAAATTAAGAAACACTAAATTTAACAGAATTATATCACTGCAATTTTAACTTGTCTACTAAATATTTTAATTTGTAACCGTACAAACTGAAGTATCGCCGAAATACTTATTAAAAATCACAACTGCAGGATTTTCACCTATCTGAGGATTAGATTCCAGCCCCTGACGCGCAACTGATTCTATCTCTGCGGAGTTTTCCTGCATCGCTGTGACAAGCTCTGCAATCTGTTCTTCAGTAAAGTTACATTCAATATTAGCCTCGCCTGACGGTGTAGTTATTGAAGTCCTAAAGCCGCATAAATCTCCGCGCCAGCCAAGAACTTCCAAAGTTGACTGCACCTGCATGCCGAACATTTCGCTGTTATTTCTTTCTGTATAGGATGAACACGTCAGAAAATTTTCAACAAACCTGTCGGTTTGCTCAGCATTTACAGACAAGCACAGAATTCCTGCAAATATTAGTATCAAAAATTGTTTCATCATAACCAACTTTCATTCAAAATTCTATCATCCGTTCATAAAAAAAACAAGCCCTGAAAACTTCAGAGCCTGTTCTTTTAAATATTTTGCCGAACCAATTACTTGATTTCAACAGTTGCGCCTGCAGCTTCAAGTTGTTTTTTGATAGCTTCAGCATCTTCTTTTTTGATGCCTTCTTTAACAGGTTTTGGAGCGCCGTCAACTAAATCTTTAGCTTCTTTCAAGCCAAGACCTGTGATAGCACGAACTTCTTTCAATACAGCGATTTTGTTAGCGCCAGCGTTAGCAAGGATTACGCTAACTTCAGAAGCTTCTTCAGCTGCTGCTTCACCGCCGGCTGCAGGAGCTGCAACTGCTGCTACAGCTACAGGAGCTGCTGCAGATACGCCGAATTTTTCTTCCATAGCTTTTACTAATTCTGCTGCTTCTAATAATGTTAATTTTTCAATTGATTCTAAAATTGATTCTACACTCATTGTTTTTCTCCTTTATTTTGTTTTTTGGTTTTGTACTAATTTAGATTTTGTAACAGGTTATGCCGTTACATATTGGTTATGCAGCTTTTTGATCTCTAACAGCTGCCATAGCACGTGTAAGCTGTGCCATAACTGCGTTGATAGATCCAACAACACCTGAAGCAGGTGAATTGATGCAGCCAAGCATTTTTGCATAAAGTTCTTCTTTTGAAGGAAGAGATGCAAGTGCATTTGCTTCTTTGGCTGACAACAGATTGCCGTCTAATGCTGCAGCGATAATTTCGCCTTTTTTGGTTTCTTTAATAAATTTAGACAATGCTTTTGCAGGACTAACCTGATCTTCAAAACCGAATGCCAGTGCCATCGGGCCTTTGAAAGAATCTGTCAGAACTTCAAACGGTGTGCCTTTTACAGCTATTTTTGCAAGTGTATTTTTAATTACCATGAAGTCACCGCCGTCTTTTTGAAGAGCGCGTCTTACTTTTGTAATTTCTTCTACTGACAAACCTTTGTAATCAGCGAGGATTGCAACTTGGGCTTTTTCGATTTTTGCTTTAAGAGCATCTATTTTGTCTGATTTAAACGCTTTTGTTGCCATTTTTGCTCCTTTGTTTATACTTCTAAGGGAAAGACATTTGCTGTCGTGACCCTTTTACTTTTGGGATTTCTCCCGACTCGACCTGATTTATCCGAATACTAAAAAAGATTTTGCATCCATTTTTCTCCGGAACCGCAAAACCTTACATCAGCGTCTTAAATACATTAAGATTAAAATATAAATATTTCGTCTGTGTAACCTCGATTAGCTGGTGTATTAAGGAGATTCGGGTTACTGTCAGGCATATTTGAAATGAAAACCGTTTTTCCGTTTATAATATAGCCGGCAACTGTTTTATTCATTTCGCCTGAGGCTTGTCTGCCCCATCCCCGCTAATTGTCTGCGGTTGTAAAATTATATTAGCAAAAGAGATTTTCAAAATCAAGTGGGTGCTTAAACTATCTTAACCAAACTGTAGATATTTGTATCTTCGCCATCACCCAAATCGTATAGAC
Source organism: Candidatus Gastranaerophilales bacterium (assembly GCA_944324235.1). Taxonomy (GTDB): domain Bacteria; phylum Cyanobacteriota; class Vampirovibrionia; order Gastranaerophilales; family Gastranaerophilaceae; genus CALUVN01. Next base: position 27,951 of record CALUVN010000002.1, read on the forward strand.
CGTTTAGATATACATTAAAGAGTTTTCTTGTCAAAAGTCCGTATCGAAGATTGAAATTTCCCATACACAGGATTTCATTCGGTACTTTTAATTTTATTAATCTGATTAAGGTCGGATAGACATCTTTTATTGTTGTTTTGTTATCAAAAGTTTCAACGGCCATATAATTTGTTAAAAGCCATCTTTCCTTTTTAAAATTCTGTCTTATTCTTGCGGTTGCAAGGTCTATTGTTGTAAGCACCTTATCTATACCATTAAAATTACTTGAGGTTAAAATCAACTGGCTGCCGTTTTTTGCAAATTTACAGTTTGGAATATCCTTTACTGCGGCATAAAGGCTCTTGAACGCTAATTCTTCTTGTTCCTTTATCCCTGCATTCGCATCTGCGCTGCTAAAAACGTTATCCGTATATATATTTTTCACCGTAAAAGTAACAATTATCGCATAATTTGAATATACGCGCATCTTGGCTTCAAATTCTGCTTTAAGCTTTCTGTTAAACTCCGCTTCACGTCGAAGCCTGATTTTCTCTATTGCACTATCCAGCTCTTTTAGTTTTTGAATATTAAATTCTTTCATAAAGTTCATCCCCACAATGAACACCATGCTTAATATATCAAAAACCAGTATTGCCGGATCTAATTCGTTATTACCTATAATAATTTTCTCGTTATAGATATTGTGCATACTTTTTGTAAGTGATGCAGCTGAGCCTGCCATAAAATTCAAAATGCCAATATCCAGCAAATTCAAAAACCAATATGCTGTAACCAAAAACATATAAATTACCAGTATTAACTGAATAATAAATGCTAATTGATTTATTAGTTTCAAAATATTAGCTGTTAATTTATAAGCTGACTCCATGCTATAACAAGTACCCTTTTTATACTCAACAATTACTTTAAGGCCATGTTATCTATAAGACGAACACCGCCAACTTTGACAGCGATGAATACTATGGTATCATCATCAGCCTTTTCTTTCTCTTCCAGAGTTTCTTTGTCTCTGAACTCCAGATATTCAAGCGAATGATTGCCATTCAGAAAAGAATATGCAGTTTCACTTAACGCTTTTACATCTGTGATACCCTTATCATAGCATACTTTAATATTAAATAGAATTTTATTAAGCGCGAGTGCATCTTTTTTAGAATTCTCATCCAGATATTTATTACGTGAACTGAGAGCGAGTCCGCTTTCTTCCCTGACTATAGGACATGGAATAATAGTTACCGGAATATTTAAATCCTTAACCATTTTTTTAAGAATTATTAACTGCTGCCTGTCTTTTTCTCCAAAAAATCCAAAATCCGGCTGTACAATGTTAAATAATTTATTAACCACGGTACAAACTCCGTCAAAATGACCTACACGGGATTTCCCGCAGAGTTTATTCACATAGAAAAACGGAGGTATTACATACGTCAAAAAATCATTTGAAAGCATATAACCCTCGCCGTACATTTCTTTTGGTGTCGGTGCAAATACTATATCAACGCCGGCTTCATTACATAATTTTTCATCAGCGTCAAGAGTTCTCGGATATTTTTCAAAATCTTCCGACGGACCGAACTGTATAGGGTTTACAAATACGGAAACTACTGTCTTATCACACTTTTCTACACTCTTCTTTATAAGACTCAAATGTCCGTCGTGCAAAGCTCCCATTGTAGGCACAAGTCCGATTGTAAGTCCTACTTTTTTCCATTTTTTTATTTGTTCTCTCACTTCTTCTATTGTATGAATTAACATTTTATACTTCCTTCGTGTAATTTTAACTGTTTCAACTCTTCTTCACTCAATTTAAAAACTTCATCATCTGATGGAAATGCACCGCTTTTTACGTCATCATTGAATTTTTTTGCGCAATCAAAAATCAAAGATTTCATATCGCCGTATTTACGTGCAAATTTAGGTTTAAACTCCGAGTATTTACCGAACACATCGTCGCTCACAAGAACCTGAGCCGTACAATATCTGCCGGCTCCGCAGGATATCGTCGGAACTCGCAGATGAGCGGAAATATATTGAGCACTTTCTTCAGGAATCATCTCCAGAACTATAGAAAATACTCCTGCTTTTTCCAGCTCCTGAGCCTGAGCTAGAATCTCAAGGGTTGCTTCAAAAGATTTTCCCTGAATATTATATCCGCCTATTGTGTTTAAAAACTGGGGAGTAAAACCGAGATGTCCCATAACAGGTATTCCTGATTGAACACAACGCTTGATTACATTCAAAATATACTCGTTAGCACCTTCAATTTTGACAGCATCAGCACCAGCTCTAATCATATCAGAAGTATTTTTTAATGCCTCTTCGACAGAAAGATTATAACTCATAAAAGGCATATCCGTCACAACCATGGCATGATTTACACCGCGGGCAACTGCTTTTGTAAATATTCTCATCTCGTCAACTCCGACATAATGAGTTGTATCATAGCCAAGAGCAACCATTGCAAGGCTGTCGCCGATTAAAACTATATCAACTCCGGCTTCGTCTATATACTTTGCTGTCGAATAATCATACGCGGTGAGAACCGAAAATTTCTCACCGCTGTCTTTAATCTTTTGTATTGTTTTGACTGTAACTTTTTTTGCCATTAAAGCTTACACTCCTCTTTATTCATATCTGCCGTGTGCAGTTCTTTCATTAAAAAAAAATTTTTATCGCTTTTTACCTCTCTGCGATACCACGAATAAATAGAGCGGGCAACTCTGGTTGAACTGTGTCTGACAAGGCCTTCCGGACTGTCTTCAATTAATTTTTTAGAGAATAACTGAATTCCGAGCTTATTAACATTTTCGGCATCTACTTTAACCGGATAAGAACCTGCCCGTTCATATTTATCAGCTAAATTTTTCGGAAGAAAATCATTAACAAGTACTGCATCTACAACTTTAGAGCTGTTTGCATGCTGCATTATTGCTCTTACGTGGTCGGAAACAGCATAATTATCTGTTTCGCCCGGCTGAGTCATTATATTACATACATAGATTTTTTTAGCGCGCGATTTAGCAATTTCTTTAGATATTTCTTCAACGAGAAGGTTCGGAATAACACTTGTGAACAAACTGCCAGGCCCTAAAATTATAAGTTCAGCTTCTCTTATTGCACTTATTACATCTTCAAGAGGTCTGCAATCTGCAGGGTCAGTGTATAATCTTTTTATTTTACCTCTGGCTTCCGGAATATTTGATTCACCTCTGACAATTCTGCCGTCTTCCATTTCTGCGACGAGTTTCATATCATCAAGAGTTGCAGGCAAAACTCTTCCGCGAATTGATAATACATTGGAAGATTCTTTTACCGCACGAACCATATCGCCAGTAATAGAACATAAAGCCGTGAGGAAAAGATTACCGAAACTGTGGCCTTCCAAACCTTCTCCGTTTTTAAAACGATATTGGAAGAGTTTTGTAACTAAATCTTCATCATCAGCCAATGCTGCAATACAGTTTCTGATATCACCAGGAGGAAGAATGCCCATTTCTTCACGAAGTCTTCCGGAACTGCCGCCGTCGTCGCCGACTGTGACAACTGCCGTAATATTATTTGTAAGATGCTTAATCCCTTTTAAAAGCATTGACAAACCTGTACCGCCGCCTACAGCTACAATTTTCGGGCCACGGTTGAGTTTACGTTTTCTGTACAATGCTTCCAGAAGATGCTGATTATCTTTTTCGTTATCAAGCCCCATTATTGAGAGGTTTGTTTTCTGCCATCCTTTAAAAAATACGGCAGCACCGAACAAAACTATTGATACGGCAATCCATTCCGTTGAGACAACCGATGCGAATTTTCTTACAAATTCCATTGTGTAAAATACAGGTTTTACATCAACCAGAATAAGAATACCGAATGTTATAAGGATTGCGCCGAACAGAATCATTGCAAACCATCTTTTTACCTGCAGTCCCGGAATTAACCAGCCTGCGTCTTTCGGCATTTTCATATTATTTCTAAAATCTTTCATATTCATAATTTTTACCCTACCCAGCCCGAGTCATAAACATTTTTGTAATTTACCGGCACAGGAGTAATCACATCTCTGGCTTCTTTTGCCATTGACAACGCATTAGGAAGTTTATTGCTGAAGTGTATTGTATCAGCAGTAACAATTGTTTTTCCTCCTGCGTTGTTTACAACTTGAGAATGCGCAAGTAAATCTTTCAAACGCTGAATACATTGAGGGGTATCTTCCAAGTCTTTTTGGGAATAATCAATAGTACCGTCTGTATTATATGTTTTTTCAAGATGAACTTCCTGTGCAACCGGAATATTTACATACTCACCTGTTTTTAAAGTCACATCACCAGCAGGCCCGTAGTAAACAAGCCATTGAGAACACTTCTTGACAGCTTTGGCTACCGAGCACGCAAATCTGAAATCTTCTCCTGCCTGTCTGTACATTGCACCGTGAGGTCTTACGTGTTCTATTTCCATACCGAAACTTTTTGCAAATGACATCAGTGCGCCGACCTGATAAATTACAAGAGATTCAATTTCATCCTCAGTCAAATCCATCTGTCTGTATCCGAAACCTTGAATATCATCAAATCCGATGTGAGCACCGACAACTACATTTTTTTCTTTAGCGCGAAGCAAAGCGTTTTTAATAGCCATAGGATCGCCTGCGTGGAAACCGCAGGAAACATTCACGGAACTTACGTAATCCATAATGTCAAATTCTCTGTTGTTTCTGTATATCCCAAAACTTTGCGCCAAATCGCAGTTAAAATCAATTTGTTTAATTTGTTTACGTTCCAATGTATCTTGCATAAATTTCTTTCTATGGTTTTGATTGTGTCTGTTTTAATTATACCTGCTCAAGGAATTATTCCAATATCTTAACATAAATTTAATTCACAATAATTAATTATAAGAAAACAAAATTACCTTGAAATACAAAAACTCCCGCCTGCAATAAGACGGGAGTTTTTTAATTTTGGCATCAGACTATTTTGTTTGTAATTTGTTTACAGCAATAGTCAATCTTGATTTTTTACGAGCAGCTGTGTTTTTGTGCAAAATGCCTTTTACTACAGCTTTGTCGCATAATTTATAAACATTTGAGATTGCTGAATTTAAAGCATCTTTATCTTCACCTGAAGCTAATTCCAATGCTTTTTTAATTGCAGTTTTGATAGCTGATTTTGCAGCTACGTTTCTCAATCTGTTTCTTTCAGCGATTAATACTCTTTTTTTAGATGATTTAATGTTTGCCATTTTTGCCTTTCCTTTACTCTTAGCCTGATTAATGACGTCAGGCACATTTGAGGATGTGAGTATAAATTTATTTTATATAAAAATTTTTCTTTTGCAAGAGTTTGTAAAGCTTTTTTTCATATTTCTGCAACACAAAATCAAATCTGTAAACATTTGTAACATTATCCCCAGCAACTAGCTCGCAAGTATTATATTTTTTATCCTTTTGTGGTATATATAAATAATATAAGGTTGGATTATAGTAAATAATAATTCAGCTAAAGAAGAAGATGGAGGCAAAAATGTCAGTAGGACAATTCGTATTTATGTTACACAGCCACCTTCCTTATTATAGAAAAGCCGGCATGTGGCCTTTCGGGGAAGAAAACCTTTATGAATGCATGGCAGAAACTTACGTTCCTCTTTTGAACGCAATTTCTGAACTGTACGACGAAGGTATTAAGGCAAAATTAACTGTCGGTATAACCCCGATATTAGCTGAACAGCTTAATGATGAACACCTTAAACAAGGATTCGTCAAATATCTTGATACCAGAATCGCATCTGTTTCTAAAGATTTGGACAGATATCCCGATCCGAAAGTTGCGCATTCTCAACACTTGAAATATCTTGCTAAATATTATTTCGACTGGTTTAATCACATCAAAGATTCATTCGTAAACAAATACGGCATGGATTTGATTGCACAGTTTAAAAAATATCAGGATTTAGGCTGTATTGAAATCACAACCTCAGGAGCAACTCACGGATTTTCTCCATTGCTGGCAACAGACAGCAACCTGAACGCTCAATTCAAAGTAGGTTCTGATACAACAAAACGCCTCTTCGGTAAAAAAGCAACCGGATGCTGGCTGCCTGAATGTGCCTACAGACAAGGATATGAATACGTCGGAAAAGACGGTCAAAAACACTGGAGACCTGCTATTGAAGTTACTCTCCAAAATAACGGCATTGAATATTTCTTCACAGAATCACACGTTATTGAAGGCGGTAACTCTATAGGTAACAGACGTGTAATCGGAGTCTACGGAAATATTGAATATATTCCGTTACCTGAAAGAGCTGCTACAGGATATGACACATATTCAGCTTACTGGCTGCCTGATGCACAGGTCGCTGTTATGGGTAGAAATGACCGCGCCGGTTATCAGGTTTGGTCTGCGGCTGACGGTTATCCTGGCGACGGATGCTTTAGAGAATTCCACAAAAAAGACGATAAATCAGGCATGCACTACTGGAGAATAACTTCTCCTACTACCGATTTGGGAGACAAAATGCTTTATGATCCGGTGCTCGCTTTAAATAAAATTAACGAAAACTCTGATCACTACACAACTCTTATTTACCATCTTTTGAACGATTATAAAATGGCTCATAACGGTAAAGAAGGTCTTGTAATGGTTTCATTTGATACAGAATTATTCGGCCACTGGTGGTTTGAAGGTGTTGAATTCATTAAACAGGTTATCAAAAAATTCAACACTTACCTTCCGGAAGTGGAAAGAATGACTGCAGGCGAATATATTCATGCACATCCTCCTACAGAAGCTATCCAAATCCCTGAAAGTTCTTGGGGTCAAGGCGGACACTTCTACGTATGGAATAACCACTTAACAGAATGGATGTGGCCTATAATCCATGCCTGCGAAAAACGTATCAACAGAATTGCGGATAAATATCCTGATATTCCTGAAGATAAACTTCTCCACAGAGCATTGAACCAGCTTGCAAGAGAAAATCTGTTACTGCAAAGTTCTGACTGGCCGTTCCTGATTACAACATGGCAGGCTAAAGATTATGCTACAGACAGATTCAGAGAGCACGTTGACAGATTTGAATTCATTGCTGATATGATTGAAAGCGGTAATATCAACGAAGCGAAACTTAAAGAAATCGAAAGTATCGATAACTGTTTCCCTGTAATTGATTACAGAGTTTACCAGTCAATTGAAGAGGGCGTAATTCCTCAACAATCAGCAAAACTTGCTCCGCTTTATAATTAATTGAAATGATTATAAAAAAGACTGAAAAGACCCGTAAATATTACGGGTCTTTTTTAATACAAAATAAATTTATGCCTTTTGAGCATTATGTTTCATTTAATATAAGTATTTGCTATTTTAGCCGATTCAATAAATAATAAATATAAAGGATAATAATTATATGGATTTAGAAAAATTTTTAAAATATATGGAAACCGGACAAAAGGTGGAATCTGATTCTGAAATTTGCAAAATGTTTCATACGGCAAGTCAGGACGCAATAAAAATTACAATGGAACTCAATAACAAGTACAATTCGCCGCAGAAAATAGTAGAAATTTTTTCAGAATTAACAGGCAAAAAAGTTGACAAAAGTTTCAGATTATTTCCGCCGTTTTTTACTGATTTTGGGAAAAACATAACACTGGGCAAAAATGTTTTTATCAACGCCGGCTGCAAATTTCAGGATCAGGGCGGAATTACCATCGGTGATAATGTTTTAATCGGACATAATGTTGTTATTGCAACGTTAAACCACGATTTTAATCCGGAAAACAGAGCGGCAATGTACCCGCAAAAAGTTACAATCGGAAATAACGTTTGGATAGGGTCAAATTCAACAATTCTACCGGGGGTAACAGTAGGTGACGGGGCAATAATCGGAGCAGGAAGCGTTGTGACGAAAGATGTTCCGGCCAACTGTATCGTTGCAGGAAATCCCGCAAAGGTCATACGAAATATAACCGTAACAAATAAATAAACGGAGGAATTTCAAGCAAATGGACAGAAGAAAATTTATAAAAAATACGCTTATAACTGCTGCAGGTGCTGCCGTTATAGGAGCTGCAGCAGGATTTGAGAGTAACAAATTATTTAACGGAGGAAAAAAAATGAAGATACTTGTCATCACGGGAAGCCCGAGAAAAAACGGAAATTCGAACACTCTTGCTGATAATTTTATAAAAGGTGCTGAAGAAGCAGGCCATAGTGTTGTAAGGTTTGATTCAGCCTTCAAAAATGTTCACCCTTGCGTTGCTTGCAACAAATGCGGAATGAACGGTCAATGCGTGTTCAAAGACGACTTTGAATTTGTAAAGACAAATATAATAGATGCAGATGCTGTTGTGTTTGCAACTCCAATGTATTATTTCGGAATTTCAGCACAGATAAAAGCCGTTATCGACAGATTTTATGCTATTAACGGACAAATCCATGTATCTAAAAAAGCCGTACTACTTTTGACTTATGCCGACACATCTGCAAAAGAAGCTCAGCCTATAATAAGCCATTATGAAACCTTACTGAATTATCTCGGCTGGTCTGATGCAGGAAAAGTTATAGCGTCAGGAGTCTGGACAGAGGGTGATGTTAATCATACCCAATATCCAAAACAGGCTTATGAATTGGGTAAAAATATATAGGAGCAATGTTTAGGGAAAATAAACATAAAAATGGAAATCAGAGAAATTAGAGAAAATAAAACAGAGTTTATGGACTTACTGTTAATCGGAGATGAGGAAGAGAATATGATTAACAGGTACTTAGATAGGTCAACGCTTTTTGTTGTGTATGATAGCGGAAAACCGGTATCTTTATGCGCGGTAATAAAAATCGATTCCGATACAATAGAAATTAAAAATCTAGCGACATTCCCAGAATATCAAAATAAAGGATACGCTACTAAATTACTGAATTTTGTATTTGACAGATACAAAGAAAATTTCAATTCAGTAATTCTCGGAACTGGAGAAAATGAAAAAACACTTAATTTCTACAAAAAATGCGGGTTTGTACAAACCCGCAGAGTAAAAAATTTTTTTACCGATAATTATTCGCATCCTATATTTGAAAACGGGAAACAATTAGTCGATATGATTTATCTGAAAAAATCTTTAACCTAAAAAGGATAAATTTATCCTATTTATCAATTTGGCTTTCAGTAAATGTATCAGCCCTGTGTCCCATTTTCATTTAAAACTTCTTTTAATGTTTTGAGTGCTGCAAGAGTATTTGGAAATCCTACATAAGGCAGGCATTGAATTATTGCGGCTGTTACTGTTTCTTTTGAATTTCCTGCTTTCAAATTACCCTTAATATGACTTTTTAAAGTCACCGTATTTCCGGTTGTAACAAGAGCTGATATAAATAATAATTCTCTGGTTTTAACATCAAGCCCTTCACGCGTATAAAAGTCTCCGAAACAAACTTCGGTTAAAAATCTTGAAACATCTGCACCCATATCGGCAGGAAGCCCTTCCATTGCGACATTTATTTCATCACCGTAAAGAGGATTTTGAATTTCCAAGCCTTTTTCATAACGTTCTTCTTCTTTAACAGTTGCTGTGGATTTCAGAGGTGTGTCAATTCCTCGTTCTTTGAAAACTTCGTTTAAGACACTTAAAGCATTCAGAGTTTTCGGAAAACCTATAAACGGCGCAAGCTGATAAATAGCTTCCCTGAGTTCAACAGGAGTTGCTCCTGCATTCAATGCACCGTTAATGTGTGCTTTCAACTGCGGTAAAGTCTGCTGTACCGCAAGAGATGTTACTGTCAGCATCTCTCTTGTTTTAATATCCAGTTCGCCAACGGTGAAAATTTCTCCGAAAATATATTTTTGTAAAATTGCCATCATTTCAGGATCATCACCCGTAGGCGTCAGAGCTTCTCCGTTAAATAAAATTCTGTAATTCTTTTTACAAATATCTGTTCTTGTCATATCTATATCCTCACTATTTAATCCGTTCGCTAATACAAAATTTGATTGAATCGTCATTACAGCTAAACAGATTGCAAACATTTTTTTAAACATTTTATATCTCCTCTGTTTTTTCTTAATAAGACCTTGCCTGAACATTTCATAACAGCATCTTCCATTATAATATCGCCGATACTGTCTGCAGTAATTGTGCCTGATTTAGGATTTTTGACAGATAAAATATGGCCCTTTACATCGGCTTTTACATCAGAATATTCAAATGCCAAATCAGTATCTTCCATTGTGCAATTTATTAACTTCAGGTTTTTACAGTAACACAGTGGCTGTGTTCCGATAATTTTACAATTAATAAATGTTAAATTTTCACTGAACCAGCCTAAATATTCACCTTTTACGACCGAATCCTTCACGACAACATTTTTACTGTGCCAGAAAGCGTCTTTTGTATCAAGGTTTGAATTTTTGATACTGAGATTTTTCATATACTGGAAGGAATATTTCCCTGTCATTGTAAGGTTTTCAATCTCTACATCTTTTGACTCAAATAAAAAGTACATTGAATCAATTGCTGAATTTGTGATTTTAACACCTTTGCATCTCCAGCCGAATTCTGGTGAAACAATGTGGCAGTTATCAACAGAAATATTTTTGCATTCTCTGAGACACTTAATCCCCTGAATATCACAATAGGTTATCTCTCCATCAATGCAATACCATAGCGGGGCTCTTGTTTTTTCATCCATTGATGAATTCGTAAGCAGGAATTTTTTTGCGTGCCACATCGGATAGCGGAGCGAAAAAGAACATCCATTCACTGAAAAATTTCTGCTCTCTTTTAAGACAGACTCTCCGTCTGCAGGGCCTTCAAATTTGCAGTTCAAGACTTCCGTATCCTTTATATTGTATAAAGAACGCTCTTCATCAAATGTTTGGTTTGAAATTTGATTTTTCATAGGGGAACTCCGATAATAATTTCATACAAAAGCATTTTCTATATTTATTATTTACCATGTTTCTTAAAATAGCAAATACTTATATTGTATCGAGTTGTATACCTTATAGGCATACAAAAGTTTTTTACTTTTTACTATAGATATTAAAAAAGAAAAAAGGCACTATTGATTTTACATGCTATAATTTTTTTATTAAAAGGTGGAATTTAAGTGAAAAACGAGAATAGTTTAAAACCGGATAAAATACTGGTACGCGGAGCAAAAGTACATAATCTAAAAAACATTGACGTTGATATTCCGCTAAACAAAATTGTCGGTATCGCAGGGGTGTCAGGGTCTGGAAAATCTTCGCTTGCACTCGGGGTATTATATGCTGAAGGTTCAAGAAGATATCTGGAAGCTCTTTCTACTTATACAAGACGCCGTATGACACAGGCTGCAAAAGCACAGGTAGACGAGATTTTATATGTTCCGGCCTCTCTTGCACTCCATCAGCGGCCGGGAGTTCCGGGGATTAGAAGCACATTTGGCACAGGTTCGGAACTGTTAAACAGTTTAAGACTTATGTACTCGCGTCTTGCGAACCACAGATGTCCGAACGGGCATTACCTTGAACCGTCGCTCCTTGTCGCGGCAGGTAAAGAACTGGTCTGCCCCGTATGTGGAGAACATTTTTACGCACCCGGGGCAGAAGAACTTGCCTTTAACAGTCAGGGAGCATGTGAACGCTGCGGAGGTGTCGGTACTATAAGAACGGTTGATGAATCTACGCTTGTTCCTGACGAATCTGTTACTATTGACGACGGGGCAGTCCTTCCGTGGAACTCTCTTATGTGGTCTTTGATGACTGATGTCTGCCGTGCAATGGGCGTACGGACAGATGTTCCGTTCCGTGAACTTACAAAGGAAGAAAGAGACATCGTTTTTCACGGACCTGCAGTTAAAAAACATATTTTCTACAAAGCTAAAAATTCAAATCAGGCAGGCGAAATTGATTTTACATATTACAATGCTGTTTACACTGTAGAAAATGCTCTGAAAAAAGTAAAAGATGAAACAGGGATGAAAAGGGTTGAAAAATTTCTAAAAGAAGATATTTGCCCTGATTGTAAAGGTTCAAGATTATCTGATGCGGCAAGAGCCCCGAAATTGCGAGGAATATCGTTAGATAAAGCCTGCGAAATGACTTTATCTGAACTTATAGAATGGGTCAAAGGTGTTCCGCCATCACTCCCAGAAGAAATGCGACCTATGGCTGAATCCATTTGCGAATCTTTTCAGGTGACAGCAAAACGCTTAATGGATTTGGGACTCGGATACCTTTCGCTTGATAGAGCAGCATCAACGCTTTCCACAGGAGAAAGACAACGTATGCAGCTGGCGCGCTCCGTAAGAAACCGTACAACAGGCGTTCTTTATGTACTTGATGAACCTTCTATAGGTTTACATCCTGCAAATATTAAAGGGCTAAACACTGTTATGCACGACCTTATCGCTGACGGGAATTCCGTCGTGCTGGTTGACCACGATATCCAAATTTTATCGGAATCGGATTGGATTATTGAAATGGGGCCTGAATCAGGCGCTGACGGAGGTGAAGTAATCACTCAGGGCACAATTCCCGAAATTATTAAAAACCCTGCGTCCAAAATCGGCCCGTTTTTAGCTGAAAATAACTCCGCTCAAATTCGCCCGAAAGTTAAAAAATCAGAAATGTTTGATAACGGAGAAATCTATCTTGAGACTTCGCAAATTCACACGGTAAAACCTTTGAACGTCAGCATTCCTAAAGGACGCCTTACAGTCATAACAGGGGTGTCAGGCTCGGGAAAAACAACTTTAATTCTGGAAAGTTTAATCCCTGCTCTTGAAAACAGCATCTCGGGCAAAAATCTGCCGCCGCACGTTAAAAATATATCGGCAGAAGGAATTAAACAGGTTAAACTAATTGATGCAACTCCAATCGGAATAAATATCCGCTCAACCGTTGCGACATACGCTAACGTACACGACGAACTCAGAAAAGTATTCGCCAGAACAGCAAAGGCAAAAGAACTCGGATACAAAGCAGGTGATTTTTCTTATAATACAGGCTCTCTTCGCTGCCCGACCTGTGACGGCACAGGCAGCATCAGTCTTGATGTACAATTCTTGCCGGATGTAGAAATTCCGTGTCCTGATTGCAGAGGCTCTCGCTATTCAAAAAAATCAGAAAGTATCAAATATATTTCAAAATCAAACGAATCTTATTCATTGCCTGAACTTATGGCAATGGATATAAACCACGCACTTACAGCCTGTAAAGATATAAACGTTGTAAGACAGCGTCTTCAAATATTGAAAGATTTGGGACTCGGTTATCTTACACTTGGAGAGGCAACACCAAGCCTGTCAGGCGGAGAAGCACAAAGATTAAAACTGGCCTCCGAAATGGGACGCCGTCAGGAAGATTCCATATTTATTTTTGATGAACCGACAATCGGCCTCCACCCGCTCGATGTGCAATCACTGCTCGGTGTATTCCAAAAACTTATTGAAAATAAAGCAACAGTTATTGTAATTGAACACGATCTTGATGTAATTAAAAATGCTGATTATATCATTGATATGGGCCCAGGTGGAGGGAAAGACGGAGGAACCGTTGTTGCTGCGGGAACTCCGGATGAAATCACCGACTGTTCAAACAGCATAACCGGAAAATATCTCAGATAAAAAATCATCTCCGAAAAATTGATAATATATATATAAATTCAATAACGCCTTGAAATTTTCAGATAAATGTTAAAGTTCAGGATAAAGTTCTTGAAAGCCAGACCGCAAAAGCTGAAAATCTTCTTACAAACGGCTACAGGCTAATCCAGCTTAAAAACTCCGGAAACATGGATGCATTTTTTGCCTGTGAAGGTCTGCTATGCCTGGCAAAACAACATAATTACGGTTTTGATGTATTGGATGACAACGCTCACACCTTGAGAATATACGACTTGCCGTCAGAATACATGTCGCCTAATAATGTAGACGACGCAATATTCAGTTGGAATGATACTATTTATCATTATGCAACAAATGATGGGATGCTTTTCGGATTGCCTGATTATGAATATCTTCACCCTTATCGTTTTTGCACTACAGGAAAAGGGATATCAGTTATAATTGACGTTAACGGTGCTAAAAAGCCAAATACCGCATCTAAGGACTTGCACAAATATAGATTGTGTTGGCCTGATGATAATTCAACATTCAAAGTCGAAAACATAATAATTTCACAAATAAAACCGATTGCAATATTCAGATATTTTTCTGTTTATTATCCGTTGCTTATTATATTTACCGTAACACTCCCTCTCTGCCTGCCGCAAATCCCTTATAAAAAAGCATTTGTTACCCTTTTTCTTATATGCTTTACATCAGCACAAACTGGCAACACCTATCTGGCAAACGAGGATTTAGTCACGTATAATATTCAGGCTTTACTTATGAATACAGAAAATCCTGCGCTGGTTAAATACCGCAGGGAAAAAAGATATAAACATTTAAAATTACATACCGATCACGCCTTTTTCTTCGGCGATGCAGCAGATAAAGGCATTAACGAAGGTGAGACAATATATTTTGCTGTTCGGCCTTGCGACTATTTGCATAAACTTGAAATACTCGGTACAAAATTCAATCTGCAAAGAATTGAAACCTCAAATAAATGCTATTACCTCTTCCGTCTGCAAAGGAGGGAAGCGTTATGAAATTACTCGTAATTATTCCTACATTTAATGAAGCGGACAATATAACAAATCTGATTGAAAATATATTGTTTTATGTTCCTGATGCAGCTATTCTGGTAATTGACGATTCATCCCCTGACGGCACAGCTGAAACCGTAGAAAAACTTAAGACAAAGTTATCTAATCTTTATCTTATAAAAAGGGATTCAAAAGCAGGAATTGCCTCTGCATATATCGAAGGTTTCAGATACGGAATAAAAAATAATTTTGATGTTTTTTTTACAGATGGATGCTGACTTTTCCCATAATCCTGAATATATACCTGAAATGCTGCAGCAACTACAAAAATATGACGTTGTTATCGGTTCAAGACTGGTTAAAGGCGGCGGTACAAAAAACAGAGGAGTGTTAAGACAGACTATAACCTTACTGGGTTCTTTGTATGCCGGAATTATTCTAAATTGCCCCATCAAAGATTTAACGGGCGGATTTAATATGTGGAGCATAACAGCTATTGAAAAAATAAATCTTAATAACATTATCAGCAACGGTTATGCATTTCAAATAGAGATGAAATACAAAGCTTACAAAAACGGATGTAAAATTAAAGAAATTCCTATAATATTCAATGAACGTTTTTGTGGAAAATCAAAAATAACAGCAGGAATTCTGGCGGAAGCATTAATAAAAATTTTCAGACTTTTAAAATAAAGGCACGTCTATAATTTATTCAACAACTCCACAATTTTAGTTGGGGTAGAAACCCCAACCTACAGGCTGGTGCTGGCATGATAAAGTTGCCTTAACACTTCTTAACCTGAAAGGCAATTTTTCACGTATGTATGACTTTATAAATACATGTAATTGTAAGTAGTATATCCTAGTGTGTCTAGGGGAAAGGATTAACTAACATGTCAGAAATTGGGATTAATGGCATATTGCCAACAGGTGGTATGGATACAGCTAAAAAGACAATATCAGAAGCTACAAAACTTGCAGATAGTGCAAGACCACAAATAACGGAGCTACCTAATGTATCACTTGGTAGAGATTTGGTGTCTCAACCTATTGTATTAAAAGCTAATGAACCATACTTGGGAAAAAGTTTTGATGTTCAAGCATTGGGAAGCAGTCCTATTAAAGTACAAGAAGTAACAGCAGAAAATGTTGGAGAATTAAGTAAGTCTATTGATATTTGGTATCAAGGGGGAGCTGAAGCTGCTGAAAAAGCTATTGCAGAAGGTAAACCAGACCCACGCTTCTTACATCCTAAAGTAGGTGAGTCTATGCAACATTACGGATTAGAACCTATTGGTGGAGATTATGTTACACATGACCTTCAAATAATTGATTATGCAAGAAAAAATGGTTTAACTGCATTTGATGAACAAGGCAGAGAATGTTTCTTAAATAGGTACAATGGCGATAAGGCTATTATTGAAAGCACCTATACAACAAAAGACGGTAAATTCTTGAGTGAAATAGGTGGACTTAAAGGTACTATGGAAGCCACACAAGTTAAAGACATGAAAGTTGCATTACTACCGCCAGGTTCAAAAGTTGTACCACTTGAAGCAAGTAATCCTAAAATTGTTGGTGTAGGCGATGTTGTTTGTTGTGCTGTTAAGAAGGGTAAACCAAAGAATGATTGGTTTGTAAAACCTGTTACAGAGTTTCTAAAAACAGCTAAAGCTAATGCAGAAAAAGGTAACACAGAACTTATAGAAGCTCTTACTAAGTTTGTTGAAAAGGGTGGCAAAGACGCTGGAGAATGGGCTAAAATCTTACGTAGATTTGCTAGATAACAAAACATCAAAAGATATAAATAGCAGGACTCATGACAATCATGAGTCCTGTTTGTTATGTACACTGTTTCCGCCTATTCAAGAAGTTTGTAGGATGTGGTAAATCTGTGATTTACCACATCTTTTAATAATTTTGTTTTGTGAATCAATGAATACCTAATAGAACCTGTCAGCATTACTATACTGACAAAATTTATTTTCAAATTTTGTTAATGGCGGGAACGACGAGCGGATTTCAGTACGGACGACACGAGCAAAGCGAGTTAGTCCGGATAGCGAACAGATTGAGCGAAAGCGACGTAAGTCGCATAAGCGAAACTCTGTGAGCGTGGAGGAAATCCAAGACAGGCGAGAACGTAGTGAGAGCCGAGGTGTGAATAAACTAAAAAAGACACCATAAGGTGTCTTTTTAAATGGCGGGAACGACGAGGCTCGTGTCTTGCTCGGTCGCGATTAACGGCAATTACGCGTTTTGCTAATGTGTTTTCAACACAAACGCAAAAGCGCTCCAGCCTCAGCTCCCTCGCGCAACTCGCAAAAAGCATTTCTCGCCACTATCAATTCGGCCATTAAAAAAAGCCACACAAGGTGGCTTCTTTTAATGGCGGGAACGACGAGGCTCGAACTCGCGACCTCATGCGTGACAGGCATGCGCTCTAACCAAACTGAGCTACGCTCCCATGCTAGTGTCTTTCGACAATTTTTATTATAATATGCTCAAAAAAAAATTGCAACCTCTTTTTTTATACTGCTCCCAAAAATCTTAATTTATTTAATTCCGATATCTGTGTAGCTCCTGTCATTGCCGCTGCATTAACTTTTTCACTCATTTCTATTCCGGCTAGCTCTTCTATCGTCTCTCCAAAAGTCTTGTTTGCCTGTACACTCCCCTCTGTCTGAGCCGCAGATGCATCCTTGCTGCTCTGTACCCGCTCTAATTTGGCTTTGTCACTTGCTTTGTCACCGCTCGGCTCTATTCCCAGCGCTCTCAATTCTCTGATTATACGCTGATACTCCGGATCTATTACACACGACAATCCTGTGCCGCTAAATCCAAATATTCCGTTAATGCTCATCTCTTTTAAACTCCATTAGGGTAATTTGTACACAAAACTTACTATATATATTTAGTATATACTATTTTATATATAATTTCAAGTTTTTCAGGAGGTTTATTAAGAAATATTAAAAAACCGGCGATTTGCCGGTTTATAAAATTCCATCCTATCCTAAGTTTTTAAAATCCTTATCCTATCATTCCTTATGTTTCCTTTTAAACTTGATTTCCAACGATTACGCAATAAAGTTGTTTCCGTATCTGTTTGGTCCGTGGAAAAATGACTGTCTCATCATTTCCACTAAGGTTTTTCTGATGACAACTTTTTCATTTAGCTTTACTTCGCTTAAAGCTTTTGATGTCTCTTTATATTTTTCGCTTACAGCTTCAAATAACAGCATTGTCGCCATTTTTAAACCTCTCTTTTCTTTATTTTGCTCTCGTACTTATATAAAAAATTTTTATAAAAAAATATTGACTTTTTATATTCAATTTATATAAATATTGTTACATTTCTTTACATTAAAGCTATTATTACGGTTTGTTAAACAGAGCAAAAACACATCTGGACAAGGCTTTTCTGCCAAACTCCAGAATTAGGAGTTAAAGTTTTAGAAAAGAAATTCCGTAGACTAATACAAATACCAATACGAAAAATCAACTACGTATAAAAGGAGATGAAACATGGCAAACAGTTATGATGTAACAAGGGTACCATTTAAGCCACAACAACAAATTGTAAATTGGAATTCCTGCACTGCGGATGAAATTCTAAATTACGAAGAAGAAGGTCAGGAGGTTCCTGAACAATACCTGAAATGGGCCGAAGAAATGTCTGCAGCAATGAATGTTCAAGATGATGTAACCTATGAAATGGCTCAGGCTAATGAAGGCGGTACCGGCGAAGATGGCGGATTAAATTCAGCGCAAACATTCCGTGGAGAACTAGCTGATAGTGGAGTCAGCCTTAAACAACAGGGCAAAATATTCATAACAGAAAGTCAGGCCAAAGAAGCAGAAACCATCACTTCTATAGGTGAGATGGCACCACTTTTAAATCAAGCCCAAGAAATTGATAATCAAGCAAAAGATATTACAGACACAACCAAAACACGTCTGGAAGAAATAAAATCACAGGTTGAAGCGGCAGTAAATGAAAGAGATAATTTAAAAACGAAAATATTCGGCAGTCGTGAAGACAAAGGTGAACTAAAAGGACTTCAGGCCGTAGCAGGAGCTCTTGCAAACGCAGCATCCGCTCAACTGGAAGGGCTCGGTGCTAACCTTGAAGATATTCAAGGTGTTGTTAATGAAGGTGCAGCATCTTCTAAACTTTCGGTTGACTATGGTGCAGAAACTGTTGCGATAGGTAAAGAACTTGTTGATAGCGGATTTATGGGTATATTTAACGGCAAACGCAAAGTCGGTAAAGAAACCGTTCAACAAGGAACTCAAACAGAAACTGTTGGTACTCAAGGAACACAAATTGCACAAGAAGCTGCTGATGCAAACGGTATTGCAATTCAAACTGTCGGCGGAGAAGCCGGTAAAGTTCAACAAAATACAGACACATCCGGATCTGATACCGGTTCACAAGGTGAAAACCCACAAGAACCTGAATCAGGTAACAAAGTAGCTGTTACAAATGAAAAAACAAAAACAGCCAAAGCTCCTGAAGAATCCGAAATTGAAACGGCACAGGAAGATCCGTCCAAAATAGTCACAGATCCTAACGAAATTCTTAAAAGAAAAGAACGACTAGGCTTGACGTAATGACATAATTGCAGATTTGATATCTGCGGATTTATAAATATAATTACCGGCGACAAGAGAGTTTGCACCCAATTCAGTGCAAACTCTTCCTGTTTTATCATTAATTCCGCCATCAACTTGCAAAATCAATGATTCAGGTGCATTCGCTCTGATTAAAGGTAATTTTAACGCACAATCCTCCATAAAAGTCTGTCCGCCAAATCCTGGTTCAACTGTCATCACCAGCACCATATCCAGATAAGACAGATATTTAAATATTTTTTCCGGAGATGTCTTCGGTTTTATTGATAACCCTGCCTTAACACCGAATGATTTTATCAAATCAATAACAGGTTTTATCTCATCTTCCTTTACTGCTTCGTAGTGAAAAGTCAAAATATCTGCTCCTGCCTTAGCAAACGGCTCAATATATTTTTCAGGATTTGCTATCATAAGGTGAACATCCAGAGGTACTCCTGCTACTTTTTTAATTGATGCAACAACAGGAACTCCTATTGTAATATTCGGGACAAAATGTCCGTCCATAACATCAATATGCAGCCAATCCGCACCTGCTTCTTCTACCAATTTTATATCCCGCTCCAGATTTGCAAAATCTGCTGATAAAATAGACGGAGATATGATAATATTTGACATTATTTTATAACTCCTAATATTTTACATGCTTCGTAAGCACATTTTTGTTCAGCCTCTTTTTTTGAACGCCCTGTAGCCTTTGCAATAACATTTTCCTGATAAGAAACTTCTACCTCAAATTCCCTTTTATGAGCCGGCCCGCTTTCTGCAACTACACGATACACCGGAGTTTCTTTTGTAAGACCTTGCGTATATTCCTGCAATACTGCCTTGGCATTATACTTTGAAGAATTACTATCAACCTCTTCAATATATGAAGCAAACGTCGTATTTATATACTCCAAAAGCTCTCTAAATTTTCCATCAAGATAATACGCGCCCAGAACAGCTTCAAATGCACATGCACAAACGGATTCCAGATTGCGGCATCCCTGCTTTTCTTCATGTCTGCTCATGATAATCAGCTCAGAAAGACCATTTTTCTTTGCAATTTCAGCCAGAACTGCATCTGATACCACGATTGAACGAATTTTTGACAACGCTCCTTCGCTGTACTCTGGAAACTTTTTAAACAGGCAGTCTGATATTGTCAGTTTTAAAACAGCATCTCCCAGAAACTCAAGGCGCTCATAGCATTCTATAAAATGCATATTATTTTCTTTTGTATAAGAAGAGTGCGTAACCGCTCTTTGAAAATTTTCGACATTCACTACAGGAATTTTGAAAATTCGTTCAATTGCTGTTTTATCAAAACCCATTAAAATATTCCTTTAAAAAGATTTATAATATCAATAATAGTCTGATCAGTAAAAATAAAATATTTACAGAAATAATACATTACAGGGATTGTAAAAATAAAACTGTCTGTTCTATCCAAAAATCCGCCATGACCCGGAAGTGTATCTCCTGAATCCTTGACACCTGCATCACGCTTAATCAAAGATTCGGACAAATCACCGATTTGCGCAAAAATAGTACACAAAATGCCGCATATAAAAGACATATACCATTCTAAATCAAGAAAAGCACCAATTACAAGAGCACCGATTACCGCACAAACAGCACCGCCGATTGAACCCTCTATGGTCTTATTAGGGCTCACTACAGGCGCTAATTTATGCTTGCCAAGGTGTCTTCCCGCATAATAACAGCCGATATCCGTTAACAATATTGCGACAAACATCAGAACAACAAATCCTAACCCGCTGTCAAATTTAGGAGAAGATAAACCTCTTAAAAATAACAGATGAAGGGGAAACCATCCCGCATATACAAATCCGAGAATAGTTGTTGCGACATTGGCAATATAAGGTTGACGACCTTTGAAAAGCACCCACATAAATGCTCCGATGGAACATACCGTCAATGCAAGTGCTACAAGGTCAAAACGTTGAAAATAAGCTATTGCTGCAAGAAATACTTCTGCAAGAAATATCAATTTCAAGCTCGGATAAAAACCTTTATTTTCAAGAATTTTAACGTATTCTTTTGATGCGAAAAATACAAATACCAGAACTAAAAGTAAAATAGCAAGTCCACCGTAGAGGATACAGCTCATTGCTATAGTCCCGAGAATAAAGCCCGTCAGCATTCTTGTCGCGTTTTTATTTAAGCCTTTTATTTCCGTCATTATACAGTCATAACCTCTTTTTCTTTTTCTGAAACCAGAGAATCGATGATTCCTGTATACTTGTCAGTTTGTTTTTGGATTTTATCCTGATTATCTTTTACAACATCTTCAGGAAGGTTTTCTGATTTTTCAAGCTTTTTCAAATCATCAACCATATCACGGCGGGCATTTCTTACGACAACTTTAGCGTCTTCGCCCAATTTTTTAACTTCCTTGGCTGTTTCTTTTCTTCTTTCTTCGGTAAGCGGCGGGAAGTTCAATCTTATGCAAACTCCGTCATTATTAGGAGTAATTCCCAATTCTGCTTTAATAATTGCTTTTTCAATATCTTTAATAGTAGATTTGTCAAAAGGTGAAATTACAAGAGTAGTTCCTTCAGAAACCGTAACCTGAGACATCTGTCTGAGTTGTGTCGGTACTCCGTAATAATCAACCATAACTTTATCAAGGATAAGCGGATTTGCTCTGCCGGAACGAATTGATGCAAATTCACGTTTCATCTGAGAAACTGCTTTTTCCATTTTTTCTTCCCCAAACAGGAATAACTCTTCTAATGCTTCTGACATTTTTTACCTCTTTCTTATAAAATTACAAACTTATATACGTACCAATTTCTTCGCCGTTTAATATACGGCACAAACCGTCTTCGGCAAGAAAATCAAAGACCTCAATAGGAATAGAATTCTGCTTACACAAAGCGCAAGCCGCTGTATCCATAACTTTCAAACCGTTAATGATAATATCGTCGTAAGATATTTTTTCTAACTTTTTAGCATCCGGATTGACCTTTGGATCATCCGTGTAAACTCCGTCAACGCCGTTTTTTGCCATAAGCATTGCTTCAGCGTTAATTTCTGATGCTCTTAAAGCCGCAGCTGTATCTGTAGTGAAGAACGGGTTTCCTGTACCAGCTGCAAATATAACAACTCTGCCTTTTTCAAGATGTCTTATTGCACGGTGTCTGATATAAGGTTCTGCTACCTGATTAATTGCAAGTGCACTCTGTACACGGCATGGGACTTCAATCTGATTTAGCGCGCTCTGAAGTGCTATGGCATTCATAACTGTAGCAAGCATTCCGACATAATCGCCTGAGGCCTGATCCATTCCTAGTTTTGAAGAATTTTTCATGCCGCGGAAAATATTTCCGCCGCCGACAACTACAGCGATTTCCGCACCAAGCTCCCGTGCTTTTTTAATCTCGCGGGCTATCATCATCACAGGCTTCTGGTCTATCCCGAACTGCTGCTCTCCAAGTAATGCTTCTCCGCTTATTTTTAATAATATACGTTTATATTTTAATTTATGAACTTCCATAAGGACACCTCTTTTCCTATAATATATTAAACCTGCCCGAATGTAAAGCCATTTACAGGATTAGCATAAAATATTATATTAAGTTATGTTAAGATGTTCAACCCTTTAAAACCCGCTCAAATCAATAGTTTTCAAAATTGTATATATTTTTTATTGAAATTTTAGCACTTTTTTCGATACAAATGTTTTTAATATAGTATAAGCGAGAATCAATATTACAAAACAAAAGGAGTATATATGGCTCGAGTACTAATTTCTATGCCCGAAGAATTTTTGAACAAAATTGATCAGGTTGCAGACGGAGAAAATCGTTCACGCAGCGAACTTATCAGAGAAGCATTGCGCACGTACATTTACAAACAAAGAGTGCGAGAATCCGCCAGTGCAGTTAAAAATGCAAATATTCTGGAAGAAATGCTTGAGTAAAAATTCAGCTTACAACAAGATTTGGGATGAATATAGAAGCCTCCGAAAAGGAGGCTTCTATATTTATAAAGTTTCGTAACAAAATTGCCCGAAAGGGCTTGATGTTTTTTTATAAATAGTGCAATATAAATATGTGTGTAGAAAAGTTTAGAAGGCAGTTTATATGAACGATTACATTTTACCTGTAAAAGCAGAATTAACGCAGATTAAAGTTGATGACATCCGCAAAGAATTACCGGATTTAAAAAACAGTTTTGAATCCAAATCCGTGACAATAGCAAAATGGCTTATGGAATGGATTGAAGAAGGATTCAAAAATAATACTGTAGACGAAAAAACTTTATTGCCCTCAAAGGGTGATATGGCCTATATGTTTGGTGTCAGCATCGGCACTATCCAAAATTCGTTAAGATACATTGAAGACAACGGCTATGTAGAATCTAAACAGTGCATAGGAACAGTTCTGCGAAACCCTGCTACACCTGTTAAAAAAATGAGAAAACTCACCTCTAAACGTGAAATTGCCATAAACGAGATAAAGAAATTTATAATTGAAAATAACATTAAAATCGGAGAATTTCTGCCATCTTCAAGAGTACTCGCAGGTATAATAAACAATTCCACAAACACAACAAGACTTGCGCTTGAGCACCTGAGCAATATGAAAATTCTTGAACACAAATACAAAAATCCAAATGAAAACGGCTGGATTTTAGTCACAAAAGATTTTGATTTTATTCAGGACTTAAGTGACAATGAAAACGAAACTCTTGTACAAAAAGTTGAAGCAGATTTAAAAAATTATATAACGGAAAACCTGCAGATAGGAGACAGAATTCCTCCGCATTCAGAGCTCTCAAAAACTTTGAAAGTAAGCATAAAAACAATTCACGATGCATTTAAAGCACTTATTGACGAAGGGATTTTGCTTGCAAGACGCGGCAGATACGGAACTACTGTTCTAAAAATGCCTTATGATAAAAATGTCAATCAGAAAAAAGAAACTTCAATTTTTGCATCAGCACCTGAAACAGCTTTTTATTATTATGAAAGAACTCAAGATTACATAAAGAAAATGATAAGCGAAAATTATCAGGTCGGAGAAAAACTTCCTTCAATAATGGAATTATCAAAACAGCTTGATTTGAGCCCTAATACAATCAGAAAAGCTTTCCAAAACCTTGCAAAAGAAGGATATCTTGCATTTTCAAGAGGACGTTACGGCGGAACATTTATTATTGATATTCCGAACCCGCAGGAACAGGCTTTCAAATGGCTGGCTGTAAACCCTCAGTATGCAAAAGCATACAACAAAGAACTTTCAACAGAAAATTAATATTTATATTTAATTTTCCAGCCATCTTCAACAATTCGCCCAAAACATCCGCTGCCGGCATTTGGTTCAGGAGATGATATTTCAGGATTACAGGTTTTAACATTTGCCCAGTAATCTGTATAATACCAGGAATGACCGCCTCCGGAAAATATTTTTGCTCCGTTAGGATACGCTTTTTCTGAATTCATTACAAGCACAACAAAAATATTTTTCCCGAGTGTTGCAAGTGCATTACGATTCCAATAACCTGTACCAAATTTATAGAACTTATTACTGTCGGTATATATATTTATTTGGGCTCTGAATTTGTCACCGTTCATGTGATAGTAATTATCGTACATATGCACATTAATACAAAACATATATGTTCCACTTTTGGCAACAACACATTTAGGTAATGTATCATTTTCATATAATCCCTCTTGGGGCACAAATCCGCCGCCCATTGCATCACTAAAACTACCATCTTTAACCGGAGTAAGTGTATAATATCTGAACCATACACCATCTGTCTCCATAAAACCTTGTTTTTCGTAAAGGTACCTTGCAAACTTCAATGCAAATTCACCGCTATTAGGGGCACAGTTTGAAAGGTTTCCATCACATTCTTTATCTATATCAAACATCTTGATATATTCCTGTAAATCGGCATAAGCTTTGCTCAATACTGCAAGATTTTTTTGTTTTTCTATATTCGTCATAACAGCCGGAACAATTAATGCAGAAACTACACCTATTATCCCGAGAGTTATCAATACCTCTGCAAGAGTAAAGGCCGATTTTTCAATATTACTGCACGAATATATATATTCTGTAATCCTGAAAATTATCTTTCGATAGAATAGTTTCATATTTTGCCCTCTTTATTAATAGTTTATTGGTAATATTACTAGTATATTAATTAGTACAACTAATGTCAAGAAACTAAAATAACATTATGAGAGATGAATTGTTATTTAAAATAGGGCAAAGTGTACGCTACTTACGATTGAAAAAAAACATGTCGCAGGAAGAACTTGCATTTCTTGCAGAATTAAACATGAATTCAATAAGCACTCTTGAACGCGGACTAAATAACATCAAAATTAAAAATTTATACAAAATTGCAGAAGCTCTCGGAACAGATATATGTGATATTCTGAACTGCAAATTTTAAGGGCATAAACTTTCCCAGTCGGGCTCGTCCTCTTCTTCACCTGGTTCCACAATATGTTCGCCGCTTTCAAGCATTACCATCAGAGTTAATTTAAGCTGCCTTTTATAATTCTCACGGGCTTTCTCAATAGTTTTTGCGCAAAATACAAAGCTCGGGATTTCCTTTATCTCAATATAATGATAAACTTTTCCCTCAAAATCAAGGTCTTCACCCTCAACCAGCGTCCAGTCCAAATTTAAATAATAATCTAAGTCTTTTTCCATACAAAATTATCCGTCCAGAGATGAATCACTCAGCGGCTGGTTCAGCATAATACCTTCCCCGCCTACAACATCTGCTTTCTGACCTTCTATATAAAGATATACAGGCAAGTCAGTGTTTCGTTTTGCGGTTTTAATTAACTGGTAAAGACGTTTATAAAGACTGTCCGTGCCGCCTCCTGTCTCAAATCTTGCCGAAAGGTTAATTACTACTTTATCAGGATATTCTCTTATTGAAAGAACCTCCGTTCCGGTCGGGATTTCCGAATATACGCCTTTTTCCTTTTCATTAGGGCGTGGACCTGCTATAAGGCTTTCTATTGCGTATTTTATCTTTGAGCCGTCTACTGATGCGTCGTATTGGCGTTTTACCGCTTTATACACTTCTTCTTTATTATCATTTTGTCCTATGAAAAACACATTGACGTAAACCTTTTGCTGTGACGGAGTCTGAGGTTGTTGTACAGGGTCTGCTTCTTCTTCAGTTGTTGTCCTTTCGGAAACCTCTATATCCGAACCGGTTATGTCGTGTCCAAAATTAAAATACTTTAACACTCCGAATGTTACCAATCCGCCGATTGCAACAAGTAAAGCACCTATAATAATTTGTCGAGCGATATTCATAAGCAATAATCCTTATTTATGTTCTTTCACCGAATTTTTATCAACAATAAGCGTTCCGTTTACGTTTACGGTATTATTTGACAATGAAATATTTCTCACATTCATTGTTGTATTATTATTTTCCAGTATATTCAAAGAAAATTCAAGAGGGTTAAGATAATTTAGCACCTTTGAAAGACTGCTTATGTCTATACTGAAGTTTTTACCGGCAATTTTTGTATTTTTAAATGCGATATTACCGTCTACTACTTTCAAATCAGCTTCCACTATCATATTATACTGACCGCCCAAAAACGGAAGCGAATAATTAAAAACATAGAAAAACTGATTGTTGTGAATTTTCACGCGTGTATCATTAATTTTGAAAAGATTTAAAGAAGATCCAAAACTGTTAACATCACGTATCAGTCGTGCGTATGCACTTGAGTTCATTGTTTTGTTCAAATCATCTTCATTCATCACTATTGAATAACTCATAGGGAAAGCTTCTTTGAAAAATACAGAATTGCTGTCTTTATCAAAAACAATGTAGTTAAAATCACACAAGGTCTTAAAATCAAGATATGAAACATAAACCCCGTCCAAATCAAGATTTTCGCCTGAAATATCCAGAGACTTAAATCTGCCGGCTTTTAAATCCGCCATGCTGTATGAGCTTACCTTGACCTTAAACTTCTCGCCGGATTCTTTTTTCAGCTGTTTCTTTATCAAAGACTGGGCTACCTGCTGGGCAAGAAGATTTGAACCTGTTGCATTTGCTAATGTTCTTTTTAAGCCTGATGACAAATCATAAGGAGCTACACATCCGACAAAGGCTGACTGCGAAGCATAGGAGACTCCGTTTGCTATAATTAAAGACATTAATAAAATCAGAATTTTTTTCATTTTTAATTAAACACTTTCTTCATAAGTATTTTATTATTATCTCTAAAGCCGACGGCTTTAATATCATTATTATAAATCAAAATTACAAAATCATTACTTTTGTTAGTTTTGTTTACAATAGGATTACCGTTGCGAAGTTTTGCAAAATCACTATCCGAAATTTCAACTTTATCAAGAAGAAGCACATCAACCGGATTTATGAGAAAACTCTGAACACCGGTCTTTAAATCTTCGAGGCTGGAGGAATTTTCGATGTTGAACCCCCCTGCTTTTGTACGGATAAGTTTAATCAAATGACCGCCGCAGCCGAGTATTTTGCCTAAATCATAAGCTATTGAACGGATATATGTTCCGGCAGAACATTTAACAAGAATCTCCGCGGTCTGATTAATCTCATCAAAATTTTTAAGTTCAATTCTTTCTATAAAAACCTTGCGCGGCTGAATTTCTACATTTTGCCCTTTACGTGCGTACTCGTAAAGTTTTTTCCCGTTCACTTTTATTGCGGAATAAATCGGCGGAAGCTGTTCAATTTCACCCTCAAAGTTTTTCAAACCTATAAAAACTTCTTCTTCAGAAACTTTTTTATCGAAAGTTTCCGTTACAACTCCTTCTATATCGTAAGTATCTGTATTGCGGCCGAATTGAACCGTTGCCAGATATTCTTTATCATCAGCCAGATATTCTATTAATCTTGTGGCTTTTCCGATACAAACAGGAAGAACGCCTTCCGCAAACGGATCTAACGTTCCTGTATGACCGATTTGCTTGATATTTGTAATTTTACGCATAAAAGAAACAACGTCATGAGACGTCATTCCTTTTGGTTTATAAACATTCAAAAATCCAAACATAGAGGGATTAAAGTTCTCCTTTTGAGATTTTATCAATAAGTTCGCTTACTCTTGAACCTTTTTCCAGAGAATCCGTGTAGACAAATTTCAATTCAGGAGTTAAACGCAGTCTGATACGTTTTCCTACTTCATAGCGGATTTTCGGCGTATTTTTCTCGATAACTTCTTTTGATTTTTCAATCTGTTCATCTGAGCCGAGAACACTGTAAATTACTTTTGCAAAAGAATTGTCATGTGCGACTTCAATATCCAGAACTGACACGACACCTTCAAGGCCTCTGACTTCTTTGCGAAGGATATCTGATATGTCACGCATCAACTCTTTTCTTACACGTTCATTTCTTAATGTCATAATTAAAAACCCTATTAATCTAAACTTTTACGCTCAATTTCTTCGGTTGTAGAAACTTCGATAATATCACCGACTTCGATATCGTTCCATTTACTGAAAGAGATACCGCATTCAAAACCTTGAGCGACTTCTTTAACATCATCCTTGAATCGTTTAAGCTGGTCAATTGCCCCTCTGAATATTTCCTGACCGTTACGGTAGAGGATAGCATTCTTACTGCGGACAATCTTACCTTCTGTGACGTAGCAGCCTGCAATTTTTGTAGTTTTTCCGATAGTAAATACCTGACGGATTTCTGCTTTACCGAGTTCAACCTCTTTAATTTCAGGCTGCAGGAGTGAAAGCATTGTTTTTTCCATATCTTCAAGGATTTGATAGATAATATCGTATTTCTTAATTGTAACACCTTCACGTTCAGCGGCTGCAAGAGCATTGCTGTCTTCTTTTACGGTAAATCCAAGGATAATCGCGCCTGATGCGGATGCTAACATAACATCAGCTTCAGAGATATCACCGACTCCGACGTGAATGATTTTTGTTTTGATTTCTTTTGATTCAAGCTGCGCAATAGCCTGAGAAACAGCTTCAGCAGCACCGTGGGTATTTGCTTTGATAATCAAATTCAACTGAGGAATATCATCTTCACCTGCGACGGCTTCACGTCTGATATGAGCAGGAAGCATAGCTTCCAAACGTTTGTTACGTGCTTTTTCTTTACGTTTATCAACTATAGCTTTCATTTCTTTTTCGTTTTTAACAACTTCAAAGTAGTCGCCTGCTTGAGGCACTTCAGTAAGCCCGAGGATTTCTACAGGTGTTGAAGGTTCTGCCTTTTGAATTTTTTCTCCGCTGTCTGAAAGCAATGCTCTGACACGTCCGCAAGCAGTACCGACGACTATACAGTTGCCGACACGCAAAGTACCGTTTTGAACAAGAAGGGTTGCGACAGGGCCTTTACCTTTGTCGAGGTTTGCTTCTATAACTACGCCTGATGCTTCCGCTTTCGGGTTAGCTTTAAGGTCCTGAATATCTGCAACCAGAAGGATATATTCCAGAAGTTCATCAATACCTGTACCGTTTAAGGCTGACACTTTTACCGTAATTGTATCGCCGCCCCATTCTTCCGGCACAAGTCCGTGTTCTGTAAGCTGCTGCAAAATTTTATCAGGGTTTGCACCTGGTTTATCAATCTTGTTAACTGCAACTATTATAGGCACTTCTGCAGCTTTTGCGTGGTTGATTGCTTCAATGGTCTGAGGCATTATACCGTCGTCTGCTGCAACAACAAGAATAGCGATATCTGTAGCTTTTGCACCTCTTGCGCGCATTTCCGTAAACGCTTCGTGACCCGGTGTATCTACAAATACTATTTTCTTTTCCTTATTGTTATCAAGATATACAGTATAAGCACCGATAGATTGGGTGATACCACCGACTTCAGTGGCTACAATTTTATGTTTTGATGCACGGATACTGTCTAGCAGTGTTGTTTTACCGTGGTCAACGTGACCCATGATACTTACGACAGGTGCGCGTTTTTTGAGTAATTTTTTATCAACTTCGGTCAGAGCTTTATTTTTTTGCTCTTTTTCCATTTCTTCTTCGATATAAGCATCTAAATCTTCATCAAGAACTTCAAGGTTATACTCGGCGCAAATTTGTTTGATAACATCTACATCAATAAGCTGGTTGACTGTTGCCATAATCCCGTGAAGCATCAGGAATTTAACGATTTCCGCAGGAGTTTTGTGAATTTTTTCCGACAATTCAGAGATTGTCATAGCCTGATTTACGACAATTTGCGTAACTTCTGCGACTTCTTCATCTTTATGAACTCTTTTTTTATGTTTTTGAGCTGCGGCTTTTTCTAAAGAAATACGTTCCTGTTCTTCTTTTTTAGAGTTAAAATCTTTATCTTTTCTTTTGCCTTCGGAACGTTTACGGCTTGAACCCTTGTTTTCGTATATATCCTGAGAAATAATATGTCTCTGGATAGGCTTTTTCTCTGTACTTTTTTCGCCTCTTGTGAATGATTTATTTTCTGATGAAGAGGAATCTTTTGAAAATTCTTTTTTACCGCCTTTTGCATCTCCACGCGGAGGGAATTTTTTACCGCCGTCTTCTCCGTCTCTGCGGGAAGGTTTTGTTTTATCCGGACGTCTTGCGGCAGTTTGCCCGTCTGTTTTAGGAGGGGCTTTTCTGACTATTTCAAGACGGCTTGTCGGGGTTTGTTTTACAACTTCAACACGCGGACGTTCTTTTACGTCTTCTTTTGGTTCTTCCGCTTTTTCCGGTTCAATACTTTCAACTGTTTCAGGCTCCGGACTTTTAGCCTTTTTAACAACAAAAGCTTTCGGTTTTTTAACTTCTTTTACAGAACCTGCTGCGATAAAATCTTTCAGGCGTTTTACCTGTTCCATCGTAACTGTACTTGAATGAGTTTTGTTCGTTACTCCAAGCTGGGCAAATTTTTCTATTATTTCTTTGCTTGTAAGTCTCATTTCTTTTGCTAATTCATTTATTCTTATCGTTTCAAAACTCATTTATTAATTTCCCTTTCAGTTCGTCGGATATAGAACATTTCAGCGCTTTTTGAATTTTATTTTTCTTCAAAGCAAGTTCTATACAAGACTTATTATAACAAAGATATGCCGATCTGCCAAATATTTTGGAATCAGGGTTGATAATGATGTCACCGCGGGAGTTTTCTCTGGTAATTTTAATGAGATTATCTCTGTTTTTAATTTCTCCGCAAGCGATACATTTTCTTTCAACCAATTGGCACTCCTTAGTTTACTTCTGCCAGCTTTTCCAATTTTAACTTCTGGTCGTATTCCATCAATAGTTTGATTAATTCATCCAAATCACCGTCAATAACAGTCCACACATTGAGGTTATGATTTAATCTGTGGTCAGTCAGACGACCTTGAGGGAAGTTATACGTTCTGATACGTTCGCTTCTGTCGCCTGAACCTACCTGAGAACGGCGAAGGTCTGTTATTTCCTGCATTTGTTTCTGTACTTCCATATCATACAATTTGGCTTTCAAAATTTGTAAAGCACGTTCTTTATTTTGTAACTGAGAACGTTCTTCAGTACAGAAAATCATAATACCTGTAGGTTTGTGGAATACACGTGCTGCGGTTTCAACTTTATTAACGTTTTGTCCACCGGCGCCGCCTGAACGTGCAGTTGTGATTTCAATATCATTCATATTAAGTTCAACTTCAACATCATCGACTTCCGGCATAACCGCAACTGTTGCTGTGGAAGTGTGAACACGGCCCTGTGATTCTGTTGCCGGAACTCTCTGAACTCGGTGCACGCCTGATTCGTATTTTAATTGTGAATAAACCGCGTCACCTTTTATAGAAATAATAATTTCTGAAACACCGCCGGCTTCACATTCTGTTTTACTCAAAACCTGAGTCTGCCAGCCTTTTTTATCTGCATAGCGCATATACATTCTGGCCAAATCGCCCGCAAAAATGTTTGCTTCATCTCCGCCGGCTCCGCCGCGGATTTCAAGCATAATATCTTTATCATCCATCGGGTCGCGGGGAAGAAGAAGAACCTTCATTCTTTCTTCGTATTCAGGAAGTTTTGCTTCGTTTTCTTCCATTTCTGCTTTGAGGAAGCTTCTCATTTCTTCGTCTTTTTCTTCGTGAATCATTTGTTTTGCTTCTTCAATGGCATCAACGGCTTTTTTCCACGCATAATAGAGTTCAACGGTTTCTTCCATTGATTTTCTCTGTTTTGAGAGGTCTCTAAATCTGTTATAATCCTGAATTACAGCAGGGTCTGACAGGGTAACACCCAGCTCGTTATATTTTTTCTCTATCTGGAGAATTTTGTCTAACATATCTTTCATACCCTGATTATATCAGGAACAAAAAATTTTTCAAAGGGGGGATTACATCAGGAACTATGAATTGTAAATTATGAATATTAATTTATAAATTTTGATGCACCGGACTTATTTATTTCATAAACTTTGCAAAAGCTGAAATTTTCATGTATAATATAGCAAGCAAAGAGAGGAGAAAAACAATGCTGCACTACTTTTTAGGGTCATATATAGTTGCAATAGCCGGTTTTGTCGGCGCTTACTTCTGGGGTGAACACGCTCACGCCGGAACAGGTCTGGCCTGTGTGTTTATCGCACTTGTGTTAAGTGTTCTTGAAATAAGCTTATCTTTTGATAACGCGGTTGTTAATGCAATGAAACTTGAACACATGTCGGATAAATGGCGTCATAGATTTTTAACATGGGGTATTGCGATAGCAGTTTTCGGTATGAGATTTTTGTTCCCGATTTTAGTTGTTGCAATATTTGCAAAAGTAGGCATTGTTGAAGTTGCAAGAATGGCGTTGACCAATGTGGATAAGTATGCGGGTTATCTGCACGCAACGCACGCACCGATTGTAACTTTCGGCGGAATTTTCCTTATGATGTTATTTCTTCATTACTTCTTTAACCACGAAAAAGCTGTTCACTGGATTAAGGTAATTGAATCCCCGCTGTCTCATCTCGACCATATAAAAGGAATTGAAATAGTAATTGCATTACTGGCCGTAATTGCAACCCAAAACTTTGTCCCTGATGAGGTAAAAGTTTCCGTTATGATTTCAGGGATTGCCGGTGTTATAACATATCTGGCAATTGATGGATTTACACATTATCTTGAAAAACATGAAGAACGACGTATGGCACAATGCGTAAATTCAGGTGCAAAATGCACGGGGCTTATAAGTTTTCTTTATCTTGAACTTATTGACGCATCATTCTCGCTCGACGGGGTTCTCGGAGCATTTGCATTAAGTAAAGACGTCATAATTATTACTATTGGTCTTGCAATAGGTGCAATGTTTGTACGTTCATTGACAATAATGCTTGTGGAAAAGAAAACTCTTGCAAAATTTATCTATCTTGAACACGGCGCACACTGGGCTATCGGTGCGTTATCAATATTAATGCTTGTGTCTACAGTAGAAGAAATTCCGGAAGTTGTTACAGGCGTTATCGGGCTTGGTTTTATTATAGCAGCATTTATTTCATCAATCGTCCACAACAGAAAAATGGCAAGGCTGATTGCAGGCGGAGAAGAAAAAAATGCTTAATCTCCCGCTGGTAAGTTTTGTCGTTACTTCATATAATTATGAAAAATATATTCTGAAAACTCTTGAGAGCATTAAAAAGCAATCTTACAAAAATTTTGAAATTCTTGTAGTTGACGATTGCTCATCCGACAATTCTTGCAAGGTGGTTGAAAAATTTATTGAAGAAAATCAGGATTTAAAAATAACCCTGTTTGTTCAAAACAAAAATCAGGGTCAAATGTCTGCAATGATGAGAGGACTTAAAGAAGCGCAGGGACAGTTTGTAAGTTTTATAGATTCGGACGATATACTCATGCCGGACTATGCAAAAATTCACGTCCAGACGCATCTGAAAACAAGTCTCGCAATGACATCCTGTTCTATTATTGAAATCGGAGAAAACGACGAAGTGCATACGTTCAATTCAATATCGTCCCCTGCTTGCGAAACTGTTGAGGATTTGTTGAACACTGAAAAAAATGATTACAAAATCATAAAAGCACACTTCGGCGGCTGGCACTGGTCACCGAACAGTTCTGCAATGTACAGAAAAGCATCAATTGAACTCCTGCTTGATTATAAAAATACTGACAAGTGGAGAATTTGTCCTGATAAATTTATTATGAACTATGCGCACCTCATCGGAGGAAGTGCAATAATTAATGCACCGTTGATTGGGTACAGACGACATTCTTCCAACGCCGGAAACTGCACGCTTGTTACAGGTGACAAACGTCTCCATTCAGATAAAACAACTTTAGTAAATCTAAATAATAATATTAAAATTCGTCCGGAAATGATTAAATTTCTCTGGCAGGAGAAAGAAAAACTCGGACTGCGCAATGTCCTGAAATTATCACTCAGATGTCTATAAATACAAAAACGGTTAAAAAGTTTGCAAGCTCTTTAACCGTTTTTTATTTTATTTTTTAATATCTTTAATCAATATTCCAGCTGTTAAGATATTCTTTTTGTTCTTCAGTCAGAGTATCAATTTCAATACCCATAGATTGGAGTTTAAGTTCCGCAATCTTAACATCAACTTCGTGAGGAAGGGTATGTAATTTCTTTTCAAGTTTGCCTTGATTTTTAACAATAAATTCCATACCGAGTGCCTGATTTGCAAAACTCATATCCATAACACTTGCAGGGTGGCCTTCAGCAGCACCTAAATTAACAAGTCTGCCTTCTGCAAGTACATAAATTGATTTTCCGTTTTGCAATTTGTACTCCTGCAGTGACGGTCTGATTTGTTTAATTTCAGATGTATAAGCCTTCAAGCCGCTAACATTCACTTCCCAATCAAAGTGGCCGGCGTTTGCAACAAAAGCTCCGTCCTTCATTGAAAGAAGATGCTGAACATCAACAACATGTTTATCACCTGTAACAGTGAGGAAAATATCTCCTTCTTTTGCAGCTTTAGCAATAGGCATTACTCTATAACCTTCCATAACGGCTTCAAGTGCTTTTAAAGGATCAACTTCACAAACAATTACATTTGCGCCGAGTGCTTTTGCTCTGAGAGCACAGCCCTTGCCGCACCATCCATAACCGGAAATTACAACGGTCTTGCCTGCAATTAATATATTTGCAGCACGCAAAATTCCATCAATAGAACTTTGACCTGTACCGTATCTGTTGTCGTACAAATGTTTTGTCAAACTTGTATTAACTCCGACAGCAGGAAACATTAATTTACCTTCTCTTTCCATTGCCTGAAGTCTGATAATACCTGTTGTTGTTTCTTCAGTTGAACCGATAACATTTGCTGCAATTTCAGGATAATCTTTGTGAAGAGTTGATACTAAATCACAGCCGTCTTCAATAATCAAATCAGGTTTGTGTGCTATAGCTTCTGAAATATGTGCTCTGTAAGTTTCAACACTTTCACCTGAAATAGCAAATACCGGAATTCCATAATATTTAACAAGTGCAGCTGCTACGTCATCCTGTGTTGATAAAGGATTTGATGCAACAAGAACAGCATCTGCCCCGCCTGATTTCATAACAATACATAATGCGGCGGTTTCTTTTGTTACGTGCGAACATGCTGATAATCTCAAACCTTTAAACGGTTGTTCTTTTATGAATCTTTCCTGTATTTTTTTCAAAACAGGCATATCTTTAAAAGCCCACTCAATCTGATTTTTACCCTGTTCGGCCAGATTAAGGTCTTTTATATCACATTTAAAATCTGTCATTAGCATTTACTTTCTCCTGCGTTGAATACATATTTAATGTATTTAGTACAATTTATATTATAAAACAAATTTTCACCATTTAAAAAAAAAGTATTTTTATGTTAAAATTTGTTAAAAGAGAGTGTCGTTTTGGCAAAAAACTTTATTCAGGAATTTTATATTGCATGTACGTATGTAAGGAGTCTCGTGTGAAAGTTAGTTTAAATAATATTGGGATAAATCAAAATAAGAGCATAGGATTTAAAGGCTACAGACCTGCCAAAGACGAAAAAGGATATAAAATATACGAATTTGCCTATCCGTTCGATAGCAATAAATACGATTGCTATCTTGAATTATACGAAGTACATACCGATGCAAACGGTAATTACTATATCGGGGATAAACTGGAATATTTTGATGCTCAAAATCCTGATGCACAACATCCTGACGGAAAAAAACTTGAACCTGACAAAATCTTAAAAGTTAATCTGACTACAGAATTTGGCGTAACTGATATGTCACAGCCTATTGCATACCATTACAAGGTAATAGAAAAAAATAATAACAAAAACGTCACTTATAAAATAGACAACGGAATTATCGTTGATGAACATACAGAAAAAAATCCGGAAAAAATATATAATGTTCTGAATCAGAACGGTACAAATTACTACCGCGGAGGCGCGGCAAAACTTATTGTAACAGATATCTACAAACCGGGTATAATTTTTGATAAGAACGGAAAAATTCAGGAAGATCCGGAAATAAAATCCAGAGCGCAAAAATCAATCCCTAACTTTACAACAGTAATGGGCGGAGGAATTGCAGGTGTATACAAAGGACTTATGGATGGCGACCTTGATCCGTATAATTACATAATTATAACTCCTTGGTTTATGCATGGCACACAAGGCGGTCATGGATACTGGACTGAAGATTGCTACAGAATTTCACCTAATATCGGGAATATTAACGATTACAAAAAGTTCATAAGAACAGCTTTTGCTAAAGATAAACACCTTGTAACAGATGCTGCATACGTAAATGAAGGTCTGTTAGGCGTCCACTTCCAACACCTTCTTAAATGGGAAGACGAATCCTATGCAAAAGACTGGATTAGCGCAGACGGGTTGCAAAGCGGCCATCTCAGCCTCGGAGTATTCGGTAAAAATACCCGTTTCATTTCACACAAAATTGTAAACAGCCCGATAGCATATAAACAAAATCTTGACGGTTCAATTACGAAAAAAACAAACCTTAATTATGACAGAAAAAAACCTACATACGTGCAAATTTTTGATTCAAGACTTGTTGCAGACAACGAAAAGAAAGACTGCACAAAATTAATCAAATATTACGCTCACCCGAATACTGATAATCCGTTAGAAATAAACACCCATAACGATACAATTATTCCGTATCCGTTTATGGCTTTTGACCCGAAAATTTATGAAAGAAACATAGACAAACTTACCGAATACAACCGTAACTGTGATGAAAAAGACAGAATCCGCATGGATTCCTACCTCGGTACAAAAATCCTTACGCAGATGGGCAATTTTTATCTGGACGGTAAATTTGAAGGCGGCTATAAAACCTGGGAGGCAAACCCTGATATCGCAAAATTGAATTTTATCTCTTCAAATGCTGAAACTCAGGAATCTTTTAATATTGATACCGATGAAGCTAGAAAAGACTTTTTCAAAAATATCGAAAGAAAAAATAACGAAGTTCAAGATTATATTATATCCGCAGCACAATTCTGGACGGAGCAAACATCACGTGCCGTTAAACTGCATATTGCAAAACATCTGAGAACTCCGGACAGTTCAAATCCGGGAGAAGCTTACAACCAGATTATGAAAAATATTGATGACGGTATATTCCCGCAACATCTTAAACGTGAAATTAATAAAGATATCGTAGAAAATGTTCTCAACAGTGACTATAATCTCAAAGAACAATCCAGAGAAAACTTCATGACACAACTTGAAGATAACCTTATGAATGTTCCGCTTGAATCTATTGAGCTCGGAAATGATATCGTCGGAGTTCTTGCATCTCCTTACATCTCGAAACGCTCGGTTACCGAAAGCGGTATCGGATTGTCTCGTTCCGAAATGTATCACGATAATAATAATGATATTGCTGAAGAATGCCTGCCGACTTATGAAAAAACAAATAAATTGTTCCTGCAAAACGGAGCAATAAACGAATTTGCAATGGATATACTCACATCAGTAAACCAGCAGCTCGGAAAAAGACATTCTCTGTTGAATATTTACAGAGATGCAACCCCTTACGGCAAATATGTATTACCTTACCTTGCAAATGAAATAGTAAGATTTGCAGTGATAAAAAGCCTTGTTCCGCGCGCTGATGTCTGGATGAATGAAGAAACAGGCGAAATGGTTTACGATTATAAAAAACTAAACGAAACAAGCCTGAAAAGTATAGGCATAAATGAAGGCGGCCCTGAAGAAGAAGCAAAAGCTATCCTGAGAAGAATTAAATCAAATACAAAAAGAATTAACGAACATGACAGACAAATTCTCGTAAACGGATTGCTAAAAATGCTTGAAGGCACAAACGAAAACAGCTTTAAACTCGCAGAAATGATTTTAGACAGAAGCGGTTTCGGGCTTGATTACAGAATTGACGCAACAAAAGATATTGCGAACATCGACGCACTTAAAGACGGAAATACAGACTTTGAATACACATGGGATTCAATAACAAATTTCTGGCAAAAATTTGCACAAAGAGGAGTTTTGCCATTCAACCCTAACGCAAAAATGTGGGCTGAAGTTACGGATGAAACAGACCTGTTCCAAAACTACGGCGGTAAATTCTCCGAGAGATATTCAAACCTGAACGATATGGATAATATGAATAATATGGAATCCATTGATATGAAATTCCTGAGAGAAACAGGCATAACTTCTCTTGCAAACTATACTTACATATTCTCTACAATTGTAGATATGTTTACACGCAATACTGAAAAAGGTAATATTGAAATTCAACCTGATACACAAACCATTGGCCGAAAAATTTATGATAAATTTGTTCAACCTGGAATGTTCAATAATTATTTGAAAGCTATGCCGTTGGAATCGCTTATATTCTCATACAACTTTGTAGGCAACCACGATAAACCAAGAATTCTTCACTGTCTGTCAATGGATATGGGTTTGTTCTATGCAAATTTAAATGATAAACGCAATCACGATTACCGGGTAAGAGCCTACCGCGTAGTGGAAGATAAACATGATCAAGACGATGCAACAAAAGCTCAAATAAATAAAGCTATAGCAGAAGGTTATGATTTCAGCAGAATAAGCGCGAAAGCAATCGCCGGAGCAGAAATGCTGAGACGCGGCCTTATTGACGGTTTGAATGAGCTTGCAAAAACAGGAAACCCTGCGTTTACAAACGAAAACCACAAAAAAATCTATGAAGCGGTAGGAAAATCACTCAAAGATTTGGCAAGAAGTTCATACTTGAAAAAAATGTACGAAAGTGACGCTTTCGGAACAAAAGAAATTGATATTATGATAGACATTACGCTAAATCAGGCAGAATCCGAACATAAATTAAAACTCTCAAAAGCAGACAGAAAACTTCTGGCAGATAAAGCTTATGAAGTAATAGTCGGCCCTGCATACACCAAGCTTGACGGAATGATGAAATATCTTCAGGCAATTGTCGGAATGCCGACATTATACGCAGGAGACGAACTGGGCGCTACCGGATACGAAACCAAAACCAAAAACATGTATCTTGGCAACCGTGGTTATCTGCACTATGAATGGGCAGACCCTCAAAGTCCGGATAAAAAACAATTTATTGTCGAAGGAAAACAAAATATTGATAAAGAAATGGCAATAAGAAGTAAATTTGAAAATCACGCGTTGAACGACGGTGCTCCGATAATGCTGAAACTGCAATATCCGAGAGGGGATGAAAACTCTAAGAATTGCCCGATAACAGCATTCTTCAGACAAAGTACCGACGGTGCTATGGCAGTAACATTATTGAACCCGACAGGTATGACAAGAGACCCTAATGTGTCTTATCATCCGCATCATTTGACATTAGATTCCATCGGGCTTGGCAAAGATTTAGGCGAATACAGCGAAGACGTCGGGCTTAACTTTGGAATCCAGCCGGGGACAAAATTCGTTGATGCAAGAAATCCGCAAGATGAATATATCGTCAGAGAATTTAACAATAATTACTTTATCAAAAAAGTAAATAAAGAATGTCCTGATGATCCGAAACAAGATTTACCTGTAGAACTTAATGATACAACTCTTGTTTTGACACATGCTCCGTCATTTACAGGCAGATTAAACAAAGCTCTTGTTCCGAACCGTTACCAACAGCCGAAAGAGGTTCAAGTCGGTTCAAAATTGGAACTTGTTGCAAGATAAACTTATATAATAGATAGAAATTCCACAAAGATGATTATATTTTCCATGGATAATCATCTTTGAACTGCCATCCGTCATTAACAAAAATTGCAAAACATGAACTTGGACCACCATGGGAATAACTAAAACCTTTACAACCTTCCAAATACCCTTCTCTGTCCATAGCCAGTTTTACAGTATTTAAATTTGGAATGACCATTTTTCTGTTTCCTTGCCAGTAAAGCTCCGCAATATCAAAAATATCACGCCCGACTATATTGGGAGGTTTATTGCCATTTAAATCTACTGTTAAAACAACATACTGGTTATTACTCCAGATAGATAACCACGCGCCGTCCGCAAAACGAATAACATTGCCTCTGGCAATTGAGTGATCATCAAAACCGGCACTTGTGCCATTATAGTTGCTGGCATAATAGATATCCAGTTTGCGTATTTTCTCCAATGAGCCAGAAGTTCTTAAATACGGTTCATAATATTTTGTAAAGAAATCAGTATTAGATATTG
Organism: Candidatus Gastranaerophilales bacterium; assembly: GCA_944324235.1. Lineage (GTDB taxonomy): Bacteria > Cyanobacteriota > Vampirovibrionia > Gastranaerophilales > Gastranaerophilaceae > CALUVN01. The sequence goes on from CALUVN010000002.1 coordinate 68,830, forward strand.
GAGCCGTAATCTTTCCGGTGTCTTCGTCTAAAGTAGAGATTGGATACGTCCAATACTTGGAGACACCATTATCCTCAACTGATAAAATTTCGGCATTTGCTAAAAGCGAGTAAATACGTTTTAACTGTGCAGTTGCGACAACTTTCTGATATTTAGCAATGACTATCGGTAAAGTCATAGCCGCAACTATTCCGATAACCCCGAGGGTTATAAGTACTTCAGCCAAGGTAAATCCGGAAGCCCCCCCCCCCGAAATTGGCTCTACATCTACTTTTTAGCATATAATCTCCTTTCAACATTTCCGATAAGCCTTATTATAACAAAATATTAATTTAATGACAAGATATATATATTTTAAACAGCAAATCTGAAGTGAACTAAATCGCCGTCCTGAACTTCGTAATCTTTACCTTCAAGACGTGTCACGCCTTTATCTTTGCAGGCAGCGTATGAGCCGCAGGCAACAAATTCATCATACGGAGTTATTTCCGCTCTGATAAAACCTTTTTCAAAATCGGTATGGATTACACCTGCAGCCTGAGGTGCTTTTGCTCCGGCAGGAATTGTCCACGCGTGAACTTCTTTTTCGCCTGCAGTTATAAATGTTCTCAAATTCAAAAGATGATAAACAGATTTAATCATTCTGTTTATACCGCTATCTTCAATACCAAGTTCGGCAAGATACTCTTTAGCTTCCTCTTCTCCGAGCTCTGCGAGTTCTTCTTCAATTTTGGCAGAGATAAGAACAACTTCCGCATTATGTTTTGATGCATATTCTTGAACCTGTGCAGTGTAAGCGTTTCCGTCTTTCAAATCATATTCTGAAACATTAGCCGCATAGATAACAGGTTTTGTAGACATAAGATTTAGCTGTTTAACAACCGGAATTTCATCTTCGTCAAAATGTTCTTTTACATTAATAAAAGTACCTTCAGACAACAAATCCGTCAATTTAGTGAGAACCTTATCTTCCAGAACTGCGTCTTTATCACCGCCTTTAGCCTGTTTGGAAATACGTGCCTGACGTTTTTCAACAGAGGCTAAATCTGCAAGTGCAAGCTCCGTATTGATAACTTCAATATCATCAAGCGGATTTACACGGCCTGCAACGTGGATAGTATTCGGGTCGTCAAAACATCTTACAACCTGAATAATTGCGTCAACTTCTCTGATGTTATGTAAAAATTGGTTGCCGAGACCTTCGCCTTTGCTTGCACCTTTTACAAGCCCAGCGATGTCAACAAATTCAATAGCTGTCGGTATTATTTCCTGAGTTTTGCAAAGTTTTGCCAGCACAGCGAGACGCTCGTCAGGAACGTTAACTACCCCGACATTCGGCTCTATTGTACAAAACGGATAATTAGCGCTCTGTGCGTTTCTTGAACTTGTCAAAGCATTAAATAAAGTTGATTTTCCAACATTCGGTAATCCGACTATACCTGTTCTTAGCATTCTGATTAATTCCTTTTTATTGTGTTACGTACCTTAATCTTAGCGCAAACAAACCCGAATTACAAAATGAATTCAGAAAGCTATTTATGTCGGTTTAGTAAATCCGACCTACGTTACTACGTTACTGATGCAAACGATTCGTTTGCCAAACATCATGTTTGCCCCCTCAC
>CALUVN010000003.1 GCA_944324235.1 Candidatus Gastranaerophilales bacterium
TTTTCGATAATTTTTAATGGCAAAAAAAATTAATTACGCTTTTTATGATTAATATGAATATTAATTACATTTATCCTAACAATATAACAACGCCGAATTTTCAAGGGAACAGACGTATTATCAAAGATAATACCGGAAAAGAACTCTATAAAACAACAACATATCTGTTTAGATCAGATTTGAATTGGAACAGTTTTACAAAACTTTTGCTGGATAAGTACAAAAACACTCCCGATGTCAAAATAATCTGCCACGCATGTTCTAACGGCGCGGAAGCTTACTCGCTGGCGGCAAAACTTTTACTTGAAGCAAAAGATCATACAAAAAAATTTTTCCCGATTCTTGCCAAAGATTTGGACAAAGAAAATCTCCGCCTTGCAAGAGAAGGTTATATCGGAGTACAAAATATAGAAATGTACAATATCAACGCGGAAACAAACTTCCAAACCGATATTTTTTTCAAATATATTAAACCGAGAAATTATGAAGATGATATCGCTCTGCAGCCAAAAGTAGAACTTAAAGACAAAATCGTTTTTGAACAAGGTAATATTCTGGAAGATATTGATAAAATCGACGGTAAAAATACCGTAGTTATGTGCAGAAATTTTTGGCCTTATCTAGATAAAGAAAAACAACACCTTCTGGCACAAAAACTTTCTCAAAAACTTGATGAAAGCAGCCTTCTTGTTATTGGCAGCTATGATTCTGTCTACGGGATTGACGCATTGCTGCATAAAAACGGTTTTATCCAAACAAAAACCAAAAACGTATATACAAGAGCCGCTAACTTAACCTCAGCAAACTATAACAGCGTTCTTAATCTGGTACTTTCAAAGAAATAAAACATCAAGCAATACCGAATTGTTTCTATGCCTCGTAAAAGACCAGAGTGTCACCGAGTTTAATTTCAGTTTGCCCATGAGGAACAAATGATTCCCCGTCTCGCTTTATCAATGCAATAAGAAAATTAGACGGACAATCAATAGTATTGATTTTTCTGTTAAGCCACTCGTGCCCCTCGTCAATTACAGTTTCACAAAGATTAATGTCATTTTGCGCTTTGATAAAAGTAGTCCCCATAAGGACAACATCGCCTGTCATTAATTTTGTACTGCCTTTCGGCACAATCCTTTTATTATTTCTGTCAATAACAAGAATGAGTGCATTATCACTTATATTAATATCCTTCAGCATACAGCCGTTCCAGGGATGAGACTCTTTTATTTCGATTTTATTCAAAGCAATTGCAGATTCCTGCTGATAATCGTTGAAAGTTTTTCTGACATCAGCAAATCTGTCAATCATTTTATCCCGTTTAGCAATAACAGGCAGCAGCGAGCCCTGAATTGCAACAGACAGCAGCGCAACCACGAAAACTATATGGAACAAATCATATTTTAATCCGGAACTTTCCGCCACAACCATAATCGCAAAAACAATGGAAGCAGCCCCGCGAAGTCCTGCCCATGATATAAATGATATTTGATTCCACGGCGCTTTAAAGGGAAGCATTATAGCGGAAACGGCGAGAGGTCTTGCCACAAATGACAAAAATAGCGTTATTAGAACCGCAGGAATAATTATTTCAGGCACTTTGTGCGGGAACGAAAGGAAACCTATTAAAAAGAATATTATCACCTGCGATAACGCAGTAATTCCGTCAAAAAAGTATATGAGGTTAATTTTATTACGAATTTCGCTGTTGCCCAGTATAATACCTGTTATATATACGCTCAAATACCCGTTTCCGCCGAGTAAATCAGGGATTGAAAAGGACGCAAGCGCAATCGCAACCATAAAAATTGTATCTGTACCTTCAGTTAAAATATTTGTTTTCTTAAATATATAAATAGCACCATAAGCAATAATTATGCCGAACAGCACCCCGAATATAAGCTGCTTGAAAAGCATAGGCGTCAGCGCAGAAAGCCCGTCGCCTCTTAATAATAAAATGCCGAGCATTGTAAGCATATACGCAAACGGGTCGTTACTACCGCTTTCCATTTCAAGTAAAGGCGCTGTATTATATTTCAGGTTAAGCCTTTTAGACCGCAAAATTGAAAACACCGATGCTGCATCCGTAGAACTTATGATTGCACCGATAAGAAAACTCTCGGCAAAAGAAATCTTCAAAGCAAAGTAACAGAAAGCAGCCGTGAACACTGCCGTAAGAATAGTTCCGAATGACGACAGCAATATCGCCTGAACGGTAACTTTGTTATCATCTGATTTCTTCGTGCAAAAACCGCCGTAAAATATTATGAAAAGTAATCCGATTGAACAGAGTTTTGAAGTCAAATCATAATCGTCAAAAGACAACTTCAAAATTCCGTCAGAACCGAATAAAATGCCAAGAAACATGAAAAATACAAGGGCAGGCATTCCGAGTTTATTAGAAAATTTATTTGTGACGATGCAAGACAATATTACTACTGCACAAAAAAGTATAATAATTGACATGACTGCCTCCTGTGTTTTTAATTAAACGCTAAGATACCGCAATTATGCAGTTTTAAGATTCTCTTAGATGTTTGACGTGTTTATAAATATAAATCGCACCGAGAATACCGAAAATCAAAACTATTGCGATATCAAATTTATGCCACAGGTGCTTGAAAGCCTCAAGATTTTGTCCCATTTTAAATCCGACATACACAAGCGCATAACTCCATACAAGCGAACCCAGAAAAGTTAGCGTGAAAAACACTCTCTTTCTAGCCCGCAAAATTCCTGCAGGAAGTGAAATAAATGTTCTTACAACCGGCAGCATCCGGCATAAGAAAAACGCCCAATCACCGTATTTTTCAACCCATTTATCGGCTTCTTCCAAATCCTTGTGAGAGATAAGGAAATATTTTCCGTATTTTTGAAGAAATTTTCTCCCGCCGAAATACCCGAGATAATAAGAAGGAATTGAACCTAACACACATCCGAACGCACCTGCTAACGCGGCTACGTGAAAATTCATTTCGCCTTTACTCACAATATATCCGGCAAAAGGCAATACAGCCTCGCTCGGAAGAGGAATATTGCATGATTCTATTGCCATCAAAAGACTTATTCCCCAAGGCCCCATCACCGTTATTGTATGTTCTATAAACTTTATCAAAAATCCTAAAATTAAATTTATAAATTCCATATACTCTCCCCTGATTACTTATCTACTTTATTATAACAGAAACAGGCTTATATCAGGTCTTTTGTAAAGTTTTATATTGCAAATATACAGCTAAACCTCTTCTTTCATATAATTGAGCGCAGTTCTTGGCGATATGCCAAGGGTACGGGCTATTTGAGGAAAAGAATACTTCTCGGCCCGCATTTGCTGCACAGCACGTTTTATTTTAAGTTTATGGTCATCAAAAACTGTTTCCATTTCATATTTTTTCAAAAGATTTCTTAATTTTGAAACTGACATACCGAGTTCTTTGGCTACAGCATATTTTCCAAGGCCTTGCTGCGTTAACTCTGTAATTTTAAGCTTCAAATTATTCTCCAATGTTTCTTTTAAATTATATTTTTTTACATATTTTTGGGTTTTATCATACGGCCAATTCATTGCCGCGGCAAGTTCTTTTATATTGATAGCATGCAAAATATTCTCTTGTAACAATCTTTTATTTTCTTCCGTTTGCGGGTTATATTTTGGAATACCGTATTTAACGCGCATACTTCTGACGCTTGAGCGTTTTATACCTTTCATTTCGGCTATTTCATCATTTGTAAGATGTGATGCCAGAATTTCCCTGTTGTATATCTTTTTAGTTTCTCTATAACCATTAGGGAAATGTAATTTTAACCATTTCACAAGCAGAGCTTTTTTCTCTGAAATAATCTCACAAATCTCAGTCAAACTTTTCCCCTGTTTTAATAAAACAGGAACTTTTTCATCAAGTTTTTTCATAAATGGACTATTTACAGAATTTCTAATTTTGTTCGGATTTGGTAAATTAAAATAATCAATTAATTGATAAACTTTTGTAGTACTTACGTTATATAAAACCGAAATATCTTTAACAGTCATACCTTCATATAAATTCTTCTCAAGCATTTTTTTAGGAATATTTGCACTTGACGGACGTATTCCTGTAAATGACAAGTTTATCGGATTTTGGGGTTGTTGCACAGGTAATAAAAACATTTTTTCTCCATGTATAAAATACATTCATATAAAATCCGGATAAAAAATAATTTGCTATTGAAAGAATATTTTATAATATATTTACTCTCGAACATGTTCAAGAGCCATCTCCAAAACCGTTCTTACATGGTGGTCGCTCAATGAATAAAAAACATTTTTTCCGCGTTTTTCCGCTTTAACTAACTTTGCACTCCTGAGAACCTTCAACTGATGTGATACTGCAGATTTTGTCATATTCAACAAACACGCCAAATCCCCGACGCACATCTCGCTTTCTTCCAATGCCCACAAAAGCTGTATTCTTGTACTGTCTCCCATAAGCTTAAAAAAATCCGACAAATCATACAGAAGTGTCATATCAGGCATCTTTGGTCTTACAGCGTTTATAATATCAACATTTAATGCATCCATAACTGCAGTATAATTGAACATTTGTTCAATTGTCAAATTATTGTAAAGATTTGTTTCAATATAAGTCATCTACACTTGACAGTTGAATAGTTGTTCAATTATAATATTAATATACGAATATAAATAGAGGCGTTTATATGTGCAACCACCACGAGCATCATCACCAACACTGCTGCGGCAGCAGTAACAGTTCAACTATTTTCAGAGCGATTACAGCTTTATTACTATTTGCCGGAGGTTTTAAATTCAGCATATTATTTTTTCTTGCATACATAATTGCCGGCTGGGACGTAATTTTTAAGGCTGCCAAAAACATAACAAAGGGACACGTATTTGACGAAAACTTTCTGATGTCAGCAGCCACAATCGGTGCATTATGTATAAAAGAGTATCCTGAAGCTGTGATGGTAATGATTTTGTATCAGATTGGCGAATATTTTCAGCATAAAGCTGTTGAAAAATCTAGACACTCAATCAGCGAACTTATGGACATAAGACCCGATTATGCAAATTTGCGCGGGGAAAAAGTTTCTCCGCGGGAAGTAAAAGTCGGGGATATAATAACTGTTAATACAGGAGAAAAAATTCCGCTTGACGGAATTGTAACAGAGGGGCACGCATCTTTAGACACTTCCGCACTTACAGGCGAATCCGTTCCGCGTACAGTATCCACAGGTGACAGTGTAATAAGCGGCTGTATAAATTTGAACGGAGTATTAAAAATCAAAGTAACAAAAGAATTTGGGGAATCAACCGTTACAAAAATACTGGAACTTGTTGAACATGCGTCATCTAAAAAAGCAAGAACCGAAAAATTTATCACAAAATTTGCGGCATATTATACTCCTGCGGTTGTTATATTAGCGTTAATGATTGCATTCATCCCGCCGTTATTTATTACAGGCAACTGGATTGAGCGTGCGCTTACATTTCTGGTAATTTCTTGTCCTTGCGCGCTTGTAATATCCATTCCGCTGAGTTTCTTTGCAGGCATAGGAAGCGCATCGAAAAACGGAATCCTCATCAAAGGAAGCAACTATTTAGAATTGCTTGCCAAACCGGATACCGTAGTATTTGATAAAACAGGCACACTTACAAAAGGAGTATTCAAAGTCCGCGAAGTTCACTCTGACGAACCTGATTTTTTGAAATACGCAGCTTACGCGGAAAGCGCATCCTCACACCCGATAGCTGCAGCCATACGCGAAGCTTACGGGCAAGAAATCCCTGAGCAAAACAATATTGAAGAAATTGCAGGATTAGGAATAAAAGCAGTCATCGACGGCAAAGAAATTCTGGCAGGCAGTGCAAAACTTGTCAAAACCGAAACAATCAACACAGACGGCAGCGTTGTTTATGTTTCAATCAACGGAAACTATTGCGGCTACATAGTTATAGCGGATGAAGTTAAAGACGACTCCAAAGAAACAATAGAAAAACTGAAAACCCTCGGCATAAAAACAGTTATGCTGACAGGGGATTCTAAAAACACAGCTGACAAAGTTCAGAAAAAACTCGGTGTTGATAATGCATTTGCGGAACTTTTACCTGAAGATAAAGTTAATAAATTGGAAAAAATAATTAAAACTGCCGGCGGCAGCGTAATATTTGTCGGTGACGGTATAAATGATGCACCTGTTTTAACCCGCGCAGATGTAGGTATTGCAATGGGCGGTTTGGGTTCTGATGCGGCAATCGAGGCTGCCGATGCGGTTATTATGGATGATTCTCCGTCAAAACTTATTACTTCAATTAAAATAGCAAGAAAAACAATGCGCATAGTAAAACAAAATATAGTGTTTGCACTCGGAGTTAAAGCTTTATTTTTAATCCTCGGAGGTATAGGCATTATGACAATGTGGGGTGCAGTTTTTGCAGATGTCGGGGTTGCACTGCTTGCTGTTTTGAATTCTTTAAGAACTCTTAGAAAATAAACTACAAATAAAATAGCAAAAAAATTTTTCTTGAGTTTTATAAATAAAAAACTCGGTGAAAAAAAATATGATAATAAGCTTATTTACCCTGAATAATAACAATCAACCCACCTTCGGATATGGTCTGCCAAGAAAAGTAGTCTCGGATATCAGGGACATCCCTCATCTTATCTGTCCAAAATGCGGGGACGAAATGTTGTCCCGTCAGGAAGTTAATTCATTCATAAGCCCTGTACTTGAAGCCTCATCCGTAAACTTGCAAAGACCTGAATTTGACAAATACAGAGACACAAATGTCTTCCGTTTCTTAAAAAATCTTTCCATAAAACATCCGCGAAAATCAATCGCTTCAATAACAGAAGACAGAAAAATTCAGTATAAAATCTCCAAGTTTAATCATGACGGACAGGACACTATTAAAGAAATAATCGAAATTTCAAGACACAGAACTAAAAACGCGCCGGTCGTAATTAAACAACTACGTACAATAAAAGATAAAGTGCCTCCTGAATATCAGGAACTTCTGGATTATATGGAAGTATATGCGATGAAATACCCGGACTGTACTTTTAATGAAATCTTTAACAAACCGGAAGTTCTGGAATATCACAAACGAGTAAATGACTTTAAACAACAGCAACAACACATCCTGCAAGATAAAGCCTTCGATAAATTGGACGAAATAGCTAAAAAACTTGCCCCGCAGGATAAAGAAACTTTTATAAACCTGAACAAAACTCTAAAACATAATATTAGCTCCTGTAGTTACCGATATTATTCAACTGAAACACGTAAAAAATTGATGCAATATCATTATCAAGATTTTCTTACTAAACTTGACAATAAGAAATTTGCAGCAAAAGTGGAAAAACAACTGGATATTCTTGCGCCATACAGTTTGAACGGGGACAAATTACTTCTGCTTATGAGCCGGAAAGACGACGGATTAATTGTAAAGTCTATTGTTGATAATCTTGGCTCGACATTTGACCATATTCATCCTGAATCTATGGGCGGAACACACGGACAATATAACGGAATTTGTCTTTGCAAAAAATGTAACCGTGAAAGAGGCATAATTCCATACAATATCTTAATGGAAATCCATCCGAATTTTGGTGAAAACGTTCAGAAACAACTCAATAAAGTTATGGTTTTTATAAAAAACGGGAAATTACTAAATTATAATTTTTATCCGCAAAAAGTGAAAAAAACTTTGCTGGAGGTCACAGAACAAAAACTCAGAATCAACATTAAAAAATACTTAAAATTCAAAGAAAAGGATGCGCAGCTGGCTGTTGAAAAAGCAAGAGCTCAACTTCAGCGGAATAATCAAGCACTTGAACAGGTAAACACCGAAATTACCGAAAACAAACTCAAAATAAATAAACTGCTGGCAGAACTTACAAGATTAAATAAAGAACAACAAAAATTAAACCGGCAAAAAGCAGAAAAACAAAAAAACATTCTTAAAAGCAAGAACAATCTCGCTAATAAAAAATACGCTTATTCAAAATTCCATACTGCTTTAAAACATGATAAATAAAAAAATTTTATGATAATATATAATCAAATATAATAACAATAAGAGGCGTTAATGACATTGGAAAATAAACTTGGAATTACAAATTCTGCAGACCTTGCAAGAGAAGAAGAGCGTATAAGCAAACTAAAAGCACGCCAATTATTTGAATCCGAAATTATTGATATTCTTGAAGCCGGAACATTTAAATCTCTGTCTAACATTCATGAATATTTATTTGATGAAATATATGATTTTGCAGGCAAAATTCGAACCGTAAATATTGCAAAAGGGAATTCCCGTTTTGCGCCTGTAATGTACCTTGAAGCTGCCTTAGAACATATTGACAAAATGCCGCAATCAAATTTTGATGAAATTATCGAAAAATACGTTGAAATGAATATCGCGCACCCTTTCCGTGAAGGTAACGGACGCAGCACAAGGATATGGCTGGATTTAATACTAAAAAAAGAATTAAATATGGTCATAGACTGGAGTAAAGTAGATAAAGAAGATTATCTCCTTGCAATGGAACGCAGTCCTGTTAAAAATGTTGAAATTAAATTTCTGTTGAAAAATGCTCTTACGGAAAAAATTAATGATAGAGAAATTTATATGAAAGGAATTGACGCAAGCTATCATTATGAAGGTTACAATCTTTTTAAAACCGAAGAATTGTAATCCGTTTTATACTCCTTTAACTGCGATTTTAAGACAATTATCCCGTTTCGTTTCAAAAATTTCGTAACCTTTTAATATATCATCAAACGGCAAAGTTTCAGAGATTAAAAATTTCGTTGAAATTTTCCCTTCGGAAATTAATTGAACAAGCTTTTCGCAATGAACAGCGTCAACTCCGCCTGTTTTAAATATAAGGTTTTTGCCGTACATATCAGGCAGAGGGAGAACCTGAGCTTTCTCATACATTGCAACAATTGCAACTACAGCATTAGGACGTGCAATTTTCCACGCGGTTTCAAAAGAATTTTCACCGCCTGCGGCCTCTATAACTCCATCAGCACCTCTGTTTGAAGTAAGTTTTTTTACTGCATTTTCGACATCTTCCCTGAGCGGATTTATCAAGAAATCTGCAAGATTGTTTTTACGGGCAACATTTAATCTGGTATCGTCAACATCTATGGCAATAATTTTATCCGCGCCTAGCACTTTTGCACACATCATGGAACACAAACCGACAGGCCCTGCTCCGATTACGGCAACTGTATCACCGCATTTGATTTCGCAAAGTTCCGCACCGAAATATCCGCTTGATAATATATCCCCGACAAAAAGCGCATCTTCGTAACTTACATTATCAGGTAATTTTGTAAGTCCAGTATCCGCATAAGGTACTCTGACATATTCTGCCTGACACCCGTCAATTCTGCACCCGAGCTCCCAGCCGCCTTTCTCGCAATTATTTATAAATCCTCTTTTACAAAAATAACACTCACCGCAAAAAGTTATACAGTTTGCACAAACTCTGTCCCCTTTTTTCAAATTTTCAACACCGTCACCGACTGCAACAATTTCGCCGACAAATTCATGCCCGAGAGCAGTTTCAGGAATTGCCCGCGGCACAAAGCCCTTTGTTATATGAATATCACTCGTGCAAATCGACGATAACGTAACCTTTACAATCGCATCACGCTCATTTTGAATTTCAGGAATATTTTTTTCGACTATTTCACGTGTACCGTTTTCATGCCAGATTAATGCTTTCATAAATATCCTCTTGTTATAAATTAAAAGCCCCGTAAAAGAGGCTTTTAATTTTAGTCAATATTTGCGGACAGACAAGTTTTTTCATAGTGCATTCTGCCTGTCAGTGTATTAATTCTTGAAATAATTTCCTTAAACATAGGGATAGAAAGACTTTGTTTACCGTCCGAAAGAGCGTTTTCCGGATCATGGTGAACTTCTATCATAATACCGTCAGCACCTGCAATCAAAGCAGCTTTAGACATCGGTTCAATTAAGTATCTTTGACCAGTGCCATGGCTCGGGTCAGCTATAATCGGAAGGTGAGAATATTTTTTAATAACAGGAATTGAAGCTATATCCATAGTGTTTCTGGTAAAAGTACTGTCAAAAGTTCTGATACCGCGTTCACACAGGATTACATTTTCATTTCCCTGATACATAATATGTTCTGCTGACATTAAAAACTCTCTTATGGTATTTGCAAGCCCGCGTTTAAGAATAACCGGCTTGTTTGTTCTGCCGACAGCCTGAAGGAGTTTAAAGTTCTGGGAATTTCTTGCCCCGATTTGAATAACATCAGCGTATTCACACACCAAATCCAAATCAGCGGAATCCATTAATTCCGTAACAATAAGCAAGCCCGTTTCCTCTTTAGCTTTAGCGAGATATTTCAAAGCTTTTTCACCAAGTCCCTGAAATTCGTAAGGAGAAGTTCTCGGCTTGAAAGCACCGCCGCGTAAAAATTCGCATCCCATTTCTTTACCTGCTCTTGCAACAGCAAGAAGACCGTCTAAATCTTCATCCACAGAACAAGGGCCTATCATTGATACAGGCTTGTTATTTCCGCCGATTTTAACTCCGTTCGGGAATGTAATTACAGTATCTTCTTCTTTTCTGTCACGAGATGCAAGTCTAAACGGCTCGCGAATTATTTTAACCTCTTTTACGCCTTCTAATGCAGCTAATCGCCCAGGGGTAAGTGTCGTTTTATCTCCTAAGGCATCTATCACCGTATGAATATCTCCGGAGTGTTCTATTACTTTAAAACCATGCTCTTGTAGCATGCTTGTTACTCTTTTTATATTCTCTGGGGTTGCGTTTCGCTCCATTACTATAATCATATTTTTCTTCTCCTTAAACGCTATATTTCAGCTATTCAATTTTAAACTACAATTATAGTATATTTGAAAATTATGATACTTCAATAGTTTATTAACAAATCTATACCTGTCTGTTAAGAATACCGAGCATTTTTACGGCAGGGTAATAGTCAGGAAGTATTCCCATACATGCCTGAATACTCTTTTTAGAGGCGGCGTAATCCTTATTATTGAAATAATATTCGGCAAGCAAATAATGCAGTTCAGGGTCGTTATAAAAGTAATCTTTAGCCCTCTGCAGAAAAAAATATCCGTATCCGTTAAAGTTATTATTAATAAAAACTCTGCCGATAAATTTATAAACTTCAGGGTTGATAGCAAAAAACAAATCCGCATAACTTATTAATTTTTCAACATACTCACCCTTATAAGCGTTTATTAAAATATTCAGGTCTATTTCCAGAAAATTTCTAAGTTCAAAATATGTCGGATACTCACTAATACAATTTTGCAGCAAATCAGTCATAACAAAAGCCCAGTTGGCTCTTTTATCCGATGAACGTGCGGATTTAAAAACATTTTTAGCATCATCAAGCCTGTCAGTCAAAAGATAACAATACCCGAGTTCGGTCAAATACCCGTTTTGCTCAAAAAAGCGTTGACATCCGTCAATATCGAATGTCAACAGCTTTTGTTTTGCACTTTTATAATCTAAAATCATAATTTTTAATAGGTATCGTTATTTGTGTTGAAATTAACGTCCGGCAGCATTGACTGCATCATCATAGTTTGCAGCATCTGAGGATCAATGTTTTTCCCGCCGTTTTGAGCCAGAAGCATCGGCAACATATTCATCATCATGTTGTTATTATTATTGTTGTTATTATTACCGAGCAGCATGCTGATTTCGTTAAACTGCTGATTTTGCGGATTGTTCATAATCTGCGCAAGCATTTTCATATTTTGCTGTTCTTCAGATTCCGGCTTATTAACAGAAAGCGTCAAACCTGCGTTCTTTAGAACTTCAATTGCAGCAAGCACTTCTTTTTCAGTTGGAGCTTTTGATTGCGCATCAGGATTAATCTCTTTATTTTCAAGGTCTTTAATTCTTCTGAATTCACCTTTTTCCAAATCCATATTATTATTTATATTACGCTGGATACGATTAAGCTCCATTTGCTTCATTTCTTCATTAAGTTCATCTGAAAAACCATTGCCGTATGGTGCTGCAATAAATGCATCCAGCTCATCGACAACAGCACCGTCTTCCGTTACCTTTACTTCAGGATGGCAACGTGCAGTATCTCCAGTAAGACATGCTCTACCTTTTGTTGCGTAAGAAGTTAAAACGTCATTTGAACTTAATGCGATTACATGATCGTATGCTGCTGTAGCAGCGTTATTGTCACCTATCTGTGTATAGGCCATAGCCATATAATAATAAGCTATCGGATTAGAAGGATCTTTCTTTATGAAAGAATACAATTCCTGCAAACAGCCGGTATAATTACCGTTTTTATATTTCTTAATCGAACTTGCAAGATTAGCATTCGGATAATAATGTTCCGCAACATCCATTTTGGAAGAAGTAAAATTCGGCACTGAAGAGTCTGTATTCGCAGCAGGAACTTCTGTTCCTTTTGCTTTTGCTTCTTTTGCAGCACGTTCTTCCGCCATTTTTTTATCGCGTGTGCGGTTCATATCCTTTTGCAAATCATAGTTGAAAGGATTTGCAGCAAAAACGGTGTTACTTCCAAATGCCATTAATAAAGCTAAAGTTAAGATTATCTTCTTATTCATTCTTATTTTTCCTTTACCGTATTTATTAATGATAAAAATTAACAAATCAAGATTTTTCTTAATTATATACTACAATTTAATATTCTTACTAATACAAATAAACGATTATTTTCAGAATGCTAAAATGTTTTTAATATTTCATACTCTCTCTTTAATAAATATTATACCATAAACATTATTTCATATATAACCATAAAATTATTTTCAGATATCTTGCAATGAACATGGCAACAAAACTTAATGCAAAATCATAAAGAATCTTAATTCCGCTTTGATAAAGAATCCAACTCTTTATAAAAATCCAGCCTTCGTGTTGTATTGCAGCAAGAAAAAGCATATAAAAAATGCCTATAATATGTATTGTGAATACACCTACAATTGAAGCCTGAGCAATATTTCTGAGAGAAAAACCGCTTTTAATTATAGACCCGGCAAAAAACACAGCCGGAATATACCCCAGCAAATACCCAAAACCATATTCCAGAATATATTTAGGGCCTCCTCCAAGCGCAAACACCGGAATAATAAACAATCCCCCTATTAAATAGAGAATTACACTGGACATCCCGTACTTACGCCCGAGAAATGCTGCCGTAAACATAACAGCAGGTATCTGTGGAATAATTTTATATGTATAAACATAATCTTTCGGAAAAACCGCTGACCCGTTAAAAAAATCCGAAGGCAAAATAAAATGTGTCAGATTTAACTCGTAAAAAGTTGAAATTATCATCAAAAAAGCGCATAAAACAACAAGCAGGACACCCCCTCCAAATGTCAATCTGAAATCGTCATATTTACGTTTCGGAACATTTATATCAAGCACTTTCATACCGGACATTTTATTTCAACCTTTTCTGCCAAACATTTTATATTTTCGTCATACAACAACTTAAATTTATCGTAAAATATGTTTTCTGTCCACATTATTAAGGCATCTTCATTATTATCCTGATAATAACCTTTTCTGGTGCCAAGTGATTTAAATCCGTATTTTTCATAAAGATTTATGGCAGCCGTATTGCTGACTCTTACTTCCAGAGTGATATATTTAATCATATTTTTATAACAGTCATCAATAATAGTTTTTAAAAGTGCCTCTCCTATTTTATTTCTTCTGAATTCAGGAGAAACTGCAACTGTCGTAATATGAGCCTCTTCCAAAATTTGCCAGCAGCCGGCATATCCTAACAAATTTTCACAAGAATCAAACGCGCACCAGTAATGCGCAAGCTCATTTTGAATTTCATTCAAAAAAGACTCTTTTGACCAGTGATGATTACCGTAAGCAGCGGCTTCCAATCTCACAATATCATCAACATGTTCAGACTTCATCGGTCTTATATAAATATCGGAAATTTTTGATATCATATTATTATAATATCACATAAATTTTATTGAGCTTTATTAAGAATTGTTACCTTTAAAGCAAAAAAAAGCATTTTTGAAATTCACGCGACTTGAAAATAATATGGAAATTAATAGTATAACAAATACCCCCTATCATTTAAAATATACCGGTTCTCCATCATTTGGCAACTTTCAGAACAAATTCATAAAAGAACTGGATGAATTCATTATCAAAAGTACAGTTGACAGTGCCTGCCAAAAAGATAAAACTGCGATAAAAACATTACTGGATCAATTCAAAGCAGCATTTTGCGAATTCACCAAACCTGAGAACAAATTAGGTTCTGGTGAATTCGGGATTGTGTATAAAATTGACGACAAATATGCCTTAAAAATACCCAAAAATGAACCGGTAACACTTGAAAACTGTACACTGGACGAAAAGCCTGTAGTAAATAACTTAAAAACATATTACGGAGGTATTGTTGCACGCTTCGGAAATACCAAAATATTGAAAAACGCATGTCAGTCTCCAAATCCTCTGCAGGCAGGTGTGAAAGAAGGTTTAACCAGCCACTGGGAACGATTATCCTACTATAGAGACACATATCTCAAACGTTTTGCACAACTGCCGCAAACTGCTTTTGACAAATTAGCAGCAGATTTTAAAACACTTGGAACAGAAAATAAAAGTTTTGATACAATTAATCCAAACAACTTTCTTGCAGACGGAAACGAAATAAAAGTAATTGATGATTTACAAACACCGAATACCAAATTTTTCAACAGCCTCGCCGGAATGATGAAAGTATTTTTAACGTCTTTTGATCGTAATACTCCGGCAGAATTTGATGTTATGGCTATAGGCAACAGACGAAACATTATGAAAAAAATCATTATCGCCGGAGAAAAAAATGAGCTTAAATACGGTTCTTCTATGGAAGAAGTCCAAGAATTAAACGAAGCCCTGAGATTAGCCTCCATTGACACTCCATGGAGTGAAATCCGGCACGAGCTCTATAATATCAAAAGACGCTATCCCAATATGAACGAACGATTGGATAAAGTAAAAGAATATCTGGATGAACTTGAGACGCCGGAATATAATCCGTTTATGTACTAAAACTCCATCATACAAACCTTTTTCTAAAATTTTGTTTGACAAGTCAGGAAAAATAGTATAATATACACTTATGGAATTAACTGTTTTAGTAGACAATAATACACATGCCGGTAATTGTTTACTTCCGGAACATGGGCTTTCATTCTTTATAGAAGAAGAGAAACATAAATTACTTTTTGACTGCGGGTCTACAGATGCATTTATCAAAAATGCACACAAAATGCAGATTGATTTGGAACAGGTGACTGATATTATTTTATCACACAGCCATGCAGATCACATAGGCGGATTTTTAAGACTTGAGTCACTTTATAAAAATTTTAAAGAAATCGGTATAAGTTTTAATTCAAAAAATGTTATTTCCCATCCGAATGTATTCCAATCTATGGATGACAGCGAAGATGCAACTGCAGATGAATCTCTTCATCTGTGCAAAGACAAGTTGGATAAATGTTTTAAGCTGAAATTAACGGAAAAACCGTTTCCAATTACTTCCAAATTAATATATCTCGGTGAAATTCCTATAATACGGGAAGTAAAAAAAGATTATGCACCTGATGAAATTGCGCTTGCATATAAGTCAAAGGACGGTCTTGTAATTATTTCAGGCTGTTCTCACAGCGGGATAGAAAATATTATCGACCACGCAAAACATGTAACCGGAGTGGATAAAATTAATACAATAATAGGCGGACTTTACCTCATAAACAGAAGCGAAGACGAAATCCACGCACTCGGTAAATATTTACAAGAACAAAATATTGATAAAATATTTCCTTGCCACTGTACAGACTTGGAAGCAAAAATAATACTATCTAAATACGTAAAAATTGAAGACGTAAGTACAGGTCAAAAGTATAATTGGCAATAAATGCTTGCTTTTTAAAGTTTTTTATTATACAACACTTGTATGAAAGTAACTAGTGTATCTAATACCCCATATAACCGCATAAATTTTTGTGCACAAAAACAGAACTCGCCGAGTTTTGAAAAGCGTTCGCCGATATATCAGGGTGCAAACACTGCAGGCGCATGGTTTGGATTTGGCGTTGTTTTTGATTTTATATTAAGAAAATGTCCGCAATTTTTTAAATCGCCGGTAAAAAATTCTTTATTTATTAACGGAGTAATAGGAGCACTTGCAGGCACCTGCACCCTTGTCAAAACCAGTCTTGATAATAAAAAAATGCAAAACAATTTATAAATTAATCTAAGGAAGTAAAATATAATGAAAATTTCACCAGTAACACCGGATTTACACAGAAACATTTCTTTTAAAAGTACGGCAGGAGGAACATTAAACCAGCATCCGAATTACGATAACAACAACCAATCCAGGAATCCTCATCCCAGCCATGGCTGCCTTCGCTCCCTCGGAAACGGATTATACTGGGGACTTGTTTTAAATACACTTGTTATAACCCCAATTATGGAACATAACCTTGATAAAACGTGGCAAAGAAAACTTGAATTTGAACAATCTGTCAATAAAGATTATTATGAACTGAGTGATAAATTAAAAAAAGAAGAAGGAAAATCAACAGCTCATTTCAATATCAATAAACTGCACGATGTTGATGATGCTTTTATTATGAAAAGCTCCCCAAATGAATATCTGGCATCATTTGACCTCGATAAACAAACAATAAATATGCACATGAAAATAAACGAACAAAATAAAGACAGCATCTCCGGAGTAATGATAATTAAAGAAAAACATGATAATGACAGTGTTGTATGGATAAATGATTACTCCATAAAATTTTCTGATGAAGATGTGCACGACTTTACAATGACGATTCAAAGCCGCGAAGATAACTCCAGCCCGAAAAATATACAGTTCCATAGAAACTACAACGAGCTTTATATGATTGAAAACGGACAAAAAAGAGTTTTAAATTCTAAAAATATAAAAGCATACGAAGAACGCATTAAAAAAGAAGAACTGAACAATGAAATGTATGAAACAGGCAAGTCAAACAACAGAATTACACTACTTTTTCTTATATTTCTGACTCTTATAAAGATGAGATCCGCACAAAAAAGAACTCAGCAACAATAAATTATATGAATGATTGCCCGCCCAAATACAATATGTTATAATCTTTTTTGTAAATCATTTTAAGGTAAGGCTGTAATATGAAAAAACATTTATTATCAATTTTATGCGGATTATTATTAGCAGGAACATCAGTACTCGCAGAGGACTCTATAATACCGTATCAACTTACGAAACAAGATTCCGGCGGATACCATTTTGTAAATCTTGCAAGTGAAAAAGTATTCAAAAATCTTATACCGAGAATAAAAATAAACACAAATACAATTTCTGACACCTATAACGATACATTAATTCCAAACAAGCAGAATAAATATAAAAATTCTAATTACTACTATGTCCCGTATCGTTATGCAGAATTGCTCTATGACAAAAAGACAGGAGATTTAGTAGAAGTAAGCGTTGAAAAATTATCAAATCCAAAAAGTGACGCAATCTATGATTATCCTACAGGAAGACTAAAATATGTACAGGTATATGACGGAGCAACCAGACAATTTATAAAATATATGCCTTACGGAAGTTTATATACCCCGAGAGCATATATGTCCGACATAAGCCTGCGTCTGACACGCAGATTGAATAAAAATCTAACGGAAAAACCGCAGTCTCCGGTTAATATCTATTTAAATATTGACAGCAACGGTACTCTTATTAGCAGTAAAATAGCACAATCTTCCGGCAATGATGCTATTGATAAGGAAATTTTAGATATTGTTAAAGAAACTGCACCGTTTAATAAATTCACACAAAATTTCCCGCAACATCTGGAAATGATTCTTGAATATAAAACTAATTAGTAAAATTAATTTTAATAAATATCATAAAAAATCCGGTCTGATAAAGATCGGATTTTTATTTGAAACTGATTTCGTAATATCCGTTATTAATATAAAAATGAAGTCTTATGGTTTCGCCATTATAAGCCTTTGGCGGCACCTGATACACAGGTACGCTCATCAGCATATAATAAACCGCATCATTTAATGTTTTATTTGCTGATTGACGTGTAAATTTACGATTTATAAGCTTACCGTTGCCGTCTATGGCAAATTCAATATCGCACTCACCTTCGCCGATTATGCTTTGTACCTTTAATTTTGAAAGCAGCACAACCCGCAGGGTATTTTTATAATTATTAAGTTCGGCAAGTTCACGAGCAGTAGGTTTTTGAACGGCAGGAGCAGTTGTTTGATTTTTTGAAACATTTGTCTTTGATTCTTGAGGTTTATGAGTTTGCACCTGCTTTGGCGCGGACGATTGAGACAAATTTTTCTCAATACGGTTTATGACATCGGGTTTATCATTTTTTTTAGGCGCAGTTTTTACCGGAGGTTTTGTTTTAACTTCTTCGGCCTTTGGTTTTGGCTGATTTACAGACTGCACGGGTTTGGAAACAGGCTGCTTCGGCACCTGAATTATCTGAGTCACATACTCTATAATAGTCTGCGGTTCTTCCTGAACAGGTTCGGCTGGTTGTGGCTGCACCGGCACACTGACAGGGGTGTCATCCCATAACTTTTCAAAATCCGGAATCTCTTTTTTTTCAATCGTTAAATCTGAAACATTATTATTTTCTTTTGCAGGCTGCTGTCTTAGAACAAAAAACCAAGGAATTACGGCAAATACAAGACACAAAATAAATATTGAAAACGACAATTTATCAATAGAATATTTCTGCAAAAAAGATTCTGAAGGCTGTTTAGATAAATGTGAATCAGCAGCATCGGCAACTTTTACGAAGACGTTATTTCCGCAATCGCAATATTGAGGTTTCTCTTTTGTAATTTTTCCGCAATCAGAACATTTGTACATTAATTGTCAGCCTTTATAAATTTAAGAATTTGAATTTCGAATGTTTTATGCAGTTCAGGTTTTGCGGAAATGACCGCAACGGTAGCAAGAACTGCCGCCAGAATTATAAAAATCGCTAAAATATTTTTTTTGCTCATTATCTTATCCTTTCGTAATCGGAATAATCAGCAGGCGTTGAATACCTGTCTGTATAAGCCATAGTAAAAGAACCGTTTACATTTGTAATTGTACGCTGTGTTCTTTCCGGAAATTTAAGAATAGGCTGGTTTTGATAACTGCTGAGCACCGGTTTTATAACCCGTTTTGCAAGCGGTGTGTAATAATCGTTATCAGACCAGGTGTTTATGTTTGAAATATTTCCGAATTTATCAACCGTACATGAAAAATAAAACGTTGTACCGAGCGGCGCATTTATTTTGGAATCTCTCATAACTTTATTTTGCAGGTCACTGCGCCATTTATTCCACGCAATAATTTCTTCTTTCTCTGTTAAAGGTGTAGTTTTTACAGGAGTTGTAACAATTTTAACAGGTTGTTTTTGTTCCAATTCAAGATTAACCGGAGCTTCGGTTTCTACAGTTTCAACAGGCTTTGGAACTTCGACGATTTTTACAGGCTTTTGCGTTTGAACTTCCTGCTGCGGAATAGTCTGCACCGTTTTCTGTACAGGTTTCGGTTCTGAAACTTTTACGGTTGTTTGTGTTTGCGGAACTTCGACTTCCTGCCTTATTACTTTCACAATTCTTTTTACAACAGGGGCAGGCTTCTCTACGACTGTTTTTTGAGCAGGAGGAAGCGTTGTTTCAAAATCACTTTTTACAACTGCAGGCTTTTTCTTTTCAAGAGACTGCAGCGTAAAAGATGCGTCTTCAACAACTGCAGGTTTATGAACAGACGGTTTTGTAATAACAATTCCGACTGTCATAAACAACAATAATATAATCAGTATAATATTTTTTAAAATATTCATTCTTAATCTTTATCAATTTTGGCAATTAATTCATCGCAGGCGTATATTTCAAAGCGTGTCTGACTCAGCATCAAAGTTTCCGCAATCAAAAGCGCGGTCGGCACAAGCGCTGCAACCAAACTCAGGAATATACCCTGTAAATCACCGCCTATTTCCGTCATAAAATAAGAAACGTTCATTGCAAATTCAATGAAAATAATAGCGCAGGCAATAGATACGGCACGAATTTTATCGGAATTGATTTTACGAACGCCTTCAAGTCCGTATATATCAACCCCGTGATGAAGAAAATCACTGAAACCGTCCTGCTTAATAACTTCCGATGCCTGAATTTTTTTCGATGCCGTAAAAGCACTAACAAATGAAAAGAATGCAAAAATAATCAGGAAAGTCGCAAGAACAAGGAACACAGGGCTGAATCTCAATCCTGAAATTCTAATCCATCCTGCAGCTTCCGGAAAACACATCGCAAGAGTATTTGATACACCGTAAGCCAAAAATGGCGCAGTTAACAAACCGATTACGATTTCAAATACGGATTTTATCTGTAAATTAAACAACTTGTCTTTTATATATTGAATTTTAGTTTTTCCGAGATTGTTAATATAACGTTCAATCCACTGTCTGTAAGCTTTCAAAACAGCTTCAAAATCTTCTCTGTACTCGTATTTGTTCAAATTAAGAGAAAGCGCATGCCCGTTGAATTTAAAATATCCGCATCCGATAGCCAGCCCTGCGGTAATTCCCGCAAAGAACAATGAAATAAATATTGCGAATACAACAAAATCCTTAACATTCATAAAATACACAAGGTTAATAGCATAAACGCCGAGCATTATTATTGCTGAAAAACCGACAAAGAAGTGTTCCGCAAATTTAGATGTAACAGGCACTTCTTTTAAAGATTTATTAACCAGTGACTGATAGATACCCTGTTTCAACAGGAGGCATACTCCGTAAACAAGAATTGAATAAACAAACCAGATTTTAATATTGGTCGGCAGGTGCATATAATTTGCGGATTCTGCAATAGAAAGCCCCATCAGATAATTTGAAAGTCCGAACGCACACATCACCGCGCCGAAAAACATCGCGATGTGCAAAAACAAACCGGTTTTAAAGTTAGCGGAAATTTTATGTTTCAAATCCGAAATCGTATATCCGACCTGTTTAATAATAGCAACACGTGCGCTTTCAATATCTTCTTTTTGTTTTTCGATTTTGACTCTGGTTATAGGATTAGAATCACTGCCGTAGAGGCGTTTGATGTCATTTTCGGTAAAATCTTCTTCGCCGATAGATTTAATTGTTTTTTCAGCGGAATCCGTTCCTTCCGAAAGTACTCTTATGCTTATAAATTCGCCTGAATCGGCTGTCATAAGCTTACAGATATTTCCAACCTCGATTTTGCCGAAAGTTTCCCCTCTGAAGAGAATTTTTTCACTGTGAAATGTATTCATAACAATACATTTATTTTCGGATTTAATATACTGAACAGTTATCAATAAATCGAAATCCAAATCAAGCTGAAAATCACAATTCGGATTAGTACCGATATTAATCATATCTTTATCAGTAAAAATTTTTTCATTTTTCGACGACGAAATTACGATTGTCATATTTTATTACCTCTTATTCTTATCTTCCGATAGCGTGTAGAAATTTTCTAATAGATTTATCAATAGTTTGTTCCGGTGAAATAACGAGTTTTGTTTCACCAAGCACAGGCGTCAATATTTCTTTAACTTTATCAAGCTTTTCCGGATGTGCGTACAAAAACATCATAGAAAGTTCAGGCGCTTGAGCTTTAACATTAGAAACATTTTGAGCAAGTGTATCCCAGTTAATTTGCTTTTCAACAGCACCTTCGTTTTCCAAATCGCCGATTACAACAACCGCAGGGATATATCCTTCCCCGTACATTGTAAGCGCGTGATTCATAGCTTTTTTCAATCCGACACCGTAGGCTGTACCGTAATCTTCCGGCGCAAATTCCGTAAACGCATCCATAGCTTTGGTTATACCGCTGTTGTTATGCGGTGTGCCTTCATATATAAGGTAAGAATCCTCGGACACTTTAATAATTTTAATCTGGTCTTCCGGATCAAGAATACTGCAAATTTGTCTGAGAGTTTTCTTTTGCTCAGGAAGTTTAGCCTGATTTGAAGCGGACGAATCCACCACAAACATAACTGCAGCCGGTCTGAATTCATCTATTTTAATTTTTCTTGCAAGTGAAACAACAAGTGCCAGAACCAGAGACACTGCCAGTATTATTAACCCGATAGTTATCAATCTTTTATTCATAAAACATCCTTTATAGTCTTAAAAATTTTACCATATTAAACCTGATTAGGCAATTTTGTATCAAGATTCTGCGGTATAACCTGAAGAGGCTCAGTAAGTTTCAGCTGTAAGACAGTATCCGCATCTATAATAACATCATCGCCTCTTGAAACAGCACCTTTAATCCCGCCGCCTGCTGCTCCTGCAGCTCCATACAGCAGCATTGCCTGTCCGTAATCCCGACTGCCGCCATAAGCACTTGCCCCGAGCGCCGTAAACAATAAACCTGCAAGAATTCCTATTCCCGCACCGACTAAAACATCACGAGTCATATTTTTACCGCGTTCACTTTCATTTTCAAACCTTATTTTTTCTGCATTTATATTATAAACCTGACCGTCAGGCGTCATTATTCTGTCAAAAACAATTTCCATAGCTCCGCTTCCGTAAGCATATCCCGCCGGTGTTGTATCTGTTGCCGTACCATAAACAAGACTTCCTGCAGGGGCGATTAGATTCCCGTTATAAATCCAATTTTCCGGAAGCACAGCAGTCAATTTATCATTCTCGTCAAGACTGCCTGAGCTTATGCCGGATTGCAGCTGAACATTAAATGTCGTTCCCTGAGGAACGTAAACAACTCTCCCCTGTAAAGCTGCATTAGGATCATATTTGGGCACCTGAATCTGAGGTCGTTCTACCGGCGCGTCAAGATGAACTTCCTGCACTTCCTCTGCATGTTTTTTTTCCTTTGTTCTTTTGAATTTATGTTCCGGATATGTATTCAAATCAGTTTGAACATTATTGTTCAGGGGTTGATAAATATTTTCGTTCTTATTGAATTCAAGCTGTGCTTCGTCACTGAAATCGTATTGAACTTCATCCTGAGCAATTGCCGTAAGCGGCGATGCCAGCAATGTAAAAATTATCAATATAGAAACTGTTTTTCTTATCAAATCACTTACCTTATCAGCTTGCTGCCTGTAATAATATTTTATCATTAAATAAATTGCCTGCATAGAGGCTTTATGTTATAATTATGTAACGAATTTGAATTAAAAAAGTTCATTTTAAAAGAGGGAAATATGGAAAAATTTATTGAATTAGCCGTTGTAATATTAGGGGCATACATTATAGGATCAATTCCTACAGGATATATCATAGTAAAACTATTCACGGGGCAGGACATAAGAACTGTTGGCTCAGGCTCAACCGGAGCAACAAATGTTAAACGCGTAATGGGCAAAAAATGGTTCTTTATCGTAATGCTTCTTGATGCTTTTAAAGGGGCACTGCCTGTTGTACTTGCCCAAATTTTTGCGAATTCATTCACTGATATCGGTCTGCTTCCTGTACTTGCAGCAGTAGCAGTTATCTTAGGACACAGCAAATCAATATTCCTGAAATTCACAGGCGGAAAATCAGTTGCTTCAGGTGTTGGAACAATTCTTGCTCTGAACTGGATGGTTGGGTTAATCATTGCGGCTGTCTGGGGTATTATAACTTATACTTCCAAATATGTTTCATTAGGTTCTATGATAGCACTTGCGCTTTCACCTGTATTGATGTGGTTATTCGGTGCACCTGCCGCATATATTTGTTATTGCGCTCTCGGAGCTGTTTATATAATTTATCTACATAGAGAAAATATTAAACGCCTGATTAAAGGTGAAGAAAATAAGGTCAGAAATTAAATCAAAGCAAGATATTTTATTACAGTGTAAACAAATCTATATTCCGGTTTGACTCTACAGGAATTGTTTTTAAGCTTTTATTTAAATCCTGCAGGACTTCTAAAATCTTATTACGGTTAGTTTGCATAGATGTAAGATAATTTTCTCCGCCTGTCTGTTTGAATCCTAAACGCGTAAATTTAGAAACATTACTGAACGGCCCGTTTGTAACAGCATTCAGTGTAAGAAAAAATTTTTCTCTTTTTATAAATTCTTCAAACAAAGTTTTCATTAATGCAGTCCCGGCAAAAGGTACTTTTTTACCTGTTTCAATCGGCCATGTGCAGATTATATCAAGATGTGAAGGAGTAAAAGCCATCAAGCCGCAAGGTTTCTTATTACTTGTAATCATAACTCCGGTTTTTCTGCTGTCCAATACTTGCCAGGATGCTATATTAAAAAGTTCCTGCCAGACATCAAGCTTATAAAAAGGAATATCAGGCATAAGGTCTTTCACTTTTATACTCTCACTAAGACTTTTGATAAATTTCTTATCATCTTTTGACAGTTTATAGACCTGCAGGTCAGGCTGAATATTTTTGCTTATGGTTCGGATATTTGATATATGAATCGCACCGAATGATGTTTGATTTGTTCTTTCGATTTTCATTTTTTAAATTTTATTCTACAGTTATACCGTAATTTTTTAACCTTTCCTTAATTGCTTCATCTTTTTCCGGCATATTTTCATCAGGGTTCAGAATAAAGACCAATTCTTCAAAGTCTGCTTTTTCAGCATTTTTTACATCTGTATTTACCCAGTCAATTATTTCATTGAGGCAGTCAATGTATTTTCTTTGAATATTATTTAAATTAAGCTTTTTATTCGCAGTTATATCTACATTTTCGTTTGTAGTCCGTGTGACGAAATGTCTCGTTTGTGACGGGAATTTTTTCACAAGATTAAACAACTCAATGTTATCGCATAGTTCTTCAAATGAAAGTTTATAAACACCGACATTACCTGTTGCATCATATAGAACATCCGCAAGGATTTGTTCCATTGCTATCGTTCGAATTTTGTTCTTTACATCAAATGTATCTTTTGCCAGCATAGGAAGTTTTCCGTTGGCTTTCGGGTCTTTGCGTTTCTGACAATATATGTTAATAAAATCATCGTAATCTATACGGCTTGAAGTTCTGAAATTTTTTCCAAGTTCTGTAAGATAGTTAGTCATATAGATTTGGGGAACAAAATCAAATCTGTTGTTAAAGGCAAGTTTTGCCCGTTTAATTTTTTCTTCTCTGTCAAACGGGATTGAACTTGTGCTCAAGTAACAGCGTACATTGTTATACAGACCTGACGGCATGTTATCCATAAATTTTTCGTACATGGCTGTTTTTATTTCTTTTGAGTAGGCGCTTTTGTCAGAAAAAATTATGTTAGCTGATTTGCCGTATGTTTGAATGTACTCCTCTAATTGCTCAAGAGTTTCTAAGCCGCCTGCATAATCAAAGTAGGAATTAATTATATAATCTGTTTCATCAGTGGTAAGCGGTGACATGTACTGATTGTAGAGGAAGTTAAGGCGTTTGACATCGATATTTCTTTTAATAATCGGCATATTAAACATTCTGTTAAGCTTATGCGAGCCTATATTAATTTCACGTTCACCTCTTGCAATCTGCTGAAGTGCAACCTTTATATCTGAATGAGAAAATTTGTAAACTTCAGGATTTCGGGTACAGGCATAGAGTGTATCAGCACCTGCGGCTTCAAGCGCACGGTTAATTTTTTTACCGCCTTCAGGTTCAGTTGTTCTGATATGCTCTAATAATTCTCTATCACCGTCTTTTGGCGGAATACCTTCCAGATTTCTTGTCCAGGCTTCCAATTCCGCCTGCGTATATCCGTTTTTGATTGCATCAAAGTAATCTTTAATATAATTTTGCGGAAGATTTTTTAACTGTGCGCCGACAGCATTGTAATATGCAGTTTTAAATTCTTTGAAATATTCAGGAATTTCTTCCGTTTGTGCAGATCTTTTATCAACAGGGAAAGCTTGTTTAAATTTTTCCATTTCTTTTACGCGCTGATTTTTGTCGCGCATAATCTGCTTTTTAAGTTCTTCAAAAGTTCCGCTCTGAATTGCACTTTGAACTTTTTGCTGGGATTTAAGTATATTTTCGCCTAATCTGACAGCAAGGTCAGGATGTTTTTCCCAGAATTCCGTCATTACTCTGGACTGAAATGCGCTGAACTCCTGTGTTGAATACAGCAAATCAGCAGGTTTATAAATCTGATTTTCTCTTAAATGAATTGACAAATCTTTTAACAATTCCGAACTGTGATTCCACGCATCAATCATAGTATAGCGGAGAGGTTCGGAACCCGTTTTCATTTTTGAAATGTAATCGGTTCTCTCTGCAGGTGACATATTAGCCCAGCGAGAGGCTAACCGCTGCATACGTTTTATGTGGAGGGAATCCTTTTCAGCCTCCGACATATTTTCTAAATATAATTTAAGATTGTTTGTTGCCCATTTTATAAAAAGTTCATCCTGCTTAAGTTTGTTTGAACCGATATGATTATGTTTACGTGGTTTTACATTTTCTTCCTCAGGAGTTTCAGTTTTCGGACTTGAAGTTTTAGACTGTTTTTCTTCTGCACGCTGATGTTTTTTGAAGGCTTTCAGCATTTCAAGTTCTGTTGTCTGATCCGCAATCATATCCAGAATCTGATTTTTTGTCATGGAATTCCACCAGTTTTCAAACTGTGCTACTGATTTTTTATTGCGGGCTGTCCTTTCTTCATCGGATAACGAATCCCAGAATGCACGCTGACCTTCAGAAATTTTATCGCCTACGGCGTCTGAGTAGCCTTCTCTTGTATAACGCAAAGACTGACGGTATTCCGAATTAGGTGTTTTTATACCGAGAGAGGCAAGGGTAGAACCGTAGATATATGGTGAATTCGGATTTTTAAATTTGAAATCAGCCTTGAAATCTTCATCAAGGTCTTTATCCAAATCCTGATTAATTTCTTCTATGGTTTTGTCTTCAAGAAAAATTTTCTTGACCAGATACACGGTGAGATTTGACTTATCTTTAAGCACACCTTGATTCCCCAGTGCAAGAAGTTCTTCATTCTCTTTTAAGCAATTTAAAATCCCGCGTCTTGCCTTTGATTGATTAGGGTTAATCAAATCTGCAAACAACGGCTCTTCAGGGTATGCACTTTTGATATCTTCAATTGACTGCGAGATTTCAAGTAATTCATAAGCTTTTTTCTGAGCTTCTAAAGGTGTGATACCGGATTTATCATCAAGAGTTTCTACAAATTCTTTTACGGTCTGAGGCATTCTGTCTTTATTTGTATCGTAGAATCTTTCCAGACCTTTATCGACACGCGCCGTAAAACTCAACAAATAATCATTAAATTGCGGCAATAACGTACTTGAAGTTTTAAATTGTGCAGAAGATTGCTGCGGTTCGTGCGGCTTATTTTCTTTTGCTGAATGAACCTGTAAAAAACTTATCGGGGTAATTTTCATTTACAAAACCTTTCCAATTATCACACACTTTTTCTAATTATCGGACATTTTTCGTCTCTGATGTTTGGTTATAATTTATAAAAACATGACGACAAAAAAAATTGCTAGTAAAGAACACAATTCATGCTATAATTTATTTGAGGTCGATATGATTAGAACAGCCGTATTTGCGTTTTACGACAAAAACGCCGTAATTGATGATTACATTATCAGATATATCAAAGAGTTAAAGCAATCATGCCTGCGAGTAATTTTTGTATCCGGTGTCAGGCTTTCCGATTACGAAAAAAACAAAATCAGACGCTATGTAAATTTAATTATTGACGACCCGCATACCGAATATGATTTTGGTTCATACAAACGAGGTTTTAAATATATCGACACAACTTTGACTGACGAAATTGTCTTTGTAAATGATAGTTTTTACGGTCCATTGTTTCCACTTGCACCGATTTTTGACAGAATGAGCGAGAAAGACTGCGACTTCTGGGGTATGAGCGAAAACAAATACGGTTTAATCAAAATAGGTGAAAAATATAAATCAGTAAAACGCCCTCATTTACAATCATATTTTATGGTATTCAAAAAGCATGTAATAAATTCTGAAGCTTTTATTGATTTCATAAATTCAGTACATGAAGAACCTCAAAAAAATGATATTATAATAAATTATGAAATCGGACTAAGTGAAGTTATGAAAGATGCAGGCTTCAGGTATAACACTTATGCAAAAGAATCCGGCGATAACCCTGTAGTCACAAAATGGAAAGAACTTATAACCAGACATCACTTCCCGTTGATTAAATGTTCACTCCTGCGTCTTGCCCAAAATAATCTCATATCTATGGAAGGCTGGGAAAATGTTATTAAAACCGTTTCCGATTACCCTGTAGAGTTGATTACAAAAAACCTTGAACGTACATATGAATACGAAACTGAAACAGCAAATGCCCACGTATTCTCCAAACAATTATATCTGGAAACTCTTCCTAAAAATCTGGTACGCTTGATTAATGATAACACCGTTTTTTATAACGTATTTGAAGATTAAAAATAAAACGAAAAACAAATAAAAAAGGAGGAAATAATATTTCCTCCTTTTTTAACATTTTACCGGTTCTTTTTATGAACAACCTGAGTAACCGCATTTCAAACAGATAAAGCAGCCTTCAGCCATTTGAATTTCATTGCCGCATTCAGGGCATTTTACGGTTTTAATTTCGCCTGTCGGTTCGTCATCTTTAACTTCTTCAACAACCGGTTTAATTTCAACTTTTGGTTCTTCTTTCTTTTTAGCATCCAGATTCATAGGTTGGAATTGACGGCTGTTGTTTCTGTAAACCGTAATACCTTTAAGGTTGTTTTCATAAGCAAGAATATATGCTTCCTTGATGTCATCGCGTGTAGCATTTTCTTCAAAGTTAACTGTTTTTGAAACAGCGTTATCCGTATGAAGCTGGAATGCAGCCTGCATTTTTACGTGCCAGTATGGTGAAACGTCGTGTGCTGTTGCAAAAATGTGTTTAATTTCATCTGAGATTCCGTCAACGTGAGCAACTGAACCGTCTTTTGAAATTTTCTTCATCAATTCTTCAGAATACAACCCGTGTTCAACCATATAATCTTTGAATATAGGGTTAACCTCAAGCATTTCGGTTCCGTCCATAATCAATCTTGAAAATACAAGACCGAATAACGGTTCAACACCGCCTGATGCAGATGCTATCATTGAAATTGTACCTGTAGGTGCAATACATGTTGTTGTAGCATTTCTTATACCGTATTTTTCAATTTGCGCATCAAGGTCTTTCCATTGTTCATCGGAAATAATACCTGCTGATTTTCCTTTGTATTTGTTGTAAAGGAAGTTTTTACCGTCATAAACGCTGCCTGAGAAATTGTTAAATCTTCCTCTTTCTTTTGAAAGTTCAATAGATTCGCATTTAGATTCGTAATCAATGAATTCCATAACCTGAGCGGCAAGTTTTGTACCTTCGGTTGAATTATAAGAAATGCCCATTTTCATAAGCATATCAGCCCAGCCCATAACGCCCAAACCGATTTTTCTGTTATTTTGTACCATTTCCGAAATTTGCGGAAGCGGGTAATTGTTAACAGTGATTACGTTATCAAGGAATCTGATAGCCGTTCTTGTTGTAGCAGCAAGCAAATCCCAGTCAACCTTACCGTCTTTTACCATTAACCCCAGATTGATAGAACCGAGGTTACAAGCTTCATACGGCAGAAGCGGAACTTCACCGCAAGGGTTTGTAGATTCGATTTCGCCGATTAACGGAGTAGGGTTATCCGCATTCATTTTGTCGATAAATACAATACCCGGTTCGCCGTTTCTCCATGCTCCGTCGACTATCATATCAAATACTTTTTTAGCGCTTAATCTGCCGACAACCTGATTATTTTGCGGATTTACCAAATCGTAATCAGTGCCGTTTTTATAAGCTTCCATAAATTTGTCAGTTACTGCAATTGAAATATTAAAGTTATTGAGTTTGTTGTTATCAGATTTACATTCAATAAATTCAAGAATATCAGGGTGATCAACTCTCAAAATCCCCATATTTGCACCGCGTCTTGTACCGCCTTGTTTAACGGCTTCAGTTGCGGCATTAAATACTTCCATAAATGAAACAGGCCCTGAAGAAACACCCATTGTAGAACGTACAACGCTGTTTTTCGGTCTTAGTCTTGCAAATGAAAAACCTGTACCGCCGCCTGATTTATGAATTAAAGCAGTATTTTTAATTGTTTCAAAGATACTTTCAAGAGAATCTTCAACAGGCAGAACAAAACATGCTGCCAATTGACCGAGTTCTCTGCCCGCATTCATCAATGTAGGAGAATTCGGCATAAAGTATCTGTGTGTAATAGCGTTATAAAATCTGTCAGACAATTTTTTCACGTCATCTTGAGATGCACCGTATTTTAAATCACCTGCAGCGATTGCATCGGCTACACGTCTGAACATATCTGCCGGTTTTTCAATACATTTGCCTTCTTTATCTCTTTTCAGGTATCTTTTTTCAAGAACCTTAATCGCGTTTTCCGACAAGTCCAAACTTTCATCTAATGTATTCACATTAACCTCCATGTGTTTTATCTTTTTCTATCCCTTATTTTTTTAGTGTTAATAGTAACGCGCATGCTTTTTAATTCGGCATGTCTTTTAATATATCTTACATCAACAGACATAGTCATGGCAATGGGAAAATAAAAGATTTACGAATTGTAACCAAAAAAAATTTTTTATTATTTGTATTTGCATGTTTAATATATAATGTTTATGCAAATGAAACATTCAAGACTTACAGCATTGATATTTATTGCCCTTATATTAGGGATAATCGTAGGTCATTTTGCCCCGGATTTTGCGGTCAAAATGCGTCCTCTTGCTACAATTTTTCTTAGAATGGTTAAGATGATTATAGCACCTTTGCTGTTTTCAACTCTTGTCATCGGAGTTGCCGGTCACGGAGATGCAAAAAGTCTCGGTAAAATCGGGATTAAAACGATTATTTATTTTGAAATCGTAACGACTCTGGCACTTGTTATCGGACTTTTCATGGCAAACGTGTTCAAACCGGGGGTAGGATTTGTTTCAGGAACAACCCCTGACGCTATACAGATGCAGGAAGCCGGCCTTATGGCTGCAACTCAGGCACATACATCAATAAGCGCAATGGTGACTGATATATTCCCTACAAGCATTGTTGATGCAATGGCTCAGGGGAATTTATTACAGATTGTTGTATTTTCAATTTTCTTTGCACTTGCAATATGTGCTGTCGGAAAATCTGCAAGACCTGTGCTTGATGTACTAAATTCCGTATCGCAAATAATGTTTAAATTTACTGAATACGTTATGTATTTTGCACCTCTCGGGATTTTCGGAGCAATAGCGGCCACAGTCGGAGCTAACGGTCTTTCGGTTTTAAAAAATTACGCAAAAATTATAGGCGCACTTTATATTGCGCTTGCAGTTTTTGTATTGTTAGTGCTTATCATAGCCTGCAAAATTGTAAAAATTTCATTCAGAAGTCTTATAAAAGCCCTTCAAGAACCTGCATTTCTTGCATTTACAACAGCAAGCTCGGAAGCAGCATTTCCTAAAGCTATGGAAATAATGGAAAGATTCGGTGTTCCGAAAAATATAGTCGGTTTTGTCATGCCGACAGGTTATACTTTTAATCTTGACGGAAGTACATTGTACCTTGCAATGGCCGTTATTTTTTCATCCCAAATTGTCGGGATTAATCTTGATTTAAACCAGCAGGTAATAATCATGCTCGCGCTTATGCTTACAAGTAAAGGTGTAGCAGGAGTGCCGAGAGTCTCCCTGATTGTTCTTGCAGGAACTCTTGCCAGTTTTAACATACCGATACTCGGAGTTGCAATACTTCTCGGTATTGACCAGATTCTCGACATGGGCAGAACAACCGTTAACCTCATAGGTAATTGCGTAGCGACCGTTGTTATTGCAAGATGGGAAAATGAATTTAATTATGACAAAATGAAAACTTTTATAGTAGAATCAAATAAAGACAAGTTAGATTTGGACCTGTCACGTTTAAAAAATATTAAAAATATATGTACAAAGCATCATTTTGATGCTACAACAGAAACAGTTACAGAAAATATTGAAGAAGGATAGGGGAAATGAGCAACACCGAAACTAAAGTGGAATACAAAGATACCTTGAATTTACCTCAAACAACGCTGGAAATGCGTGCTAACGCAACAGTAAAAGAAATTTCTACCCAAAAATTCTGGGAAGAAAATAAAATCTATGAAAAAAATATTGCTCAAAGGGATAAAGCCAATAAATTCATTCTTCATGACGGGCCTCCATATCTGAGTTCCGAAAAAATTCACGTAGGAACGGCTCTTAATAAAATTCTGAAAGATATTTTAATTAAATATAAATCCCAATCAGGCTGCTATGCACCTTATGTTCCGGGCTATGACGGACACGGGCTTCCTATCGAAAATGCCGTTGTCAAAAATATCAAAGGCGGAAGAAGCGCACTCACTCCGGCTGAACTCAGAGCTAAATGCAGAGAATTCGCTCATAAAAACCTTAAAGGTCAGGAATCCGAATTCAAACGTTTAGGCGTATGGGGCGACTGGGAACATCCTTATCTGACAATTGCACCTGATTTTGAAGCCGAACAGGTCAGAGTTTTCGGTGAAATGTACAAAAAAGGATACGTGGAAAAAGGTCTTAAACCTGTTTATTGGTGCGCATCATGCGAAACTGCACTTGCTGAAGCGGAAGTTGAATATGCTGACCATACATCCACTTCTATTTATGTAAGATTTAAGTTTGACGAAGAATCAGCCGCAAAAATTAATACTATGATAGACGGCGTCAAAGGTAAAGATATCTACGCAGTTATCTGGACAACAACCCCTTGGACAATTCCTTCAAACATGGCTATATCTATGCACCCGAACTTTGAATATACATTCTTTGAATATAAAGGGGACGTTTATGTAGCAGCACAGGAACTTCTCGGAGCATTCCTCGCTGATGTTGAATGGGAAGAAAAAGATATTAAAGTTCTGGGTTCAGTTACGGGTAAAGAACTTGAATTGTTAAATACAAAACATCCTCTTGCAGACAGAAAATCACCGATAATTTTAGGCGAACACGTTACATTGGATGCAGGTACAGGTTCTGTTCACACAGCTCCGGGTCATGGTCTCGAAGACTATGAAGTAGGATGCCGCTACGGTATAGAAGTATTTTCACCGTTAGACAGCCGCGGAGTTTGGACTGAAGCCGTTAAGGATAAAGATTTGGAAGGCGTACCTTATTATAAAGGTAACAAAATTGTTATAGAAAAACTTCAAAATTGCGGCGCACTTCTCGCGCAACAGGATATTCAACACAGCTATCCGCACTGCTGGAGATGTAAAAATCCTGTTATCTACCGCGCAACGCCTCAATGGTTTGTTAAAGTAGATAAGTTCCGCGCCCAAACTCTTGAAGCAATTAAAGGCGTTAAATGGATTCCTGCAAACGGAGAAAACAGAATTTCCAATATGGTGGAAGGACGTTCTGACTGGTGTATCTCCCGTCAACGCGCATGGGGTGTTCCTATTCCTGTTTTCTATTGCGAAGACTGCGGAGAAACTATCGTAACCGACGAAACTATCGAAAATGTAGCTGAAATTTTCGAAAAAGAAAGTTCCGATGCCTGGGTAAAATATTCAGCAGAAGCACTTCTCCCGAAAGGTTTTGTATGCCCTAAATGCGGTAAAACCCATTTTCGTAAAGAAAATGACATTATGGATGTATGGTTTGATTCAGGCGTAACCTGGCGCGCAGTTGT
Source organism: Candidatus Gastranaerophilales bacterium (assembly GCA_944324235.1). Lineage (GTDB taxonomy): Bacteria > Cyanobacteriota > Vampirovibrionia > Gastranaerophilales > Gastranaerophilaceae > CALUVN01. The sequence continues at coordinate 33,799 of CALUVN010000003.1, forward strand.
CGAAAAACGCTCTGAACAACTCGGACATACACCTGTTGAAATGTACCTTGAAGGTTCAGACCAGCACAGAGGCTGGTTTCAGTCTTCACTTTTAACTTCCGTTGCAACTCAAGGGAAAGCTCCTTATAAAACAGTTCTGACCCACGGTTTTGTATTCGGAGAAGACGGAAGAAAAATGTCTAAATCACTCGGAAATTATATCAGACCTGATGATATTATCAAAAATTACGGGGCAGATATTTTGAGATTATGGGCAGCATCCGTTGATTACAGAAACGATACCAAAATCGGTGACAATATCATTAAACAGCTTGTCGAAATTTTCAAAAAGACCAGAAACACAGCAAGATTCCTGCTCGGTAATCTGTTTGACTTCGATCCTGCTGCAGATTATGTTCAGTACGAAGATTTAAAAAATATTGATAAATTTGCACTGCATAAACTCAATAACCTTATTGAAAGTGTAACTGAAGCTTTTGAAAATTATGAATTCTATAAATATTTCCAACACCTGCAAAATTTTGCAGCAGTTGATTTGAGCGCATTCTACCTTGATATTGTGAAAGACCGCCTCTATACAGCCGGCAAAAAATCACTTTCAAGAAGAGCATGCCAGACAGTATTGTATGAAACCCTGCAGGCTCTGGTAAGAATTTTGACACCTGTAATGCCTCACCAGGCAGAAGATATATGGCAAAATGTGCCTGAATGCCAGCGCGGAGGACTTGAAAGCATCCTGCTTTCAGATTGGGTAAAACCTAATCCGCAATGGAACAACGAAAAACTTGACGAAGATTTTACAAAAATACTAAAAGCACGCGAGGTCGTAACACGTGCGATTGAACCCCTAAGAGCAGATAAAAAAGTAGGAAGCTCTCTGGAAGTTGCAGTTCATATTAAAGCAGAAGATGCAAATGTATTGAAAGCAAATGAAAATGAACTATGCAACATATTCATCACATCACAGGCATACGTGTGTGATGAAGCACCGAATAATGTTCTGAACGAACATTCCGAAGAAGGATTTACCGTATGGGTAACGAAAGCAGAAGGAGAAAAATGCGAACGCTGCTGGAAATACCGCAAACTCGGCACACACTCCGGATTCGAAACGATTTGTGATGAATGTTATGACGCTATCAACACATAAATAGGAGATTATAAAATACAAATTAAATATGGATGGAAAACCTAATCAGGTATTTCCGTCGGTTTTGACCCCGAAAAATTTACAAAAATATTAATTTTTGTAAAACTTTTCAGCCTCAAAACACAAAAATAGTCAATTTCACTACGTTTTAATTGTTTAAATATATGGTAAAAGTTAGGATTGAAAATATGAAGACAAATTTGAAAGTACAAACCCCTGAAGGAGCAGGAAAAGCTCAAGCATTCGGCGCAAAATTTCTAAGCTGCCTCGGTGCATTCTTTGCAGGTACTGATACAATACTTGCAGATCAAGTTGTTATGGGTCTCTTCCCTAATCCGGACAAGGATGCAAAACATCATAATTAATTTCATTATCCTGTTTTGTAACAAAATATTAAAATACCAAGCCTATAATTAAAGTTTTTTCGACAAAATGTCGTATAAGATAGTACAGAGTTACGACACAGACGAAAGGACCAAATTAAATTATGGGAATGGCAGCATCACAAGCCAGACTTCTTAGTATAACCGCACGTTTGACTGATAACGAAAACGCGGGGCAAAGCTTATCTTTCGCCAAAATAAGCCTTGCCAATCAGACTGAACAATTAAATGCGGATTATAATGAAGCTTTAAATGCTACCAAACTAACGGTTTTAACAGGTTTTAACGGTTCTGAAGAAGTTTATGAAGATATAAACTACAACCTTATGACAAGTTACGGAAAAATTGCAGGCGGATTGCAATATTGTGTAACAGATACAAAAGGTAAAGTTCTTGTCTCACAAGAGTATGCAGAAGCATTCCTGAACGGTAACGGCGACTATAACAAGTTTATGGAAGCGTTGGGCTACACAATTGCTGATATTACAGTTACTGAAGCGAATGAAACTGTCACAGACGGTGTTGACACAAATGAAGCAACACTTAATGCCGTAAAAAAAATACACGAAGCATGGGATAAATATTTAACATCTGTAGGTTTGCACTATGGAGACGATGAACACAGCGTTGATTATGATTGGTCTAATGCCTCCGAATGTGCTGTTGCGGTTGTGGAAGACGATGCAGGTAACGAAACTAAGACACCGTTAACTTATGAAGGTACAACTCAGGAACAAAGAGAATTATATGATTATGCTGTTGCATTAACACAGGTATATTACGGTAATGTGAATATAAATACAACAAACACTGCTGGTGCTGCAGGTTTAAAAACAGCAGCCTTCTCCGAAAATGTTCCGGAAATGGACTTTCTGAAAAATATATTTAACAAAATGAGTTCATCCGGTTTCTTTACATATACAACCGATGCGACTAAAGTTCAAAATGACCCTGAGCACTATAAAATTGATTCAAGTACAAACGTCGTAGGAGAAAATCAGGTAAATACATCTCCTCTGACCGATAGCAATACGTTTGAACAGTATCTCAGAGAGGGTAAACTCTTGCTTGAAAGATTTTCAAGCACAGAAGGAGACTTTGTATCAACCTCCATCTCTGATGATTCATGTATCCAAGAAGTAGAAGACGAACGCGCTATTGCAATCGTCGAACGTGAATACGAACAAAATATGACACGTCTTGAAAACGAAGACAATAAAATCGATTTACAGTTGAAAAAATTAGATACGGAGCACACTGCACTACAAACAGAATACGATTCAGTTAAAAATGTTATAGATAAGAACATAGAAAAATCATTCAATATGTTCTCATAGTAAAAATTAAATAATAAATTTAATTTTTAAAAACGAATTTCCTTTCCCATAGATAAGATTTCGTAACTTTTCAATGCCACTTTTTTGATGCAAAAGTGGTTTTTTATTATGCAAAAAACAATTAGAAAAATTCGGCGTACATCTTATACAAATAAATCCGTAATTTCAAATTTATTTACATCGATAAGCCCCTTATCCGTAATTTTGATTTCCGGAATGACAGAGAGTGACAAAAATGCCATACTCATAAAAGGATCAGGAATTTGACAGCCGATTACCCTTGATGCTTTTTCCAATTCCGCAATCTCAGCCATAACTTCTTCAAAACTTCTGTCAGACATCAATCCGGCAATAGGAAGCGGAAGATGAGCCAAAGTTTTACCGTTTTCGACAATAATTTTACCGCCCTGAGACTTAACGAGTTCGACAGCAGCATAGTACATATCGTCATCATTTGTTCCTATAACAATCATATTATGGCTGTCATGTGCAACCGTTGAGGCAATTGCTCCGGATTTCAAACCGAATCCGCGCACAAATCCCAAGCCGATATTTCCTGTAGCTCTATGACGCTCAATTACTGCAATTTTCAAAATATCTCGTCCTGTGTCGGAAACTGCAAACCCGTTAGCTGCAGGAGCTTCTTCAACAGATAATTTTGTAATAAGCTGTTTCGGGATTACATTAATAATTTTTATATTTTTCTTTTCTTCCGGAATTTTTATCTGCAAATCTTCCTTGTAAAGGTATTTAATATTTACAGAACCTCTGAGAGCCGGCGGTTTAAATTCGCCCATATCTACAGTAACCTTGCCGTCTCTTGCAACGAGTTTTCCGTTTTTGAACACCATTGACGGCTCAAAATTCTTTAAATCCTCAAAAACAGCAATATCTGCAATATACCCCGGAGCAATCGCACCAACATTTTGGAGTTTAAAATATTCTGCAGTATTTATACTTGCCATCTGGATAGCCTTAATCGGGTCAACACCCAGCCTTACGGCTTTTTTAACCATTCTGGATATATGTTTAATTAAATGTTTCGGATGTCTGTCATCAGTTACAAACATACATTTTCTTGTATTGTATGTTTTTAATACAGGAATTAACCGTTCCAAATCTCTTGCGCCAGTCGCTTCACGAACCATTAAATACATACCCAGACGGAGTTTTTCTATAGCTTCTTCAGGAGTAGTGCACTCATGGTCAGAGGCAACACCTGATGCGATATAAGCGTCAAGGTCTTTGCCGCATAAATTAGGTGCATGACCGTCAACACGTTTCTGTCTGTCTATGCCTAAGCGAATTTTGCTCAAAACATTTCCGTCACAATTTACAACGCCTTGAAAATTCATCATTTCCGCTATACCTAGAACCCACGGCGCGTCAATTAATAAAGCTAAATCATAACTGTTAAGTTCAACGCCTGAAGTTTCAAGATTAGTTGCTGGCACGCAGGACGGGAGCATCATATAAACATCAAGAGGAAGATTTTTAGTAGCTTCCCGCATAAAACTTATCCCCTGCAGCCCCATTACATTTGAAATTTCATGCGGGTCTGCAATTACTGTTGTCGTACCTGAGGCAAGAACAAGTTTTGCAAACTCTGACGGCATAAGCATTGAACTTTCAAGATGCACATGCCCGTCTATAAAAGAAGGGGAGACATAAGCACCGTTAACATCTATTTCTTCCCGACCTCTGTATCCTTTTGAAATCCCCGCAACTTTACCGTCTATAACTGCTATATCGGTTTCATAAATTTCTTCAGAGAGGACATTGACTAATTTAGCATTTTTTATAACCAAATCGGCTAAGTCGCTTCCTTTACTGACTCTGATAAGTTTTTCGACACTACTCATAAATCTGCCTTTCAATCGTTGTTTTAAAACATCATACCATAAAAATTCGCTCTATGGCAGGCTTTATTTGGAAATTACAGGTTTTAAAAGCTTACATCCCGAACAATTATTTAAAACCTATTTATTTCTTGCCGTAAACAGATTTTGGCTTTTTGATAAACACAAGCATAGGTATTAACAGGAAAGTTGCAAAAGCATACCATCTGAAAGTATCAATATATGCCCACAAATGAGACTGCTGAACCAGCTGGGAATAAATTTGGGTCTGAGCCATGTGATTTGCAGTGAAAGAGTCCGTAAGCGACATGAAAGTTCCGGTCATAGCACTTACTCTTTCCGAGAATACTGTATTTGTGTCGTGAAGATGATTAATCAGCATATTCTGATGCACCTGCGCAAACCTTGCAACCATAGTAGTCCCGATAGAAGTTCCGATTGCACCTCCGATATTTTTTACAAGATTTTGAAGTCCCGTAGCGTTTGTCATGCTTTCGTTCTTAATAGTTGAAAATGACAAAGGAATTAACGGGGTCAGCGACAAAAATAATCCTGAACCGTAAAGTATATTAGGCAATGCAATGGTTGACAGGTTAATCTGTAAATTGATATTCCCGAAAAATACACTGCCTAAACCAAGAAGTGTTAAACCAATCATAACAATACGTCTGTCACCTAATTTTTTAGACAGCGTAAGATACAATGCCACACCGATAAAGCTTCCTATACCTCTTGAACCCATGGATAAACCGCTTAAGTAAGCCGTGTATCCTAAAAGATTCTGCAGCATTGAAGGCAAAAGCGCCGCTGATGACAAAAATACTCCCATTAATATCACCTGCACAAGAGTACCAAAAAAGTACGTTTTGTCTTTAAGTACACTTAAATCAATCAATGCATCTTTTTTATTTTTTATCTGCCATACAAAGAATAAAACAGCAAAAATTAAAGATATTGAACTCAACCAGCAAATCCACGCAGCTCCGAACCAATCTGCATCATTACCCTTATCAAGAACAATCTGCAAAGCAACGAGCCAGCCTGATAAAAAAGCCATTCCGACAAAATCAAATTTAACATTTTTTTGTTTTTTAGCATAAGGCGGTTCCTGCAACAGATTTTTTGCAAGATAAACACACAAAAAACCGAGCGGAACATTTATAAGATAAATCCACGGCCACGACCAGTTTTCAGTAATCCATCCGCCAAGCACAGGCCCGATTAACGGGGCGAAAATTATGGCAATACCAAATATTGCCATAGATTTAGGTCTGTCTTTTGCAGGAAAACTCTCCAGCATAATTGACTGCCCCAATGGCAAAAGCCCTCCGCCGCCAAGACCTTGTATAAATCTTGCTATAACTATCATTATCATTGAATTTGATACGGCACATAAAAATGACGATATTGTGAAAATAATCAAACATATCATAAAATAATTTTTACGCCCGAAAACTTTAGATGCGGAATTAACAAGTGGTATTGCAATACCGCTTGCAATTAAATAACTGGTTAAAACCCACGTAGATTCATTCAAACTGACTGACATTGAACCTGCTATATATGTTAATGCAACATTTGATATTGTTTCGTCCAATACAAACATAAATATCGCAAGCATTACGGGTGTAATCATTAACCAGGGGTTAATAGTTGGCTGCCAGGCAGCTACTGGTGTATTATCTGACATATTCTCTTCCCTATATCTTCTTATAATAATTAATGTAACATAAAGAAAAAATTATTTCCGACACTCTGTTACAAATGCTTAATTCTTTTTTACAGTTTAAATTTAGTGGAAAAATTCACCTGTGAATGCGGCGGTCTGACAGATTCAGAGTACATAACCTGACAGGCTCCGACATTCAAATTAACCCTGTCGTTATTCAGTGGTTTGATACTAAAAATAAACTCACTTTTTTTATTTTTTTCCAAAAAGCTTGAAGACGAAATACTTTGAGCTGACACATGATTATTCAGCCTGTATTCAGGAGAAAAAGACATTGTGCCATGCCCCTCCTGCTGCCAGAAACGAAACTTTTCATTATCAAATGATTTATCAACGGACTCAATTTTTTCATAAGTATTTGAGCTGCCGACTTCCGGAGTAATATTATCAACATCATCCTGTGACGAATTTAAATAACTTATCCGCTCAAACAGAGAATTGTCAAATAATACAATATCGGATGCACGCTGCTCTGCACAAGCAGGAAGGAACAGCGTGTACATTAATAATATAAATATTATAAAAACTTTTATTCCGGAAGCTATTCTCATAAACATATAGTTATAATTAATAATAACTGAAAAATTTTCTTTGTGCAAACAGGCTGTATAATACAAACACCTTTTGACATTTTATTTAATTATAAAAGTCCGGAGTCCACTCGAGTCAACAATATTTATAAAACTTTACGAAGGGATTTAAATATGTTATCATGTAAATAGGAATAGTTAATAAATCGGTCAAATTATGAAATCAGTTAAAGAAATTTCAATAGAATCAAAAATATTAAAAAGATTAGAAAACAATCCTAATTGTCTGAAACTTGTAAACTATCTGTTTGCGGATGAAGAATTGCAGGAAATGCAAGAGTATGCAAACACGGTTTCAATAAAAAGACTCGGTTTTAACGATCATGGTCCTGTCCATATGAGACAGGTTGTCGGGAATGCTATAAAAATGCTTAATATATTGCAAGATTCAGGCGTCAAGACCTCTCTTGAAGAAGAGGAGGTCGGAACATTTGAAGACAGCATGTGTGCTGTTATTCTGGCCGGAATAATGCACGATTTAGGGATGATGATAGGAAGACAGGGACATGAAGAAATGTCCGCAATCCTTGCACAGCCGCTTATAGATAGAGCCCTGATGCATGTTTTTCCTGACAATCTGCATAAGCGTGTAATTATAAAATCACTGGCAACAGAAGCAATTATCGGTCACATGTCTTCAAGAAAAATTCACTCGATAGAGGCGGGTATAATTCTTATTGCAGACGGCTGCGATATGACAAAAGGAAGAGCCAGAATACCGCTTTCCATAAACAAAACTCCGAGAGTCGGAGATATCCACAAATATTCCGCAAATGCTATTAACAGAATAGGAATTCATCACGGCACAAAAAAGCCTATACAAATTGATATAGAAATGTCAGGTGATGTAGGATTTTTCCAGATAGAAGAAGTTCTTTTGACAAAAATTGATTCAAGTCCGGCTAAAAAATATGTCGAATTATACGCAGGTGTTGCCGGTCAAGAACGTAAATGCTACTTATAATTTTATATACTGAATTGAGTCAACATACTTTATAAAATCAGCGAAGGGAACGATAATATCAGCATTTTTACCGTGCCATGGATTACAAATAGTTATTGTATCATTTCTGTCATCAATTTTTTTAATAGCATAAGCGTGATTTTCGTGCATATCATATTTTTGTCCAAAGACACCCCAATTTTTGTCAACACACTTAAAAGTGCAACCTGCAGCAATATTTTCGTTGCCAACTCTTGCTAGATAATCAAGCAAATTTTCCACTTTTTTCTGTTTTTTTTCTGTATTTAATTTAAATCTGGCTCTTTGAGTGAGAGAAGCACTTATAAAATAATTATCGTTGCTGTATATTGCCCGATATGGCAGATGACCTGTAATCAGCGCCAAATTTTTTGAGACCAACCCGCCCGATAAATAATCATCAAAACCTTTAACTGCTTTTGTATCCCGAGTTCTTAATCTGTAATTTATACTTTTCCTGTAGCGCTCTATTGCCAAATCTAAAAGGATAATATCAGCATCACCGTACGAATATTTTTTAACCTTTTTACCGTTTTTCTCAACATATGAATCCTGAGCAGCTTTTAACTCACTCTGCGTAATCTCATACGTCATAGGTTTTGGCTGAGCGCCGTACAGAGTAACCTGATATTTATCCCCCTGAATTTGTATAGACTTTTTCAAGAGTTTTCTGCCCTTTTCAGTGTATGACAATGCGAAATTTGAAACATTTTGATAACACTCGCCCAGTAAGGCTTGATTTGACTGGCCTATTTCACCGTCAGGTTTAATCGGTTCACAAATTTCTTTTAGTTGAATCTTATGTGTACCGCATTCTTTTTCGTAAGGGGAATCATTTTTCAGCATATTCTCCAATTCTTTATATGTAGGAATATGATATTTTATTTCATGCCCGAATGAAGCTTCATAACTTTCTTGCATCATTTTAATCTGCTTTTCATACTCTTCCTGACTGACTGATGCAAACTCATCCGGCTCAATAATCCCATCATAACTGGAATCTATACCTCTTTGCGGAATATTTTTCTTATTATCAAAAATAGATAGGATAGAATATTTTATATAGTCTTCAGCCGGCACATATTTGGAAAACTGCGAAGGTAATAACAATTTTTTATACGACATATCAACTATTTCTCTATTAGAATAGTGAGATAAATAATCGCGCAAATAATTTATAAAATCCGACATCCTCTTAAATCCCCTTATATATTTTATAAAAAATTTATAAGGAAAAAATTGACAAATAATAAGAAAAATTTACAAACTCAGGATAAAAATCGGACAAGCAGGATAAATAAAATCATACACGTCGATATGACAAACGAAATTCCGAGCAAAATCCAGAACAACGGAAAATTTTTCCTGCCTTTTGGATGTATATTTTTATTCTTTTTAGGTTTTGATGAACTTTGAACCTGCCGGCGTTTTTTAGGTGCGGAGGATTTGTTTTGTTCAAAGCTTTGTTCTGATTTCATCTTTGCCTGATTATAGCGTTCTGCAAGAGTTTTACTTTTTTTACCGGTTGCAAGAAGTTCAATATCATAATGCTTGTTTAAAATTTTTCTGTCACTCCCGCGATTGTAAACACTGTAACTGATAGCGACTTCAAAAGCACGCTGCAGACATTCAAGCGCTTCCATACCGTCTTTTTTTACGGTAGAGGAGTGCACGGACTTATTTCCGTGTTTTTTCAAAAAATATAAGTCTTCGACAAATTCTTTTTCCTGCTCTGTACCGTTTGACTTGTCCTTTAAAGTTGCAAGCATGTCATCAAAGGTTTCTTCTGTTGTTCTGAAAGCCCCGAGAACATTTTTACACACATTTTCACCAAATCTTCGAGTCTGGGTCATACATTGCTCAAAATATTCGTCCCTGTATAGTTTTTCGGCATCGGCAATAATTTCATACAAATTTTTATCAATATTTTTAAGGAATTCAAAATTCGTTGTCATGTTTCATCTGTTCCGCTAACTATTAAATCATAAACCTTACCTGTATGGGCAAAATTCATATGTAATCTTCCAAAAATATTTTTTACCGCATCAAAAATTTCTGTCTGTACAGGTACTTGTTCTTTATACGGGATAAAATACAAATCCATAGGCAAAAAGCCTGATTTATTAGGATAAAGATAATTCACATCCAGCAAAACAGCTCCATGTTTTTCATAAAATTTTATCCTGCGTAAAGTATCAGGATGTGTAACATCAGGTTTTTCAACCTCAAGAAAACACCCTTTTAATTCAGGAAAAATATCTTTCAGACCGTCAACCATTTTTCCGCCGTAACCGCAGGAATGAAATTTTTTCAAAACGGCAATATAATCCAGCCATATAAAATTTAATATTCTGTCAAAAAAAACAATTAAATAACCGATATACTCATTGTTATCTAAAGCTAAAATAAGCTTATAATCATCATTTTTCAAAAGATGGCAAAAGTCCTCATAAGACTTTAATTCGGTTTCTGGAAATTGAGTCAGCATATCTTTATAAATATTATCAAAATGAGAAATATCTGCCACTTCCAATTCTAACATTAACTCTCTCCTGTAAAAACTGATTATAATTGATAAACACACAATTTGTCAACCGGACAAAATATTACAAAAATATTCCAATCGGGTAATATCTTTTTGGAGGAATTGAGGTTAATATTTAAACTACACATTAAAAGAAAGGATAGTTGTATGGAAAATCCAAAAATTAAAATCTACATAGTGGAAGATTATCTTTTAACAAGAATAACTTACAGACACTCATTGCCGAAATACAACACGAAACTGGAAATAATAAACGACTTTGAAAACGCAGAAAGTTGTATTGATGCGCTGAATAAAGAAGAAGTTGATTTGATACTTATGGACTTGGGTCTGCCGGGTATGAATGGGATTGAAGCAACAAAAAAAATTAAATCTATAAATAAAAACATAAAAATAATTATTTTAACCTCGCATGAAAGTGAAGATGAAGTACTGGCAAGCCTAGTTTCAGGTGCAAATGCCTATGCACTGAAAGATACCCCGCCGGAAACTCTTGCAACGGTAATAGAATCCGTAAATAAAGGTGCACTCTGGCTTGATCCGCGGATTGCTCAAATCGCAATGAATATTTTCCGCCAAACAAAATTTGCAAACGAAAATATGGATAATTTCAATTTAACAACAAGAGAAAAAGAAGTGTTACGCTTTATGACCGATGGGATGTCCAACACAGAAATCGCAAAAGAAATGATAATCAGCCATAATACTGTAAAAGCTCACATCGGTAACATCTTTGAAAAACTGGCCGTAAACGATAGAGTACGTGCAGCAGTAATAGCAACCGAATGTAAATACAACAGAAATTACGGAGAATTAAATGTACATTGAAAACAAAGCCGTCCATAAAGTTTTTCTGCCAATAATCCTGATATTGACAGCAGCAATAATTGCTGCCCCTTTGAATACAATCACTCCAATGCAGGGACTTGTATTTATCTTCTTTGTATTTTTCATCCATTCAAATATAGAAAAACGCTATATTATCAAGCAATATGCGATGAAAACGGAAAGTCAGAATAAAATTCTTGATGGTATATACAGCTACTGTCCGGACTCAATATCAATGAAAGATTATAAATTCCGATATCTGCACTGCAACAAAATATTTTGCAGAAATTTAGGGCTGAACGATAAAACAGACATTATAAACAAAACATGTTTTGATCTATTTACAAAAGAAGTCGCCGGCAAAATACGTGAAATAGATAAACAAGTTATGGAATCAGCAAACTCAATCACATACGAAATCAGAATTATAGTAAACGAAAAAGAAAAAATAATACAAAATACTGCCGTTCCTATAACAAAAGACCACGATGTCATAGGAATTTTAACCATAGGCCGCGATATAACAAAAAATGAACACCTTAAAAAGACTCTTCATAACAAACATACACAATTAATAACTCTTCTCAATACTCTTCCAATGGTTGCATATTTGAAAAATACAGATTCAGATTATCTGACAGGCAACTTTTCACCATCAAATTCATACATTCAAAAATACCGGATACAAAATCGTAAACAAATACAAGAAGATGATGAAAAAATTATAAGAGAAAAAAAATCGTTATCCTATGAAGTCCGAATAAAAACAGATAACGACTCAATGCAATGGCACCGAATATATAAGTCGCCTATATTTGATAAAGACAACAACGTCACAGGAATTACAGTCCTGATGAAAAATATAGAAGACGAAAAAAACTTACAAAGCCAACGGGAAACCTACGTTGCTACGCTGAGCCACGATTTAAAAACTCCGACCATAGCACAAATACGAGCACTGGAACTTTTGCTGTCCAAAGATTTGGGAGAAATAAATAAAGAACAGGAAGAAATCCTAAATCTTACGCTGGACTCCTGCAAATATATGTTTGAAATGGTCTCAACTCTGTTGAATACATATAAATACGAAAACGGAGAAATCATGTTAAATTACGACTACTTTAATATGAACGAACTCATCGAAGCCTGTTTGAACGAAGTTGCACAGCTTGCAGGAGAAAAAAATCACAAAATAATCTTCAAACCTCAAGCTGCAGAAAATATTATAAATGCAGACAAAATTCAGGTGAAAAGAATCCTGATGAATTTACTCAGCAATTCTTTAACATATGCCTACCCTAATACAGACCTTACAATCACCGTGGAAAAATATAACAATAATCTGCGTGTGTGTATGATAAACAGAAGTCCATATATGCCGCCAAAAGTTCTTGAAACCATTTTCGATAAATACGTAACCCACGCTGAAAAATTTAATAAAGTAGGTGCAGGACTCGGCCTGTATCTTTCAAAACAAATAACTGAAGCTCACGGCGGTAAAATTATTACAAAAAGTTTTGAAGACAACAGATGTATTTTCGGATTTGAAATCCCGTGCGAAAAATATACATCCAGCCCTGCCGCAAACTATGAACTAAACATTTAAATCAACGGCATCTGGTAATATTACCGTCTTTATCATAATAAGCAAGACCGTTACAAGACGTAATAGGCGGAGTACGATAAACTTCTTTAACAACAACCTGCTGAGGCTGATTGTTCTGGTAATTATCATAAGAAACTCTTCTGTCGCGACGGCTTGAATAACGAACTCCGCTGTAATACACACCGCCGTATACAGGATAAAAACCTCCTATCGGACGTTTATAAAGTTTAGTAGTACCAATGATTGTCTGTTTAGGAATACTAACTCCAAGCCCTGGAGAATACACCGGTCTTACACTGATTGTCCCGCCTCTAACATTTGCTGCTAAAGCAGGAACAGCACAAAATTCCGCCAACAACATCATACACACTGTCAAAATTATTGAAATCTTTTTCATAATTTTTCCCTTATCTACTCCTATTAAAACTGAAAATAAAAATTTTTTGTTACTTTTTTAGTAAATTGTTACTTAACTTAAAGCAAATTGAAAAAATACTACCCGATTGGAATATATACTCTATTAAAACGTATATGATACACTTTATTCTGGTGTACAACAAAGGAGTTTATATGCAAAATTTATTAACTGCGAGTACGGGAAGACAAAAAAAATTTCGCTGTCCTGTAGATATGACCGAAAAAAACAATTCCAGAACAATAATTTTTACACAGGTAAAAAACTTGTCTACAGTTCTTGATGTAGGATGTGCATCAGGAGAGCTTGGTATTACACTGAACAAAATGAAATCCTGCAAAGTTTACGGTATAGATAACTGTATCAGGCATATAACAACAGCAAGAAAATCAGGGGCATACGAAGAAGTTTTCAACATAAATCTTGATGAAAACTACGGAAAAATGTTGAACGATTATGAGGATTTTTTCGACTGTATAATACTGGGAGACACTTTACAACATTTGAAAAACCCGCAGCTTGCACTGTGTAAGCTTAAAAAATTACTTAAAGACGACGGCTATTTTTTAATATCTGTATCAAATTTTGCCCACGCAAGCATAAAAGCTGATTTGCTTAATAATGAATTTCGCTTCAGCTGTGAAAATGAATTTATTAATATGCAGCCGATAAAATTCTTTACATGCAAAAATCTGCCTTCATTTTTGGCAGATATAAATATACGGATTGAAAATCTGAAATTTACATACAAAAATCTTGCCGGTATTAAAAACACAAAAGCCTACTTAAACCTCCCGAACACTATAATAAACTATATCTTCAGCAACCCGCACAGTTTTGTAAAACAGTATATAATCAAAGCTCAAAAAAGTGACCTGACACAAAATAATATACTGGAAATTAATAAAGAAATCTTTGAACTGGGTACAAAAGATATAAAAAAATCCTATCTGTACAAAGAAACATACAATGAAGCAAAAAATAAAATTAATTTAATAAAACGACATAATTTTTTAATATTACTGAATTCGTGTATAATGAGGAAAAGACGAATCTGTTAACAAGGAGAAACATGAAACGAATATTAATCACAGGAGGCGCAGGATTTATAGGAAGCCACCTATGCAGAAGACTTGTGGAAGAAAACAATGACGTAATATGTCTGGACAATTTTTTTACAGGTTCAAAAGATAATATTCGTGACCTGATAGGGCTTAAAAACTTTGAACTGGTAAGACACGACGTCACCAAAGAATATTTTGCGGAAGTCGATCAGATTTATAACCTTGCCTGCCCTGCCAGCCCGCCGCATTATCAGTACAACCCGATAAAAACAATTAAAACATCGGTGCTCGGGACTTTAAATATGCTCGGCGCGGCGAAACGCTGTAAAGCAACAATACTTCAGGCCTCAACCTCCGAAGTTTACGGAGACCCGAAAGTCCACCCGCAAACAGAAGATTACTGGGGAAATGTCAATCCAATCGGAATAAGAAGCTGCTATGATGAAGGCAAACGCTGCGCAGAAACACTTATGTTGGATTACCACCGCCAGAATAATGTTGATATAAGGATTATAAGAATATTTAATACTTATGGCCCGAATATGGCAGAAAATGACGGACGTGTTGTCTCAAACTTCATCCTGCAAGCATTGAAAAATGAAGATATAACAATATACGGCGACGGTTCACAAACACGTTCATTCTGCTACGTGGATGATCTGGTTGAGGGTATGATACGGATGATGAATAATCCTCAAAAATTTATCGGCCCTGTTAATCTTGGCAACCCTAGCGAACGCTCAATCCTTGATTTTGCAAAATTAATTATCGAATTGACAGGTTCTAAATCAAAAATTATTTATAAACCGCTTCCTCAGGATGACCCTACACAGAGAAAGCCTGACATAACACTTGCACAAAAAGAATTAAACTGGCAGCCGTCTGTTGATATAAAAACAGGACTTCAAAAAACAATAGACTATTTCAAGACAAAAATTTAGAGAGGAATTAAGATGAAAGTATGCGTTATAGGAACAGGATATGTAGGACTGGTTGCAGGAACATGTCTTGCAGAAATGGGAAATCAGGTTATCTGCGTAGACAATAACAAAGAAAAACTTGAACTCTTAAAAAAAGGCATTGTACCTATTTTTGAACCGGGACTGGAGGAGCTGATAAAATCAAATGTTTCTGAAGGCAGACTTTCATTTACAGACGATTTAAAATTTGCCGTAGAAAATTCTCTGGTATGTTTCATTGCAGTAGGCACACCACAAGGAGAAGACGGTGCTGCAGATTTACACTACGTTTTTGAAGTAGCAGAAAACATCGGTAAATCTCTAAACGGCTACAAAGTTATCGTTGATAAATCCACAGTGCCTGTTGGTACGGCAGAAAGAGTAACTGAAATTATCAGAAACCAAACAATAGCCCAGTTTGACGTTGTTTCAAATCCGGAATTTCTAAAACAAGGGGCAGCGGTAGATGATTTTCTAAAACCTGACAGAGTTATAATAGGTTCAAACTCACAGCGCGCAACTGAAATAATGCAGGAACTATATGCACCGTTTTTAAGAACAGGCAACCCTGTGATAATAATGGATGTAAAATCAGCAGAAATGAGTAAATACGCTGCAAATTCATTTCTTGCTTTAAAAATCTCCTACGCCAACGAAATTGCAAACCTTTGTGAAAAAGTAGGCGCAAATGCGGAAATGGTAAGAATAGGAATGAGTTCTGACAGAAGAATCGGACCTCAATTTTTGTTCCCCGGAATAGGTTACGGGGGCAGCTGTTTTCCTAAAGATGTTCAAGCTCTGATAAGAACAGCAAAAGAATTCAACTGCGGCTACGATATATTTGAAGCAACTGATAGGGTTAATAAAAAACAAAGAATGCTTTTTGTTGAAAAAATTCTTGACTATTTTAACAATGATATTGCAGGAAAAACTTTTGCGGTATGGGGACTGGCCTTCAAACCTAAGACAAACGATATGAGAGAAGCCCCGGCAATCACAATTATCAATGAACTTTTAAAACGCGGGGCTAAAATTCAAGCCTATGACCCGAAAGCATTTGACATTGCAAAAACAATCTGGGGCGATAAAATAATCTATGCACAAAATTCTTATGATGCTCTGACTGACGCGGATGCAATGCTGCTTTTAACGGAATGGAACGAATTTCGCCGTCCTGACTTTGATAAAATAAAAACACTTTTAAAAACCCCGTTGATTTTTGACGGTCGTAATCAATACGAAACAGTCAGAATGTACCAGCGAGGTTTTAAGTATATTTGTATTGGCGAACAGCCTGTAACTCAACTATAGATTAGTCAATACGTGTGTTTTGACGCCAAAGAATCTTAATAGTTTTTATAATTTTTTTGAAAAAGCCGATTTTGTTTGTCTGTGCATTAAATTTAGCCAAATCGACCATATCATTTTTGGTATTTACTGCCGGACCTTGTCTTTTAATTGCATCAGCTGCATTTCTTGCAGCAGAAGACATATCAACAAATTTTTTAGGGGTAATGCTTGGTATCTTCATAATAATCCTTTCTACTTTTGTATTTAAATAAAAATTTAAAAAAAAAATTATTGCTATATTGTAAAGAAAAATTAAATATTATGCATATTATCAAAAATCTCTTTTCGTTGAACCCAAATTTCCATACCAAGTTCTTGTCCGACAGAGGTTAAAGCCTCTTTTATCTCTTTAAAAGAATACTTTGATTTTTCAATATTCCCTAGCAGAAACATTACAAAATGCCCCTGCATTAAAGTTTGTTTGATATCCTCAATATTAACCTGATACTGAGCAAGAGCCGCAGTGACTCTTGCAACAATACCAACTTTATCAACACCTGATACCGTAACGATTATTTGTTCTGACATATTTCATCCTCATTATCTTGTACAGTATCAACAACATCAGCCTCAACGACTGCAGGTTTCAGCCTCCAATCTCTGTTCAATGAAAGACAAATATTATGACGCTGGCAATAATCTATCAAATCCTTCTTAATTTCAGGGGCAAGAATATACAACGTAATAATATTAGGTACACAAAGCGCAATCATCATTGCATCTGTAATATCAATTACGGATTGAACATTCATAGCAGAGCCGACAATTATAAACAAGCAATAAATTAAGTTAAAAGCCAGTACACGTTTTTTACCTTCGCCAAAAAGGAAAGTCCAAGCTTTTTGTCCGTAATAAGCCCAAGAAATCAAAGTAGACAAAGCAAACATCACGGCTATTACAGATAAAATAATAGGGAAGAAAGGAATAACAGATTGGAACGCGTTAGACGCAAGTTCAATTCCTGAAATTTTACCGACTTCATAATTGTTGAGCACACCTGAAAATATAATAGCAAAAGATGTAAACAAGCATAAAACACCTGTTAAGAAAGTTTCAATCAATGCGACAAACCCTTGCGAAACAGGTTCTTTAGTTTGTGCTGTTGCATAAACGATAGCAGCAGCACCAGTACCAGCCTCATTACATTGAACAGAGCGTCTCAAACCGATAATAATTGTACCGAATATACCGCCGGCAACCGCTGTAGGATTAAATGCTTCTTTCAATATCAAAGCAAGAGCATGCGGAATATTCATAAAATTAGCTCCAATTACAATTAAACCGGAAACAATATACATAATACACATTGTAGGGGTCAAAACAGTTGTAACTTTTGCTATACTTTTGATACCGCCGACAATAACCATACCGATAAGAATAGCAACAACAAGACCGATAATCCATGTATGTCCGTGCAAAAGACTTTGCTCTTTACCGGTAATAAATACCATCTGGTGTGCAGTCTGATTAATCTGAATCATATTACCGCCTGTAATACCGCCTCCTATACAAAGAATTGCATAAATAACCGACAGCGGCTGTCCGAGCCATCTCATTTTCTTTCTGGTCAAACCGTGAGCGATATAATGCATAGGCCCGCCGGAAACTGAACCGTCGAGGTTAAATCTGCGGTACTTAACTGCAAGAGAAGCCTCTACAAACTTAATAGACATCCCCAGAAGCGCACCTGCAAAAATCCAAAAAGCAGCACCTGGACCGCCGATTGAAATAGAAATTGCAACACCTGCAATACTTCCGATGCCTATAGTACCTGAAAGAGCAGTAGCTAAAGCCTGAAATGATGAAACTTCCCCGTTTGAATCATTACCGCCGTGTTTATGCCCCGGGGCGGCTACCATATCTACAGCATGCTTAAATCCCCATACTGAAATTCCGCGATAGTAAATCGTAAAAAATATACCGGCAATTAATATCCAGAAAATAATTAACGGGACTTCGTTATTACAAATATTAACGGGATAAAAAATTACTCTGGCAACAGCATCAGATACGGGTGCTACATGCTTATCCATAAAAGCATCAACACCGGAAGCCATTGCTGACTGAATACTAAAAAATAATGTCATCAATACAAATAAAAATTTTTTCATCAATATTCCTCATTTTCCTTTCAGTGGGGGGTTTGCTGTAAAGCGGGTAAACCAACCTTTAATCAGTCTACCAAAAACATGCTTTGAATGGTTAAAACTTTTGTCAAATGTTTACAAAAACTTAAAGATTTCATCCAGATATTGAATACCGCAGCTTTCAGAAGTGTATTTATTAATAGTCGCGAAAGTTTTCTCCCGCAATAGTTTCAGCTCATTTGAATTCATATTTTTTATGCTTAGCAAAGTTTGTTTTATATCTTCAACAGTCGGATAAACGAGAAAGCCGTTTTCGCAGTCTTGAATTATTCCGTCAATGCCGTCTCCTTTTGTCCCGACAGTGATACACCCTGATGCCATGGCTTCAAGATAAACCATTCCGAAAGTTTCACCTACACTCGGCAGAACAAAGATATCAGATTCTGACATTTTTTCCATAACTTTATCATGAGAAAGTGCGCCCGTAAAAATTACCGATGAATCTATTTTTTGTAAGTCATTTCGACCGTCGCCGTCCCCGATTACAGTCAGTTCAAAACCTTCCAGCCCCTTCATTGCATAAATGAGTTTATCAATATTTTTTCGTTTCTTAAAATTTGCGCAGGTCAAAACTTTAACGGGTCTGCCTAATTTTTTATCTCTTAAAGGTTTTATTAATTCTGCATCAATCCCCGACGGTGCGACAAAAACCTTGTCGCGAAAATTCGGATATAAAGCAAGAAGTTTATCTCTGAGAACGTAAGACCTGCAGGCGATTAATTCCGCACGGAATAAAGCTTTCTCCAGTGCTGCTCTAAAGTAAAATCCATAAATCGGTTTGGTCAAAACTTCTATGTCGGAATTGTGAATTCCTGCAACAAACGGCAGTCCGAGTTTGTCAGCAAACAAAATTCCAGACGGCATATGCGCAATTATCAAATCGGTCTCAATTTCAGGAAGTTTATTTTCAATATTGAACCAGAACGGTGTTATGTAATTTATATTATAAACATTTCCGTACTTACCTGTTTTATAAAACGGCTTTTTACGCAGAAAAGAATTCAAAAGAAAATTCGGTTTAATAACGGAGACTTCATGTCCTGCCGTTTCCCAGCTTTTTGCAAAGTTTAACAGCGTCTTTGGTGTCGTTCTCTCTTTTTCGAATACCGGATACAAATCCGTTATTAATAGAATTCTCATAAAATGATTATATCATATATCCTTTATTTGTAATAAAAGTTAAACTCTGTTATAATAAATTTGAACATATTTAGGAAGTAAAAAAATGGCGAGCCCGCAAAAAAAATTATCGATTGCTTTTTATTGGCACATGCATCAGCCGGTCTATCAACTTTCTCCGGAAGGTGATTACCTGATGCCATGGGTAAGACTGCACGCCGTAAAAGATTACCTTGATATGGCAAATATCGTCAAAAAATTTAAAAATATTAAATTAAACTTTAATATTTCACCCGTGCTTTTAAACGGATTTGAAAACTACGGAGAAAAAAATCTTCACGACCTGCACTCAAGATTTACCGTTAGCAATATTGAAGATTTTACAACCGATGACAAAAATTTTATTCTGAACAATTTTTTTGATTCAAATTACCAGTCAATGATTTTGAAATATCCTGAATACCGCAGGCTTTACCAAAAATATCAGGAATCAGGTTCGGATGATGTAAACATTTTTACAAATCAGGAATATTCCGATTTGATGGCACTTTTTAATCTTGCGTGGATGGATCCTTCTTACAAAAACGAATATCCTGAGCTAAAAAAACTCTACAAAAAAGGCAAAAATTACACTCAGGATGACCGTATAAAAATCATAGAAATCCAACGCGACATAATAAGACGTATAGTCCCTGAATATAAAGAACTTATAGAAAAAGGAAAAATAGAAGTAACAACAAGTCCTTTTTATCACCCTATACTTCCTATTCTGCTTGACATAAAAGACACCGTAAGCGGTGAAAATGAAGACTTGCCGTCCAATTTAAAAACAGAACTGGATGCAAAGATTCAAACCCAGTTTGCCCTTGACAGGATAGAAAAAACATTCGGCAAAAGACCGCGCGGAATCTGGCCTTCAGAACACTGTGTCAGCGAAAAAGAATTAAATATGTTTAAAGAACTCGGGATAGAATGGACTATATCTGATGAAGGGATTTTATCCGACTCTATAAACTTTGAATTTGTAAGAGATTTCAAAGGCTATCTTGAAGACCCTTATCATCTGTTGAAGACATACAGCTTCAAGACAAAACACTCAAACATAAATATAATCTTCCGCGACGCAGTAATTCCGAACCTTATCAGCTTTGAATATCCGAACCACGACCCGAAAGCCGCCGCAAACGACTTATATGACAGAATAAAAGTAATTCAAAGTAAGTTACTGTCATCACCTGACAGTAACCACCTGCTCACGATTGCACAGGACGGCGAAAATTGCTGGGAGAATTACCTTGACGACGGTTCTGAATTTTTGAATACACTTTACAATCTTATCGATGAAGATGATACTCTTGAAACCGTTTTGATAAGCGATTATCTGGATAGAGAAACCAATCCTAAACCGCTGAATAAAATCTGCGCTGGCTCATGGATAAACAGAACATTTAAACTGTGGATAGACGAACCGATTAAAAATCTCGCCTGGACTTACCTTAAAGAAGTACGCGATGATTTTTGCAGATTTGTAAGAAAAAATCCGTTAAATCCGAATATAAAACTTGCAAGACAGGAACTTTTTGTCTGCGAAGGAAGTGACTGGTTCTGGTGGTACGGCGAACCGAATGATTCAGGACGCGACAATATTTTTGATTATCTGTTCAGAGAACATTTAAAAAATATTTATTTGTATCTGGGTATGCCTGCTCCCGAATATCTTGACGTGCCGCTTTTGTCGGCAATTACAAAACCGTCAAGATTTCCAAAATCAGAATTCACACCTTCAATTAGCGGAAAGTCAGAAAGCAATGAAGAATGGTTTAACGCAGGCTGCATAGATATTCCTGACGGGCCTGTATTAAAAGAAACAAAAGTTTTTGACAGAATTTATTACGGATGCGATAAGAATAATATCTACCTGCGCTTTTGTATGAACGAATACACCAAAAATTCGCCTGTCGCAAAAAAAATGCACCCGCAAATCTATATGTATGCAAAAAACTTTGACAAAAAACAAACACTCTCACCGGTTAGAGTAATTCACAGACGCGAATCCGTGCTGCCTGTTGCCAAAGAAAAATTCCACAACGAAATAAAAATCTCGGTTATCGACAACTGTCTGGATGCTGTAAGATTTGCACAGTCCGCTCCTAACAACCTGTGGATTGCACGTTCTTCAAAAAAAATTCAGGCAGAATGCAGCGATGTGCTTGATATGAGCATCCCGTTTGATGTGTTAAATATTGCACCGGGAGAAACTCTGGAATTTATGTTTGCAAATGCAAACTTTGATGCTCTTGATTCTTATATCCCGAATGACAGCCTTTTAACTTTGAAAAGAAGTATTTAAATTTGTGTTAATTTTTATTAACAAATAAGGCAAAAATTAAAGTTTTCGGTAGTTTAAGCCGTAATTAAATATATAAAAAAGGATAAAAAATGAGCGATTTCTTTGACAACATAATAAAACCTCAGGTATATGAAGGCAAAGCTCCAATGCCGGAGAATTACCTTGCAGGAGATGCCGCGCAAAAAACAGAACCGAAAGCTCCGCCAATCTTCTGTGATATGGTTGAAGTCAATTTGAAAAAAGGCTCTATTTTTAAACAAGATTAAATTATTTTCCTCAATTTTCCTCAATAACCAAAAACGGGATTGTGAAGTTCCCGTTTTTGTTAATTTTTGTAAACATTTTATTTAAAACACTAAAGTTTCTAAAAAAAATGTCGATATATAAATTACAAGACACAACTTTTACTCAATTTTTCCCCCTACTTCACAACGGAACCAGAAAGGTTCCTTTTTTATTGCGCAATTATGCGAGGGGGAAACATAGCCTTTACATTTGCGGCATATAGTTGATTTCAAAAATTTTAGGATATAAAATAGATGTAGTTAAAGTGATATAAGGAAATATACAGATATGAATACGATTACCCCGCAGCAAAATGCCGCTCCGTCTTTCGGAATGGCAGTAAAAATCACCCCTTCCGGCAGAAAGTTTTTCAAAAGCGTCTTTGCCGAAAATCCGAAAGCCGGAGATGAATTTATCAAACGTCAGGCCAATAATAAATCTTCTAACATTAAAATTACCGGCACAGATGTCTTTGTAGATATTAACGGCAAACCGTGGAAAATTCTCGGAAGCATTTTCAGCACACAAAAAGGACGCAAATCTTATGAAGAAATGCTTTTTACCAGACAGGCCAATGTATTTCAAATCAGAACATACAAAACTTTAATTAAAGACTCGGAAGAGCCGCTTGCATACAGATATGGCGGCAAGGGCAGAAAATTGGCAATAGCAGAAGATATCGCCAATTATGAGGCATACAAACGCGATAATAAAGCGCCGTCAATAATTACAAGAGTTGCAAGCTTTTTTAAAAACAATTAAGAGCTTAACAGTTTTACAAAAGTCTCCTTGTGCTTTATATTAGAAAGTATAAGGAGACTTTAAAAAATGACTGTATTAAAGATAAAAAGACTTTCTCATAACGTAAATGTTCCACAGTATCAAACTGAAGGTGCAGCCGGTATGGATTTGTGTGCAGCAATAGATGAACCTGTTACACTGAAGCCGCTTGAGCGCAGATTAATTCCTACAGGGCTGAAAATAGAACTTGAACACGGTTACGAAGCACAGGTTCGCCCGCGCTCGGGACTTTCCATAAAACACGGGATAACTCTGATTAACTGTGTCGGCACAATTGATGAGGATTATCGCGGAGAAGTCTGCGTGCCTGTTGTAAATATTTCAAACGAAACTTACACAATCCAGCCGCAGGAAAGAATTGCGCAGATGGTAATTGCGCGTGTTGAGCAGGCCAAAATTGAAGTTGTAACAGAGTTAACCGAAACTGTTCGCGGGGCCGGCGGATTCGGCTCTACAGGAAAGTAAGTTTACTTTTTGTATTTGTAGAACACACGTCAGGCGTTCTGGGAAGATAAACAACTTCACAGAGCCGTTTAAGTTCGTCAAATTTTCCGCTCCAATCATCCCCCATAACAAATATATCCACAAAGAAATTCCTGATATCAGAGGCTTTTTGCTCCCAATTTTCTTCAGGAATAACCAAATCGACAAACCTCAATGATTCAAGCATCTTTTTCCGTTCTTCAAAAGGATATAGTGCTTTTTTGCCCTTGATTTTATTAAATTCATCAGTAGAGCAGGCAACAATTAAGTAATCGCCGAGTGATTTTGCCCGTTTTAAAAGATTGATATGTCCGTAGTGCAGAACGTCAAATGTTCCGTATGTTATGACTCTTCGCATGTTTCGCCTGCTTTGATTAACTTTTGTAAGCGTTCCTGTCTTTCCGCATCTATGCCTGTCAGGTTTGCATGTTTCGGGTAGGTATTCTTAGGAACATGCATATAATCCCCGTAGACATTTTTGAGTACATAATCAGAATCTGCAGGGCAAGGGAATTCATAATCTTCAAACTTCATATTTTTTACAGGAAGAATGCTGGTTGTGTCATACACCCTGTTTTTCCAGCGGGCGTGCGGAAAATCTATTCCCCAGAAAATTGTGTCTTCAGTTGCAGGTTTATTTTGGAGAATTTTTTCATTGGTTATCTTCGCCAGTTTTCTGCGCAAACGCGATTGGTTATTTATGCTAAAAGGCGTAAATTTCAGACCGGTTATTATTCCTGTAATCTTTTTATGCAGTTTTTTCTTTTCATTAGCATCTGTTTTGCCGCAGTAATAGTCGTACGGAAAAACATCAATAAAAATATCTTTTGTCAAAATATGTTTTACTTTGGCATAACATTTGCTTCTGCCGTTGGATTCAAATTCCACATAAAGATGACGGTCTTTTTCTATTTCATCTATCATCCTCTCATAATCTTCACGCGGCATTCCAATATCCAAATCGTCATCCCACGGAATAAAACCTTTGTGGCGCACAGCACCGAGAAGTGTACCAAAATCCAGCCAGTATGTTAAATTTTTTCTTTTACAAAAACTGTCAAATATTTTTAAAACAGATAAATTTGCAAGCTGAATTTCACGCAACATTCCTTCTGCAGGAGGAATTTCCGCCGGATTTTTATATATACTGTAATCCACGCTCATATTTTTCAGGTGAGGTTTCATTATATTGAATTTAAACCCCAAAAAATATATTCTGTAGTGCGAACTGTCTTTCGTTTCCCAGCCAAAAATCTTACTCATATTTCCCCCTGACGGTTATTCTTTAAATTCATTATATAGATTAAAACTATACTGTCAATAGTTTTAATATAATAGAATGATTTAACCTTGGCTTATATAATTCATAAAAAAGGGACGTAATGACTATTCAAAAGAAATTAGGAAAAAGAATTCAGACATTAAGAAAGATAAAAGGGTATAGTCAGGAAAAGTTTGCAGAAGCTATAGGCATAGCCCCGACATCATTAAGTTACATTGAAACAGGCAACGGCTTTATGACAGGAGCTACACTCGATAAGATTGTTGAAGTTCTGGAATTAGAGCCTCAGGATTTATTTAATTTTAACGATAAATTGTCTGACGAGGATATGTATAATTATCTGGTTAATAAAATTGAATTCATAAAAAACGACCATAAAATGCTAAAGACTGCATATTCTTTTTTCAAGAGTGTTTTATAAAAGGCAGAATAATTTTTGCAGCCGAAGCAGTTAAAAATTCTGTGGAACTCTTGCGAAATTTAATAATACAGGCATAAAAAAACGGGCATCAGCTGCCCGTTTTTTTATTAATTATACTTTAATTGCTTTTAAGTTCTGATTCGACCTTCGCCAGAATTTCATTTAATTTTGACGCGTCTTTCACACCGCCTTGAGCAAAATTCGGGCGGCCTCCGCCGTTTGCACCTGTAGCTCTGGCAATTTCACCGACAATCTTTCCGGCGTTAATACCTTTTTGTACAAAACTGTCTGACACTCTTGCAATTACTGTCTGGCTGTTCGCAAGAACAATAACGCTTTCGCCGAGTTTTGACGCCAAAAATTCAACACCGATTTTTGCGCCCAGAGGCTTAACATTATCTTCCATTTTAGATATGAATAATTTGCCGCCGTCAATGTCTTCTGCTCTTGAAAGGAATGTAGCAAATTTTGCGCGAGTATTTTCTTCTTCAAGTTTTTCAATACGTTTATTAAGTTCACGGTTTTCTTCAAGAAGTTTTTCAACACGTTCTACTGTTTCGTTATAGTGAGTTTTGAACATCAAAGAAAGTTTGTCCATTTCTTTAACTTTTGCATTCATAAATTCAAAAGCAGCCCTTGAAACAACAAGCTCAATACGTCTTGTACCTGCAGAAATTGCACCTTCGGAAACAATTTTTACAAGTCTTAAATCGCGGGTATTTCTTGCATGTGTACCTGCACAAAATTCTTTGGAAATACATTCCGCACCTTTTCCGATAGAAACAACTCTTACTATGTCATCGTATTTTTCGCCGAAAAGTGCTGTTGCACCTGTAAGTTTAGCCTGTTCGATGTCCATAACATCAGTATGAATTTCAAGTCCTTTGGAAACCCAATCGTTCATAATATCTTCAACTTTAAAAATTTCCTCAGGTGTCATCGCTCTTGAGAAACTAAAGTCAAATCTCATTCTGTCAGGTTCAACCTGAGAACCTGCCTGATGAACTTCATCACCGAGCACCTTAATCAAAGCAGCCTGAAGCAGGTGGGCTGATGAGTGGTGAAGTCTGATTTCTTCACGACGCGGAAGGTCAATTGATGCTTTAACCTTATCGCCGATAATGATTTCACCGTTAATGACATTTGAACGATGCACAAAAAGTTTATTAACTTTAAAAGTTGTAAGAACTTCGGCTTTAAGATTTTCGCTTTCGATAAAACCGCAATCGCCTACCTGACCGCCGCATTCTGCATAGAAAGGTGTTTTATCAAGAACAATATCTACATATCCGTCGCCCTCAATAGTTGCGAGGATTTTAGCATCACATTCGTTTTGTTCGTAGCCGACAAAATCTGTTGAACCTACTTCATCTTCAAGTTTAGCGTATTTCATATCGCCTGTTACTGAAATTTTGGCGGTAGCAGCTTTTGCACGGTCTTTTTGTTCCTGCATAGCTTTTTTGTAACCGTCTTCATCGACTTTAAGACCGTTTTCAGAAGCGATTTCCTTAGTTAATTCCAGAGGGAAACCGAATGTATCATAAAGTCTGAACGCACTTTCGCCGTCAATGTCTTTTTTGGCACTGATGAATTCGTCGAGCATTTTGTAGCCTCTGTCAAGAGTTTTAGCAAAACGTTCTTCTTCTTTTTTAATTACGTCAATAATTTTAGCCTTGTTTTTAACTAAATCAGGATAAGCCTGACCGTAATTATCAACAACAACATCAACGAGTTTATACAGGAACGGCAAATCCATTCCGAGAATCTTACCGTGTCTGAGCGCACGTCTCAAAATCATTCTCAAAACATAACTTCTTCCTTCGTTGCCCGGAATTACACCGTCTGAAATAAGGAAAGTTACGCATCTTGCGTGGTCTGTAATAATTCTGAGCGAAATATCTGTTTTTTCTGATTTTTTATAAGGTACACCGGACATTTCAGACACTTTATCAAGAATAGGCTTGAGTAAATCTGTCTCAAAAGTGGAAGCCACATTCTGGCAAACCATTGTAATACGTTCAAGCCCCATACCGGTATCAACATTTTTACTGTCAAGAGGTGATTGATTACCTTCTTCATCCTGATAAAGTTCAGTAAATACCAGATTCCAGATTTCGACCCATCTGTCACATTCGCAGGTATCAATACCGCAGCCGCGAGGGTCGTCACATTTGTATTGTTCACCTAAATCGTAGTGTATTTCGGAACAAGGACCGCAAGAACCTGACGCTCCCGGAGGGCCCCAAAAATTATCTTTTTTACCTTTTCTTTTAATACGTTCAGCAGGGACTCCTACACTTCTCCAGATTTCATAAGCTTCGTCGTCTGTTTCAAAAATAGTAATCCAGAGTCTGTCTTTATCCAGTTTCAAAACTTCAGTAACAAATTCCCACGCCCACGGAATAATTTCTTTTTTGTAATAATCGCCGAAAGAAAAGTTTCCGAGCATTTCAAAGAAAGTATGGTGTCTTGGAGTACGTCCTACATTTTCGATATCGGAATCTTTACCGCCTGCACGGGCGCATTTTTGGCAAGAAGTTGCGCGGGCAGGGTCATAAGGGGATTTTACTATCCCTAAAAATATAGGCAAAAATTGCAACATGCCGGCTGTTGTCAAAAGTACTGTCGGGTTATCCGGTACAAGACTTGAACTTTCAACAATCGTATGCTGATGTTTATTCTTAAAATAATCTAAATATAACTGTCTGATTTGATTTCCGGTTAGCATAGCTTTCATATTTCCTCTTAAATTTTAATATCCAATAAGAAAATTATACCCCAAAAAAAATTATGAAAATATAAGTATCATACTTACACACTGCTTTTGAGGTTTACTTATAATGTTATAAATCAGCGAGCACCCTGTCAAGGCAGGCTTTTTGAGAATACTGCCACTCGCGGAATGTTATACGGTTAACTCTAAATCCGCAGCGTTCAAGAATTGCCTGTTTTTTCATATTTGAAACATGACCTGATTTTACGTTATCTTCAAGCCCGTCAACTTCTATAATTATTTTCTTATCGACAAGCAAATCAGCACTTAAATCAGCTATTTCTACACCAGCCTGAACTTCATGACCGAGCTCGCGAATTTGTGAGGCAATTTCACGTTCAAGAGCATTTTTGTAAATATTTTCATCAATTTGATTATTTTGAAGCGCCTGTTGTTTATCCTCATATTCTGCAAGATAATTCATGTAATTTCTAAAATGGCCTTCAGGAAGCTCTTTCGGGTTTCTGGAAATAAAGTTAATCATCTTAGAGCAGGCTCTTGTTATAGCAACGTTAAAGAGGTTAGGTTTTTGCAAAAATGTCAGGCTCTGTGTGTAACTATTATTTGCAAATGCCCATGAAATCAGCATAATATCACGTTCATCACCTTGAAATGTATGAGCT
Source organism: Candidatus Gastranaerophilales bacterium (assembly GCA_944324235.1). Taxonomy (GTDB): domain Bacteria; phylum Cyanobacteriota; class Vampirovibrionia; order Gastranaerophilales; family Gastranaerophilaceae; genus CALUVN01. Next base: position 62,880 of record CALUVN010000003.1, read on the forward strand.
GTACCGATTTCTATTCTGTGTTTTCTAATCATATGTTCTGACAAAACTTTGGAAACAGAACTTTTCAACTGTTCAACCTGAGCTCTGAACGGTGAAATTATACCGATAGAAACAGGGTTGTCAGGATTTTTACGTTCGTCTTCTATAACAATTTCGTGAAGTTTTTTGACTACAGCCTCGACTTCAGGAATATTTCTCGTAGCGTCAAAGTCTACTTTGCCATCCGGAACTTCAATAAGTTCAAGCACCTTGTCCCCTGCAAAATCTTTTTTCATAACTCTTATTCTGCCGCCGTAAAATTCTTCGTTGGAAAAATCAATAATAGGCGGAAGACTTCTGAAATGTTCGTCCAGCATAACGGAATTCATAGAGTAATAATCTGCAAGGTCAAACATTGAATTTGTTCTGAATCTCCACATCAGCTGGTATTTATCAGGAATTCCGTATTGAGACAGGAATGATTGTTCTTTTGCTTTTTCAAGGAAAGAAAGGTGTGGCAGCTGTTTATCATCACCTACAATAACCGCGCGTTTTGCACGGAAAAGTATAGGGAAACAGCTTGCAATATCGCACTGGGAAGCTTCATCAATAATTGCAACGTCAAACATCCCCGGCTTTAGCGGAAGAGAATCAGATACGGCATAAGTGGTTACGCACCAGCAAGGGAAAGCTTCCAATAACGGCTTGAAGTCTTCGCCTTCCAGAATATTTGTTTGTAAACGTTTTCTGCGTTCAACAAGAGAACGTGCGTGAACCTTTAGTCGCTGACACTTGATTGCGTCGCGTAAAAGCCCTCTGATTGCATCGCGGCGCTGATGTTTCAGAATATTTACGGCAAGATTTTTCTGTTTCTTTTTCATCTGGCGGATTTGCTCCATAAGAACATGGAGGTTACCTGTATTTTGAATATCAGCTTCGATTTTGCGTAATCTTGAAACATATCCTGCAACTTCAAGCTCGGCTTTCAGGCGTCCTAGATTTTCGTAATTTACGTCAAAATGTTTCAATTTCAGAATGTTTTTAATTGTTTTTACGCTTGTAAAGTTTGCAATATTTGTGAAAAATCCCGATTTTTCAATATTTTTTTCCAGAGCAGCCGCCGCAAGAGTAATAGCGTCCAATTCTGACTTTTTAAGCGTTGTTTTAATAAACTGCATTTTGCCGTTGGCTTTTTCCTGTTCTTCGGTTTCTATTGATAAATCATGCCAGTCTTTTTCCAGTTTAATAATCTGCTCGCACTTATTTTCCATAGCTTTTACCATATCGAGGTGTTTTTTCATATCCTCAACATTGGCAAACATAGTATCTTCGGCGTCGCTGTCGACATCCACTTTACCCGCAAGAAGGTCATTGAGCTGGTAACTCAACTGTTTTTGATAATTCAATCGTCCTGCACGGAGTGCAAGGTAAGGTGCACCGAGTTCATTCAAACGGTCAGCCACAACGTCAACAGCTTTATCCATACGGGAGGCAACAAGAACTGTTTTACCGTTTGCGATTAAGTGTGCAACGAGATTGACTATGGTCTGGGATTTACCTGTCCCCGGAGGACCTTGGACCGCAATGAGTTTGCTGTATTCTATGTTTTTAATAACTTTTTCCTGAGAATCACTCAATGCTAAAGGCGTTATAGGATAAAAATCTTTTATGTCTTTAATATTTTGAAGCGGAACGGATTTTTCCTTTGACTGGGTATATTCGTCGTTAATAATGCTCAGGGCGGTTTCTCTGTAAATTCCGCTCGGTTTTTCAGCAATCTGAGTTAATTCATGCAAAACACCCGCTGTCACGGAAGGACGTTTTGTGAGAATTATTGCACATTGGTTTGTAACTGATACTTTTTCCAGTTTTACCTGAGGTTTGGCAGCACTTTCTTCTTCCTCTATAATCTCATCAACATTTTCCGCATCCACCTTGTAGAAATCTTTTGCGTGCGAGGATGAGTCTTTTGAAATATTATCTTCCTCCACATCGTCTTTGTGATCAAAGCTTATTTCAACATCAGGGATAACCGATTTTAATGTAGTCAGAAATATTTCAAGCTTATCATTTGTGAGCGGCAAATCAGGAACAACGTCAAGAATTCCTTCCAGAAGCAAATCAACTTCGTCTTCATCATCGTTTTTTTTCATCAATGCCGCAAGCGCGCCCGTGTTGAGTGAAAGCATCTCATCCAGCGGAATACAATTTATATTTACCCCGTTTCGTTCAAGTTTACAAGGCATATACAGAAGAGGGGTCAAAAATTCATTTGCTTTCTTGGATTTTGAACTTTTGCCGACAAGAAACAGATATCCGTAAATCAGATATTTATCTTTAGAGCCTAATTCGGACTGAATCATAAGTTCAGTCAGTTTCGGGTCGCTGCCGTCAAGTTTAAGGTAATCGTCATAATATGTAAAAAGCTGTTCTTCCCCTTTTAAGAAAATCCATTTGTTATCTTTATCACCTTTAAGGTTTCTGAAAGTAGAACTCTTAACCTCTTCTCGCACACAGTCGTGCAGGTATTGACTTAACTTTTTGATAAAACTGTTATTAAATGCCGAATTTATGGCTCTCGTTGCTTCCTGTAACATCTTTTTCCCTCATGTATTCCATATTGTAGCATTTTATCGTAAAATAAACAATATGAATATCGTAAATATAAAGGATACTTCGGGAAAATTATTTTACATCGGCGGGGTTGTGCGCGATGAAATTCTGGGCCGCGAAAGTTTTGATATTGATATAACTTATGAAGGCAACGCCATAGAGTACTGCGCAAAATTCGGAGAGGTAATCCGTGTAAACCCTGATTTCGGCACAATAAGAGTGAACGTCGGAGGACGGGAGGTTGATTTTGCATCCACGCGTGCGGAAGTTTACGACAGAAAAGGGCATCTGCCAAGGATTACACAAATAGGATGTTCTCTTAAAGAAGATGTTTTACGCCGTGATTTTACGATTAATGCACTTGCAAAATCAGTTACGACAGGGGAAATCACAGACTATACAGGCGGACTGGATGATTTAAAAAATAAGACTCTGCGAGTTTTGCATGATGAAAGTTTTATTGATGACCCCACAAGAATAATCCGGGGTCTGAAATTTGCAGTAAGATTCGGTTTTAAACCGGACGAACACACTAAAAAGCTGCAGGATGATTACCTTTCACACATAAATTACGACATGTGCTATAAACGTGTAAAAAAAGAATTAATTGAAACTTTTAATCTGAATTCTCAAACCGCATTTGAGATGTTTATAAATCAGGGGATATACAAACTTGTCACGGAAAAAGAAGTTAAGCTGCCTGATATAAATATAGAAGATTTAATCAAAAAATATCCTGTAAAAAATATCTGGCTGGTTTATGCGGGCATATTGCGGGATTTATCGCGGATTGAGCTGACCCGTCAGGAAAAGAAAATCCTTGACGACTTTTCCGCGCTGGAAAATTCACGGATGAATAACGACTTTGAAATTTACAAGGCTTTTGAAAACTGTGAAACAGAAACCATTCTGCTTTATGCGATTTTGAAAGATGCAACAAAAGCCCGCAGGTATCTTGATGATTTGCGAAAAATAAAAATTCAAATAACAGGTGAAGACCTTTTGCAACTGGGAATAAAGCCTTCACCCGAGTATAAAAAACTATTTGATGCCGTTCTTTGCGCAAAACTGCAGAATCCGAAAATGACAAAAGATGACGAGATTAATTTGTTGAAAAATCATCAAAGAATAAATAAATAAATAAATAATAAGTTATTAATATTCTTCTGCCCGCTGCAATTCAGGACAGCCGATAGTTTAATTAAACCAATATAAAGACTGTAAAAATATGTAACAATATTTATAAAAATATTAAATTTTACCTTCACAAAAACCGTTAGTACTTAATGTAATGTGCGAGAAACACGGAGGTGAATTATATGCATAATAGCAAAATGCTTGTAAAACATACTATTCAGAAGGGGAAGGGAGGACAAGTCATTTTGGCTGCACTTTTACTTGGCTCAATGCCGGCATTGGCAGCTGATTATGGACTTGTAGATACCTCTGTTGATGCAAATTATTCATTTACACCGGTTGAAACTCAAACGGGCGTTAAATTCTGGGAGCTAAATTCAACAGAAAAATCTTTTTCTGTAATTGATACAAATGGTAAGCAAGTGGACGGAGTTTATTCTGTTCCGGATGTTAAACCGGATTATTATGAATTGAAGGTTGAAGACAGTACTTTTACTCCGGTAGAGCCTAAAGAAGTTGAATTGGAAACTGTTGGAGGCGCACATGTTCAGAATACCTGACTATAGTCAACAGCGGTAGTATTTACAATCAAGGAACAATAAACACCGATGAAAACGGTAATTCAATTACTGCAGATTTTGTAAACAATCAAGTTACAAGAAAAGAACAATATTCAAGAATTAATGGAGAAATTTATAACAACTACGACGGTAAAATGGGGAATATTGTTGCGAATTTTACAAATAATTCAGGCTACTACAACCTTATATATAATAAAGGTGAAATTGGGAATATATCAGGTAATTATATTAATAACAGCATAATAAATAGTTTAATTTTTAATGACGGTGATGCAAAAGATATTACCGGAAACTTTATCAATAACAAAAGCCTCGAGTCAAACGGGTCGGGGGTATTGATTGATAATTACATGATAGATGCCGTCATTGGTAATATTAAAGGTAATTTTATAGGTAATGATACTAATATTATAATTAATAACGGAATCGTAGGAGATATTCAGGGTGCATTTATAGGTAATTCCGGTACTGCAATTTTCAACGGTGGTTCAATGGGTAATATTTCCGGCACATTTATAGATCAGGGTAGCTTCAGCATAAGCAATGCAAATACTATCCAAAGCATACAAAACTCACTGTTTGCCAATAATATAGGAACGGCTGTATATAATGATCCTAAAACTGCCGTAGATAATGCAATAACAGACGGTATTATTAATTCACAATTTTTGAAC
>CALUVN010000004.1 GCA_944324235.1 Candidatus Gastranaerophilales bacterium
CACAAGGGCGCGGAATATTATTTAATTATCAAACTCTGCTCTGGAATCGGTAGACTGCGTCTACCTTACCTCTCCTCGAACGATACTTAATCGTTCTCGTCGGCAGAGTGCCACAAGGGCGCGGAATATTATTTAATTATCAAACTCTGCTCTGGAATCGGTAGACTGCGTCTACCTTACCTCTCCTCAAACGATACTTAATCGTTCTCATCGGCAGAGTGCCACAAGGGCACGGAATATTATTTAATTATCAAACTCTGCTCTGGAATCGGTAGACAGCATCTACATTACCTCTCCTCAAATGATACTTAATCATTCTCGTCGGCAGAGTGCCTCAAGGGCGTTGATTAACCACTTGTTTATCTTAACCAAAAAATAGATTATTGTCAAACAATATTTTTAAATATATTGTCTATTCCGCTCCAGTCAAAATCTTTCTGTTCGGCAATGAGCCTTAAATCATCAGATGAAAGCGCTTTCATTCGCATAAACACATCATCAAAGTCTTCGTCAGCATCCATTGAAATAACAGGAATGTTGTACTCTTCAGCCAATTTGGCAACTTTAATATCATAATTTATTGCTATTGATTTTACGCCAAATTTCATGGCCAGCAGCAGCGCATGAAAACGCATACCTATAAGATAATCTAATTTAGATAATTTTTCTACAACATACTTGCCGGATAAGCCTGAAATGACTTCAACATTAGCATCCGGCTTGATATTCTTTAAAAATTCTGAAAATCTGTTGCAAACAGGCAAATCAATTAAATCTTGCAAAGAAATAACTTCAATTTTCTTATCCGGAAAGTCTTTTACAAGCTGTAGGGCAATTTTTTTTAAAAGTCTGTCATTCATGCTTTTAAAATTACGAAGCTGAACTCCAACAGTATCGGTAGTTTCAGACTTTACAAAAGGAAAAGAATATATAGGGTCACAAACCAGATTAGCATGCACATTCCATGTTTCAAGCAATTTAAGACTATTTTCATCACGAACAGACACATATTCACATCGTTTTAATAAGAAACCTGTAAGCATGGCTGCCACTCTGTTATTTACAGGACCAATTCCCTGTGCAAATATTATAACTTTTTTTCTGAAACAAAGTCCGAGTGCAATTATACTAAGGTAATACAATAGACTTTTGAGACTTGTCGCATCCTGAAGCAGACTGCCGCCGCCAGAAATTAAAATATCTGATTGCTTTATTGCTTTAATAACTTTATGTAAAGAAAAGTTTTTTACTGATTTTACATAATAATTCAGTGTTGTAAAGTCAGGATTACCTGACAAAACAGTAATGTCAGCATCATAACTGTTCAATTTCTGTATTAAAGTATACAAAATTGCTTCGTCACCGAAATTACCATAGCCATAATATCCTGATATAACAACATTTTTACCCATTATTAACTAGCACCGCCACGAAAAATATTATACACTTTATCCTTATACGGAATTGATTTAATCGCACCAATACCCTGCGCTTGCAGACCTGCGAGAATAGATGCAAATTTTGCGGCCTCAAACGGCGTAAATCCTTTAACAACAGCATGTAAAAAACCACCGTTAAATACATCACCTGAGCATGTTGTATCAATTACATCTCTTGTATAAAACTCAGTAAATACAATGTTACCGTTGTATCCTGTAAAGTAACCGCCATCTTGCGATGATTTTATAACAACAACACCGACGCCCATATCCCAAATTGCTTTAATGATATTTTCAACAGAATCAATTTCAAGAATATTTACAGTATCATACTTTGCACTCATAAACAAAATATCAACATTCGGAATAATTTCATTAAAATATTCGCGAGCTATTTCAGGGGTTGTTATTAACGAAGAGAAGTTCGGGTCATAAGCAGTCATAACGGAATTCTCTTTTGCAACAGAAAAAGCATGATTAACAGCTTCCTTTGCAGATAAGGAGAGACATTGAGTTATACCTGAGGCGTACACTGCACGCGCAGATTTTATGTAATCTTCAGAAATATCTTCTATGGACAATTTTGCAGGAGCAATTTTTTTTCTGTAATAAGTGAACTCTTTTTCTTTAGAGCCATCGCGAGCAATAAAATAAAATCCATTCGGATCAGTTGCCAGCTTAACCTGAGAAATATCAAGTCCTTCAGCCTGCCAGCTGTCCATAAGATACTCTTTAAATGCATCATTTCCAACTCTTGTAATAAATCCTACTTTAGAACCTGAGCGCTGAGCCGCGACCGCTGTTGCAAGGGCATCTCCTCCGTAATATTTATGCAAACATTCCGCGGCGCTCAAAGATATATCACTTGATAATTCAATCAAACATTCGCCGATAGTAACAATATCAAGTTTTTGTTCCATAAAAGATTACCCCCTGATATCCGCTAAAACGCGTTTTGCACGTTTAGTTATCTCATTATAATTAAACCCGTCATAAAAATCACGACCGACTCCTACAGCAAAAGCGCCGGCTTTAATATAGTCGTTTACTTCGTTAAGCTTAACATTTCCCAGCGGTAATATATTCAAGAACGGCATAGGTCTTAACAAATCTTCAACATATTGAACTCCGCCCATAGCAGTAATCGGGTATATCTTAATAACCGGAATACGTGCTTTCCAAGCCGCATACGCTTCGTTTGCTGTTGAAGTTCCTGCAATGAACGGAATTTTGCCGTTTTTTGAAATTTTTACAAGATTCATTTGAAAAATAGGTGACGAAATTACTTTTGCACCGGCAGAAATTGCAGCATTAGCCTGCATTGCAGTAATAATTCCGCCTGCACAAACCTGAATATATTTTGAGACTTCTTCTATAGCTTTATAAATTTGTGGATTTTGGACATTTATCTCCACAAATTTAATTCCGCCGTCAATTAACGCCTTTGCGGTGTTAATAACAAAATCGGGTTCATTTCCTCTTATAATTGGTAATATTTTTTCTTCTGATAATATTTTAATTAAATTTTCTTGCATAAACTATCCTTTTTTCAAAATTTATTATATCATAAAATAGAAAACGGGATAGAGTGTTATGAAGCGACTTAAATCTAAACTATTTTATTTATATGCATTTTTAATTCACATATTACTTTCAATAATTATTATTTTTGTATCATGGGAGTTTTTGGAGTACAAAGCCTACAACTTCATGATAAAAAATGTCACTGCGAAACCTACTGTTTCCAAAGATATAGTTATTATTTCCATAGATAATAATTCCGTTTCGCGCTACAGATGGCCATGGAAGCGTGAGTTATATTCATACATATTTGAATATCTTAACACCTATTCAAAACCTAAAGTGATAGGTTATGATGCTATTTTAAGTGTCTTAGACGCGGAAAATCCTGAATCGGATGCAAAATTTTTTGCACAGCTGAAAAAAACTCCTAATTTAGTAGTCGGTTTTATCCCGATGCGTGAAAATGTTTCTGTTGAAGAGACTGACACGGAATTTTTAAACGCATTTCATAAAAAATTCGGAGTTACAATCCACGACATGCGCAAAAATAAAATTCAGGGGCGCTATAACTCAATAATAACTTTTCCGAAACCGTATTTTGATTCTGTAGAAAATGCTGGTTCGGTCAAATCAACTACAGCGCTATACGGATATTTGCAATCTGCTGATAATATCATCAGCGTTAACGGGAAAATGTATCCTGTTCTGGCATTGCGCATGTATATGCTTATGAACAATATACACGAACTGGCTTTGACTGACAGTGAAATTATTATCCCTAAGACAGGATTGCATATCCCTGTTATGAATTCGTCTATTGGGTCTCAAACGCTTATAACATTTAAAAAGATGCTAAAGAACAGTGAATACTCACACATAAAATATTCGGCATCAGACATAATTGACTCACTGGCTTTGATAAAAGAAGGTAAAAAGCCTATAATTGACCCGCACGAATTTGACGGGAAAATAGTTTTTATCGGCGCAAATGCTCAGGCTGCTGCCATAGGACCTGTCGATGCGCTGCTTACACCTATGTCAGAAAAACATCCGGGGGTTGATATTCAGGCTACAATTCTTGACAATATTATGCACTCTGACTTTACAAAGCAGTCGAGTATTGCATTTGACTTAATAATGCTTACACTGCTGACTGTGGCCACATTGACACTAATTTTAAGATTGTCTTTCTTCAAATCACTGATTTCAGTTATAGTACTTTGTGTATTATATACGATTTTTTCTGTTATTTGCTTTAAATTTAATGTGGCAGTCAACGTTATAACGCCATTGCTGCTTCAGTTAAGTACATTGATTTTCGGTTACTCATACAGATTTATTCTGGAAGGCCGGAACAAAGAAAAAATTAAGCAGGCAATGGGAAAATACATCTCTCAGGACGTTATGAAAAACGTTGTGCAGAATATTGATGATATAAAACTCGGCGGCAAAAAAGCTGTCGTTACTGTTTTGTTTGCTGATATTCGCGGATTTACAAGCATGAGCGAAAAAATGTCTGCCGAAGATGTTTCAAAAATTCTAAACGAGTATTTTACCGAGATAGAACCGATTATATCAAAATACAACGGTGTAATAAATAAATTTATAGGCGATGCTGTCATGGCAGTGTTCGGTGATCCTATAGAAGACTTAAATCATCCTGTAAACGCAGTAAGATGTGCTAATGAAATGCTTAAAAAAGTAGATCAGCTTCAAGATAAGTGGCTTTTTGAGGGTAAACCTAAAATTGAAATCGGCATAGGAATAAATACAGGCGAAGCATTTGTAGGTAATATTGGTTCTGAAAAACGTCTTGAATACACTGTAATCGGCGATACAGTCAATCTTGCAAGCAGAATTGAAAGCTATAATAAAGTTTATAAAACAAACCTCCTGATAAGCAGTTCAACATATTCTTACGTAAGCGGAATTGCTGATGTTATCAAAATCAGTGAAGTTACTATCAGGGGTAAATCTAAAAAAATGGATATTTATGAAGTCTTGAGGCTGTCGTAATTGGAAAATATTGATCAGATAAGAACTGCCATAGAACTTGAAATTAACCACAAATACATAGATATTCGCGGTAGAAAACAGACTTTTTCTTCATTTATAAAAAATGAAGCATATAAAATGTACAAAAATTCAAATAAATCCCCAAAATGGCAGGTTATAGCTGAGATTTTCGAACACTACCCGTGTGAAAGCGTGCAAGGCAGAAGACGTGCAATAGAAAGACTTGTTAAAGTTATTAAATCAGAACTTAAGACGTCAGATACGACTACAAGTAAAAATAAACAAGAAAAAGAATCTTCAAAACCTTTTTCAACAAATCCTGCAGAAGTAGATGTAATGTATGTTAAAGGTGTCGGCCCCAAATTAGCATATAAACTCAATAAAATCGGGATATATACAGCACAGGATTTAATAATGTACTTTCCGAGAAGGCATATTGATTACTCTGCAAGAACCCTGATACGTGATTTGAAAGAGGGTGAAAATACAACTATTTTCGGTTATATAAAATCAGTTTCCGCCTTTAACTCAAAAAATAATCTTTCTGTGGTAAAAGTTATTATTTCAGATGAAAGCGGTAATCTTGAACTTGGATTTTTTCAGGCTAAATCTAACCGTTTCATGCTTGAAAGAATCAAGGCTCAATTTCCTGTCAATGCAGGAATCATGGTCTCTGGCAAAGTTAAGTTAAATAACTACAACAAAAAACTTACTATTGATAAGCCGTCTTACTCAATTATGACTGGTGAATTTCTTGAAAACGGCTCTTCAAATCTTAATCTGGCAAGAATTGTGCCGATATACCCTCTTACGGAAGATTTAAGTATAAAAACACTGAGGCGGGCAATATTCAACGCAATTGAAATATATAAGGACAAAATTCCGAATATTTTGCCTGATGAGCTTATTAAAAAACACGGGTTGCTTGATAAAAATATTGCAATTCAGCATATACATTTCCCTGAAACTCAGGAAATGCTTGAAAGAGCCAGATTCAGTCTGATATTTGAGGAGTTATTTCTTGTTCAACTGAAACTTGTAAGACTCAGAGAATCTGCAAGATTATCAAATTCATCACTGGCGCTTGAAGTTAAACAAGACGGGCTTGTCAGAAAATTTATTGACAGTCTGCCATTTAAGTTAACAAGCGGACAGAAAAAAGCAGTAAATGAAATTCTTGCTGATATGACATCAGAAGAACCGATGCAAAGACTTTTACAGGGAGATGTCGGCAGCGGAAAAACAGTCGTTGCCACAATAATGCTTCTTGCTGCAGTAGAAAACGGATATCAGGGGGCTATTATGGCTCCTACGGAAATTCTTGCCCAGCAGCACTATAATAACCTTGTTCAATGGCTAACACCTATGGGATTGAGTGTAGGACTATTTCTCGGCTCGCAGAGCAAAAAAATCAGAAATGAGATGTTGACAAATCTTAAAAACGGACAGATGCATATAGCTGTCGGAACTCATGCTTTGATACAGGATACAGTTGATTTTGCAAATCTAGGCGCTATTGTTGTCGATGAACAGCACAGATTCGGTGTTAAACAAAGAAATATACTCCGCAAAAAATCTCATAACCCCCAAATGCTTACAATGACTGCAACTCCTATACCAAGAACTCTTGCTCTGACAGTACACGGGGATTTAGACCTTACGATAATAGATGAGCTGCCTAAAGGAAGATTACCCATAAAAACAAGCATGACATCTTCTCACAGAGGCGTTTACGAACTGATTAAAAATGAAGTGGAAGCAGGCAGACAAGCTTACGTTGTATATCCGCTGATTGAAGAGAGTGAAACGCTTTCTGCCAAAGCTGCAACGATTGAAGCTGAAAAGTTACAAAATGAAATATTCCCGCAATTTAAAATAGGCTTGCTCCACGGAAAACTTAAAAATGACGAAAAAGAGCAGGTAATGGCTGACTTTAAAAATAAAAAATATGACGTTCTGGTTTCTACAACAGTTGTTGAAGTCGGAGTAGATGTACCAAACGCGACTGTTATGGTAATTGAAAATGCAGAACGTTTCGGCTTATCTCAACTTCACCAGCTTAGAGGTCGGGTCGGTAGAAACGATTTACAATCATACTGCGTACTTGTGACAGCTTCAAAATCGCAGGAAACACGCGAACGCCTCAATATTATGACACAAACAAACGACGGCTTTGTTATTGCAGAAAAAGATTTGCAGCTTCGCGGACCGGGAGAATTTTTAGGAACACGCCAGAGCGGTCTGCCTGATTTAATTATTTCTGATATTGTCAGAGACGCCAAAATTCTTGAACTTGCCCGTAATGAGGCTATAGATTTTGTTAAGACACGTGATTTAACCCTGTATCCGGCTCTGAACGCCGTTACATCGCTTCAATTATTTACAGGCCTGGATGTGTAATTTGTAATATTTCTTAATATTCAGCGTGTTTAATATACCATATTATTATAAAAACTGTTATAATATAAATACAGGGAAAACCAGATTACACAAGGACAATAATCAACTTAATACTTATGCTTATGTAAAGAAATGTAACAAAAAGATATTATATACGCAATTATTAAAAACGTATATACTTTATATATATAAGCACGAGTAAACTAAGGAGATGAGTTTATGGCATTCATACAACCAGTAAGACCCGGAGCATGGGGCAAATTTAGCACTCCACAGGTTGTCAACAAGACAATCATATCTGGCAGCTTCAACAATTATGGCGGCGGTGGTATGCCACCAATGATGGGCGGCGGAATGATGGTTGGCGGCTATGATTACGGTTGCTACGGAGGTTGCGGCGGCGGAATGAAACCATTCTGGGGTGGATTTTTAGGCGGTTTCCTCGGCGGAGTATTGAACTTCTTCGGCGGCGGAGGAGGTACTTCCCGCATAAGTGACACATCTTCTTATTACAGCACGCAACAAGGTACTATGCCTCCTGGCAGTGATGGTATGGACAGCTTGAGAGAACTGTATCCAGATCACAAGTTCTCAAGAGTTGGCAATAAATTCGTATGCGTAACTTCTGACGGCAAACAAATTACTGGTAAATCACCAGAAGATTTATTGAATAAACTTGGTGGTAGCACAAACACAACTAAGCAGGCTGCACTTACAGGTGACGGCAGAGAAACTGCTCTTAAGGAATTAAGAGAAGAAGCTACCAAATTTAATAGTAACAATGGCAAAGATGGATTTGCGTTATCTGTAAATGATAATCCTACTGGAGATAAAACTAAGGGTACAGATTTACAATATACATTAACTTATACAGATAGCAAGGGTAACGCACACACATCTGAATTCAAAACTGTACCAACACCTGGTGAATTAAAGCAATTTAAAGATGGTATTGAAGCTAAAATTACAGGTGGAGCAGCACCGGTTAGTACTAATCCAAATGGTAATACCCCGAAAACTAATCCGAATGGCGGTAACGAAAAAGGCGCGGTAGCTCCAAAATCAGAATTTGATGATGTATTCTCAAAATTCCCACAAGGATACAAATATGTTGACGGCAAAGGCGTTGAAGGACCTGATGGCAGTATCTACAAAACTCCTGCAAACCTGTTGGCTAAATTATCCTCAGGTCATACACCAGTAAATTCAAAAGATTTTGATATAAATACTTTGAATGGTCAAAATATCATTGCACACGATGAAGGTGATCCTGTTGATATCACTGGCGATGTATCAGTTGATGCAAGTAAAAATACCATCACAATTAATGGACATACTTATAACATAGTTCAAAATAGTGGACAGTTTGTATTCTTTAACGATCCGAGCGCAAAAAATAGCAATGGCGGAGGTCAAACATACATATTAGAAAAAACTCCGAGCGGCGATTACAGATTGAGTCAATATGAATTTTTGAAACGCACTGACGCTGATGATGGTTATAACATAGCTGCACACTAATAGATGTCAATAATAAAAAGGGGCGGACTAAAATGTTCCGCCTCTTTTATATTTACAAAAAAGAAAAAAAATCGTATAATAAACACACACATTAAGAAAGGAGTGTTTATTATATGGAAGACTTAAGAGTAGCAATCGGCTCAGATCATGGCGGTTTTTACTATAAAGAAAAAATTATTGAATATTTAAAATCACGCAACATTCCATACATTGATGTCGGGACACATACACGTGAAGCTTGCGATTATCCTGTAATTGCAAGGGATGTGGCAGAAATGGTCATATCCGGTCGGGCAAATCGCGGTATTTTAATCTGTGGTACCGGTATTGGTATGTCAATTGCAGCAAACAAAGTTCACGGAATAAGAGCTGCACTATGCGGAGACACTTATTCAGCCAGAGTTTCACGTGCACATAATAACGCAAATGTACTTTGTCTTGGAGAAAGAGTCATCGGTGAGCATCTTGCACTTGATATTGTTGATATCTGGCTTAAAGCCGGCTTTGAAGGCGGTACCCGCCATGCGCGCCGCGTTGGTATGATTGAATAGTAAAAAAGAGAGGAACACCGTGGAAGAATTAAGTTCACATAAACTAGCCTGCGTCATAGCAAGGGTGCTTGACGACAAATTGGCAAAAGACATTACAATATTAAACATAAGCAATGTTTCTTCTCTTGCAGACTTTTTTGTCATAGCAACTGCCGATTCTACACCTCATGTCAAGGCTCTGATGGAAGAGGTGAAGGACAGAATTAAATCTATTTTTTCCCGATTGCCGGTGCGATTGGAAAATGATGCTAAAAATCGCTGGAATCTTCTGGATTACGGCGATGTGGTTGTCCACATTCTGCATAAAGACGAACGCGTAACCTACGCTATAGAAAAATTTTGGAGTAATGCTTTCAGTATATCAGAAGACGAATGGAAAGAGACTTCAAAAGAATATTCTCAATATAACTAATCATACAAGCCCTGCACTATCAGGGCTTGTAACATTTCTAAATGATTTTACAAACTAAAAAAAATAGGCTAGAATATAAGCATGGAAAATATTAAAAATGATTTAGGACAAAGAATTAACGATGCCATTATGGCAATGGCCAAAGATCCGCAAAATGCGGAGCACTATCATACACTTTCGGAACTTTATCTTGAACAACAGGACTATGACAAAGTTATGTCCGTTCTTGAAAGCCTTTTGACTATTCACCCGAAAGATGTTCAGGCTCTCGTAGGTATGGGTACGATGTGGTTTTATGAAAAGGATTTCAGAAAATCACTTTCATATTACAATAAAGCTCTTGAAATCAATCCTAAAAACTACCTGATTTACTATAACATCGGTAATGTTTTTGCTGAATGGAAAAATTTTGATAAGGCGTTGTTCTACTACAATCGTGCTATTGATTTGAATTCTACAAATCCGGAAATTTATAATGCTATCGCTTTGCTTTATTATGATGTAAATAATTACATTGAATCGAAAGCATACTACGAAAAGGCACTCTCGCTTGATCCGGAAAACATCACTGCACTTGTTGATATGGGTAATGTTTGTTTTAAACTATTTGACTATGAAACAGCTTTAAACCTCTACAAAAAAGTGTTTGTCCTTAATCCTGATAACAAAATTGTTGCTATCTGCATTGGTAACACTCTTACTCTGATGAAAGAAAGAGAACAGGCCTACAATTACTTTGAAAAAGCACTAACAATGGAAGGTGATAATTATAAAGCTTACATTTGTTATGCAATGGCTCTTTCAGAATTTCAGGAATATGATGTTGCTGTTGAAATGTATAAGCGTGCTATTAATGCTTCACCTAAAGAAATTAATGCGCAAACGTTGTTGGCAAATCTCTATACTAACTTCAATATGCTTGATTTAGCTATAGATATGTACAAAGAAATTTTGAAATTAAAACCGACGAGTGCTGAAACTTATATGCTACTCGGCAATGCACATTATCTTAAAGGTGAAATTGAACCGGCTATCGCATCCTACAGGACGTCAATGAGGATTGAGCCTGAAAATGATGAATATAAACTCATTTACCTGCAAATTGTTGAAGAATACATTGACAAAAAACGTGCAGGAGAACTGGAGGTACACTAATGTACCCTGAAAATAATAAACCATATATGATTGAACGTATTGTGGCTGCACTAAGCTATTTTACAGTTGGCTTTGCCGGATGTGCGTGGCTTATTATATCTAAATTTGCAGGATTAAGACTGACTAAATTTTTAACATTCCACATTTTTCAGTCTATATTCCTTTCTATTGGTTATGTTGTTTTATCTTTTCTGATAACATATCTTGTACAAATCTTAAGCATTGTACCTTTTATAAATAAACTGACTGCTCAGATTATTTTTCTGCTAAATATGCCTTTTATAATCGGATATTCAATTATACAAATTTTTATTTACGGAATAATGATTTATTGTATAATTACTTCTTTTGCGGGCAAATATACAAAATTACCGTACGTATCTAACATTATAAACTATAACGTCAGATAATCATACAAAATAAAAAATTCAGGCTTTGTTCTAACCGGCAGTATGTAATATTGTGTTTTCAAAATATGAAGAGAACAGCGAACTGAATATTACAAAAGCACCTGCCAGCAGGATTAAAGAAAGAATCGGAATCAGTAAAGACCAAACAATTCCCTGACGGGCTTGAGATTCGTGAAACTCATTCATATCAGTCCATTCCTGAGCCTCATAAGCCCATCTGTTACCTTTTATACCGCATATAACCGCAAAATACGGCAATGCAAACACAAAAAATGCCGGTATTGCCCAAATAGTTTTTCTAATAGAAACCTTGTTCATCAATCCCCAAATCCATGTACCCCAGAATGCTCCCCAGTTAAATTTTGCCATATCAGGATTATAGTTTTCTCCGGTAAATTTACCTTTGAACGAAGCAAAAATTATTAACAGTGCTAGCTGAGTATAAGGCATAAAGTATGAACCTAATGACATTGCTTCATATGTAATTGCTGAATGTAATATGAGCAATGCAATAAAAATAAAAAGATATTTTAATGGAGTATTTTCCTCGCCAACAATATCAGCATATCTTTTAGCAAAATTTGCGAAATTCATGTAAAAGCTTAACGGCAACAAAATCAAATATAGCAATATTGGGATTAGAGCAGATGAAGCAAAGACATCAGTTATATTTCCGCTAAAGATAGAACCGTTACATATTACAGAAGCCAAAAGCGGTAAGGTCAAAACATTTCCAAGTATTGTTATGTACATAAAATTAACTATAAAGCCGCTTCTGCTGATTATGCCTGTAAATTTAAACGGATTAAGATTTTCCTCGCGTAAGTTCATAAAAAATCCTCCAATTATTCTAACATGGAGGATATCATATTATGCAACATAGTAACTCAACTATTTAGTCGAAAGTACAACAGCATTTGATAATGCAATCCCGCCGTAGACTTTCGGATTATTAACAATTTTTCCTTTAACATACATTACGGTAGAACCGCCGCCATCAAGATTTATTGCATTTGTACATCCAATACTTTTCATAAAATTTGCCAGCTCTGTAAGAGTAAGCCCGACAGATGCACCTTCGCGCCCGTCAACCGCGACAAGAATCAATCGCCCGTCAGCAGTATAACCTATTGCACTTCTCGGATTTTTTCCGGTTATTGAATGAAGCTTTTGTGCTGTCACATCAACATATACATCGCCGTTTTTTACAAGATAAGGGCCTCCGCTTATAATGTGTTTAACGTCTTTCCACTCAGGAAGTGTTTTCATTGTAAGCTTAATTTTTTTCCCTGATTGAAGAGCAGCTAACTTTGATTTTGGGCCTACAAGGACATAACCGTCTTGCGGAATTTCACACTGACCTGCCCCTACAGAGATAATCTTATTATCACTAACAGCAACCTGCCAGCCATATTTAGGCGAAGACGGAGATTTTTTACCCCAATCAGGAGTGTACAACAGAACATGCGTTGAAAGTGTCCGTTGTTGATTAAGATTATCAACTGCAATAACTTCACCGCCTGATTTAACCTTTGCATCAAGACTCACTCTTGCAACATCAAACCCATCATCAAATACACCCAGAGCAACTCTGTCATACATAGGCCCCGTAATCAACTTGCCATCTATCATTAATGTTCCGATTGGAACGCCTGTTTGGGGTTTAAAATATGTACCGTTTAAAGCAACTATTGAGGAATTTTTCATCGCAATATTTTTTATTGTCTTCTTACTATTTAACTTATCAGAAGCAAGCTCCGGTCTTAATTCAATGTCAGCCAAATTCATATCCGCTTCTACAACATTAATTCTGACAGGCCGACCGCTAAAGTATTTGGTCACTTTTATATGCTTCACCCCTCGCTCAACATCATTAATAACGGCCTTTGGATATTTTTCCTTGATTGACTGCGTAAACTTCTCTTCTTTAAGCTCAGGCGAAATTTCCTCTAATATTTGCTGCCCCACAGAAACATTAATTTTTTGTACAGCGGCACTCGCAACCCTGACCTCGTCAGGCATTGCGAGTACCCAAACCTGTGAACACGCAAGCAGACCAATTATCGAAAGATTGAACAAACTTCCGATTAAACCTGAAATCTCCTTGCTGTTAAACCCGTACGGGCGTGTTAATATAGTATCCATATGTGCCACCTGTTATGTCTTGCAGTACTCGGATACCTTTTTTATTTAAGAGTGGTGCGGGGAATAACACTCATCAGAAACCTAACATAACCATTAGGGACTTCCTACTACTATTGTAACATATTTTTATAAAAAAATCAAGTCCCTTAAACCTAAGCTGTAAAAGTTTTTTAGCCATATTATAAGTGTAAAAAGTACATTATACTTTAATCTAAATCTACAGGCTCCCGCAATATCTTATCTATTGCCTCACGGGCAGTAAATACAAGCCATTCTGGAACATTATCAATAGTCGTAAATTGGCGAAGGACGTCGACTGTACGTTTAAAGCTTCTTACTATATCACCTTCGCCGATGTCAAGAGATTCGGCAATAGTTTCCCATTCAGCACCATCAACCCACAGCTCAATCATAGAACTGTAAAAAGGATTTATATAAAGCGGAGCTTCAACAGAGTAATGTTTTTGCACCTTATCAATCTTTCTGCGTATGTTTCGAATAAGGTTAAGCGATTTTCTGACAGGTTCAGAGAGCGGCAAACCATACATCATATCTGTACGCTGCTCTTCAGTTGTAATAGCAGAAACAACAGCTGCAAGCTGGGCAGGTGACAGATTTTGTAAAGCATCAGAGAAAATAACCTGAGACAGGTACAATTCATTTTCCGAGCGAATTTGTGAGGTAGTTTTGCCCCAATCAGTCGGATAGTCGTCTTTTAAGTAACCGAAATCAATAAGCACGCTTCTGTGAGCAAGGAATTTATTCCAGAAAATATCGCGCTGACGTTCCATTTCTTTTTCGAGTTTATGCTGACGTACGCGAATTCTTTCAATAACTTCAACATTCTTGGAATGTTTTTTGTAAAGCTTACAGGTATCACATTTGAATGAATGCATACTTGCAAGAAGCTCCTTATTTTGTTTTCCGAATTGTATAACTTCTTCGGTGAGAGGCCTGTTTTTATGTTTTTCTTGTTTAAGAATTTTTTTGTAAGTTTGCCTGTTTTGAACATAGATATGACGCATTTTATCGTATTCGTGGAGCACATCGTCAGAAAGATGAGAAGGGCAGACAAATTCACGCTGTTTAATTTCATTTTCATTAAGTTCATACTGTTTCAGCAGCGGCTGCAGGCGTGAACCGGATGAAAAATATCCAAAACTTTTCAATATCAACTCTTTAGATTCTTCAAGGCTGAATCGCTGGAGAAGATTTAAAACCATAGAATAGCTCGGAGAAAATCTGCTTTCAAGCGGATTAGCATCGCTGAGCACAAGTTCTGCAACTTCTTCAGGGGTTTGGAACGGAGTACCAACAATTACTACATAACCAATCTCATCCATACCACGACGGCCGGCACGTCCTGACATTTGTAAAAATTCGCTTGCCGTAAGCATTCTATGGCCGCTGTCTGTACGTTTGCTGGTTGAGCTTATAACTGTTGTGCGTGCAGGCATATTTATACCTGCTGCAAGTGTTTCTGTTGCAAAGACTACTTTGATTAATCCCTTCTGGAATAATTTTTCTACAAGATTTTTCCATGCAGGAAGAAGCCCTGCGTGGTGGGACGCAACACCGCACATCAAATAATCAAGGTGTTTGTTATTATACAGATGAGGATATTCCGCAATATACTCATCAATAAATTGTTTAATCTGAGCCTGCTCTGCACGTGAAACCAACTCAAGCGAGGCACAGCGCTCCATTTGCTCATCACATTTTTTGCGCGAAAAAGTAAAATAAATTGCAGGAAGCATATCGTTTTGCGCCAAATTTCTTATCACATCATTTACCGGAGATTTTGGAGATTTACGTTTCCCCTTGTGAAATTCACGTTTTTCCGGTTTGATTTTTTTATTTAACTGACCGCTTGGTGTTAAAAGCGGCAGTAACTTGTACGGCTGCGAACTGTCAAAATAGAAAAATCTTAACGGAACCGGTCGGAAATCAGTATCAACAAGTTCAGTCTTTGAATGAACTGTGTTAATCCAGTCAGTAAGTTCCTGCGCATTTGCAACGGTAGCTGATAATGCAATAATCTGAACATTTGTAGGACAGTAGATAATACTTTCTTCCCATACAGTACCGCGCTGTTCATCATTCATATAATGAACTTCATCAAGTACAACATACCTTACGTCCTTCATATTATCAGCTACAGCTCCAAAATTAGTGCCGTAAAGCATATTTCTGAAAACTTCAGTTGTCATTACGACAATTTGAGCATTACGATTAATAGAAGTATCTCCGGTTAGAAGTCCCACCTTATCCTGACCGTATTTTTCGCCAAAATCATAATATTTCTGATTAGACAAAGCCTTCAAAGGAGTAGTATAGAAAACTCTTAATCCCTGCTCAAGCGCCCTGTGAATAGCATGTTGAGCAATAACGGTTTTACCCGCACCGGTCGGAGCGCAGACAACTACACTTTCACCATTGTCTATACAATTACATGCATCTTTTTGAAAATCATCCAGTTCAAACGGAAATTCGTACATCTTAATCCTTAATACAAATTATATTCATAAATATTATGCACTAAAAATTAACAAATGTAAATTAATGTGCAAATTTAAGGACTTTTGCGCTATTTTATATTATAAAAATAATTATTAATGGAAAAAGGAACAAAATGAAAATAAATACTATCCCACACAATAAGACAACTTTTGGTATGGCTGTTATTACACCGGCGGCTGAAAAAGAAAAGGTTAGAGATTATCTGCAAAGACACATTACTACAGAAAAAGAAGTAATAAAACTGAATATGTATATTGAGGAACAGAAAAATAACCCTATTGATATATACATCGCAACAACAGAAAAAAGTAGAACCCAAAATGAAAAATTTAAAGCAATAGTCGGCGGCAGAGAATATATTTCTAAAAATCCTATTAGAGCAATAAGAAAAGCAATTAGTTCAGCAAATAGCTTTTATGCTGAAAAATTGGTCAACGAAGCAAAATGTGCTGGCAAACATATGATTATTGCAAAACTACTAAAATAGAATATGTCTTATATAATAAAAATAAAAAAGCCTCAAATCTGAGGCTTTTTTATTATATTTTATCAAATCCTGTATATTTTCTAAGAACTTCCGGAATGATAATAGTTCCGTCAGCCTGCTGGTAATTTTCCACGATAGCTGCAAAAGTTCTGCCAACCGCAAGACCAGAACCGTTAATAGTGTGAACAAATTGAACTTTTCCTGTCTCTTTATCACGATATCTGATATTTGCACGTCTTGCCTGATAATCTCCGTAATTAGAGCAGCTGGAAATTTCTTTATAAGTACCGTAAGACGGCATCCAAACTTCCAAATCCCAGCATTTGTTTGCAGAGAATCCAATGTCAGCAGTGCAAAGAGCTTCACGTCTGTACGGAAGTTCAAGCAGCTGGAGCATTTTTTCTGCATCTTCTGTTAATTTTTCATGCTCTTCTTTACTTGATTGTGGTGTGCAGAGTTTAACAAGTTCAACCTTATTAAACTGGTGTACACGTATCAAACCTCTTGTATCCTTACCTGCTGAGCCTGCTTCGCGTCTGAAACAAGGCGTATAAGCAGTCATATACATCGGTAAATCGTCTTCAGAAAGGATTTCACCTGCGTATATATTCGTAACCGGAACTTCGGCTGTCGGTATCAAGTACAAATCTTCATCTACACATTTATACATATCTTCTTTAAACTTAGGCAACTGGCCTGTTCCTGTCATTGTTGCTGCATTAGCCATAAATGGCGGTAGAATTTCTTCATAACCCTGCTCACCTGTATGATAATCAAGGAAGAAATTAATAATTGCGCGCTCGAGTTTTGCACCTTTGCCGCGATACAGTGTGAAACGGCTTTGAGAAAGTTTTACGCCTCTTTCAAAATCAACGAGATTTTTTTCTTCACACAAATCCCAGTGTGCTTTAAATTCAAAATCAAATTTACGAGGTTCACCCCATTTGTAAACTTCGACGTTATCATCTTCTGATGCACCAATCGGAGTAGTTTCATCAGGAATATTCGGAATATGCAAAAGTAGAGTTCTTTGTTTTTCATCTAATTCAGTTTGCTTTTCTTCCAAAGATTTTATTTCATCACCGATTTTACGAACATCTTCCTGAATAGCGTCCGTATTTTCACCTTTTTTCTTGAGTTCACCGATTTTTTGAGACTCAGACTTTCTTTTCGCTCTCAATTCATCGGCCTGTGTCTGAATTTTACGGCGTTCAACGTCTATTTCAATAACTTCATCAATAGATAACTCAGGATTTCTGCGTTTGAGAAGTTCATTAATCTTATCAGGATTTTCTCTGATTAGTCTTATATCAAGCATCTGTAACCTCTTTCTTATATATTTTTTAAGCATACTAATTCTAATTCAAATACAAGTATTAATCAAGGATAAAATACTCTAAAATAAATCTTTGGATTGATAGACTTTGCATGAAAATCTTTTATAATGAAAATGAAGGGATAGAGTGTGTATGTTCAAAAAATTAGCATTAAGACTCAGAAAAGAGAATAAAGCGGTAAATGAGAATATATCCTGCCCGATAGAACACAGCGGGAACGAATTCATGGACGGGCTCACAAAAAAGGCCGTAAAGCTCTATGAAAAAGAGTGTGACATAAAAAACTTTTCTAAACTTGTTCTCTCAAATCCTGAAAACACTTCTCATAATGATTTGGTGAAAGACTTGTTTGATGATGGCGTTGCTGATCCGTTTATTGACGAAAAGCTCAGCTTGCTTTCTGATAATAAAAAGTTTTTGAGAGATTTAGGGCTTTTATAAGTTTGAAATTACCGCATCACGAAACTCAGTGGTTGAAGCATTTCCGCCTAAATCTGCCGTACATATACCGCCAGCCAGAGTTTTAAATAAAGCCTTTTCTATTTTTTCCGCATACAAAAACTCTTTCATGTATCTAAGCATCTCTATTGCAGAAAGTAAAAGCGCTGTTGGGTTTGCCTTATTTTGTCCTTTTATATCCGGTGCAGAACCGTGAACAGGTTCAAATACCGCGCAATCAGTCCCTATATTTGCACCTTGAGCTACACCAAGCCCGCCAATTAATCCTGCGCATAAATCGGAGACAATATCTCCGTACAAATTAGGTAATACAAGAACATCAAACTGCTCCGGTTTTTGCACAAGCTGCATACACAGATTATCAACCAGAATTTCTCTTTTTTTAATTTGAGGATATTGCTCTGCTACTTTTCTATAGCAATCGAGAAATAATCCGTCAGATAATTTCATAATATTAGCCTTAGTAACAACGCAAACCTCACTGCGACCGTTATTTACAGCATAATCAAACGCGAATTTACAAATTCGTTCGGAGGCTTTGCGGGTAATTATTTTAATACTCTCAGCAGTGTCTTCATCTGCTTGCCGCTCAATTCCGGCATATAAATCCTCTGTATTTTCTCTCACAACAACAATATCAACATTATCAAATCTGGTCTTTACATTAGGCAAATTTTTGCAAGGGCGCAGGTTTGCATACAAATCCAACTCTTTTCTAAGCTGAACATTAACTGAGCGGAAACCTTTGCCGATAGGAGTTGTAACAGGAGCTTTCAGAGCAATTTTATTTTTTTTGATTGAATTCAAAACACGTTCAGGAAGCGGAACACCCTCCTTTGTAATAACATCTTCGCCGGCAGTTTGTACATCCCAATCTATTTTTAAGCCGCTTGCATCAATTATTTTTACAACTGCATCCGAAATTTCCGGCCCTATGCCATCACCGTTTATCAAAGTCACTTTCCGCATATAATCTCCTTTTCATTTGTCTATAAAAGTAACTATACTCTTGTGTTTGTAATTTGTAAAGATGTAAATGTTAAGAAAAATTACAAAAAAAGCATTACAAAGCAATTAACGTATGAAAAAATACTTTATATAAACAGGTAAGGTAAAAAAGGTAGGTTAATTTTATGAGCGTAGGTTCAATAGGATGGAAAGCACTGTGCGCAGCAGCAAAAGGTTATGGTAAACGTGCTGCAAAATTATACCCGAGCTTTGTATCGGGCACGGCAAATGACATCATGGCAGCAACAATGAAAAATCGAATAAAAAACAGAGCTGCAAATGAAAGCTGGTTTAAGGCAGTCAAAAACGGTTTTAAGGACGGGGTACTTGCCGCTGAAAAATTTAACAACAAAAACATAGCAAGAAACGGCGGTAGCGTCTGGAAAAATATAAAATATAATTTATCGACTATACCTGATAAAATTGCTCAGGGCTGGCGTGTTGGTGGTCAAAATGCCGTAAGACACGGCAAAAATAAGTTATGGGGAAACTTTAAGGGAATTTTTAAAGGAATAGGCACAAGAATGCCGCTTATAGGTACATTACTGCTTGCAGCAACATCATTACCGGACATCTTTAAAGCAACGGCAAACGAAGGCATAGTTTCAGGTAGCGCCGAAGTTGTAAAAGTAGCAGCTAGAGTTGGAGGTGGTACTCTTGCCGCTGCAGTCGGTACAGCACTACTCGGACCAATCGGGGGGCTCGTAGGTTATGCGGTTGGAGATTGGATAACCTCAAAAATAGTAGGTAAAAGCTACTCAGAACGCAAATATGATCAGGAACAAAAAATTGCAGAAGAAGTAGAAAAACGTGCAACAGAAAAAGCTGCAGAAGTCGCAGCAACAGCAGGATATCAGCAAGTACCCTTCGCAGGCGGGTATAATCCGTTTCAGATGATGCAAATGCAACAATTAATGGGCAATGGCGGTAACATTTTTGAACAGGATATTTACGGCAATCCGTTTGCATACACAGCACCTCAGCCTGAAGCATCCGAAGAAAATACAAAAAAAGCAGAAAAATAAATATACATCCAATCAATTACCCCAATCCGCGGCAAATCTGAAAAGGTTTGCCGTTTTTAACATTTGTTAACAAAAGGCAATTTTATACAAGAGAAATACTTTATATATATAAGGGAAAAATTATTCACGGGGAAATTATGTCTGGGAAAATTACAGCAGCGCAGCCGCAATATAATAAACAAAATGTAGAAAAATTAGTAAGATATGCAAACTATTCAGAAGTAAATCCTACAGAAATAGGACCGACTGACGGATTAGCATTTATGGCTGGTGCCGAACTTGCGGGAAAGGGTAAAAACTGGTGGAGTACAAATAAAGGGCATAGAGTTCAATCACTTAAACAAAACTTAACCCCTGATTTAACTAAAACAAAAGATTTTGTTATTGATTTTAAGAAAAATCCCGGCAACACCATAATGGAAAGATACAGACATCAAAAAGTAAACAGTATGCTTAAACGTACACCGAAAGCTCCTGTTATACAAGAGGGTGCTGCTGTTACTACTAAAATGAAAAACGCACAGGTTGTAGCTGATAAATATAAAGATGTAAGAAGACTTCTTGAAGAGGCGCAAACACTAAAAGGTGATGCATTAAAAACTGCAGCAAAAAATATAGAAATAGCACAAGCACAGGCAAAATATAATGTACACCTTGCCAAAATGAATGGTGAAATAAAGCCTAAAAGCGCTTTTGGAAAGGCCAAAAGATATATAGCAAAGAAAAGCGGTGCATCTGCAGTAAAAAGTAAATATCTTAAAACAGCAGCAAATTCATCAAAATTAAGAACACTAAGCAAATGTGCAAAAGGTGGTAATGCACTTTTCGCAGCTGTTTCCGCAGGTGTTGCAGGACTGGAAGTCTACAATACTTATAAAACACTCGGTAAAGAAAGCGGCAACAAGCAACTTGTAAAAAGTACAGTAAATACTGCAGCAGATGTCGGAGGATGGATTTTAGGTGCAAAAGCAGGTGCAATTGCAGGTGCAGCAATCGGTTCATGCATTCCTGTTCCGGTAGTTGGAACTGTAGTCGGAGCAATTGTCGGAGTAGGCTGCGGGCTTTTAGGAAGCTGGTTGGCAGGTAAAGCCGCAAGAGCAGTAACAGGCCCTTCCGAAATGGAACTGGCAGAAAAGAAACAAGTTGAATATGCAATGGATAACCCTGAATATATGAGCGCAGTGCTTAATACAGCTGCAAATCGAATCAATGAAGAAGTTCAAAGTGGGGCAGTTAGTGAAGATACTCAACAAATAGCAGAAGCATACAGTGAAGTTTCAGACACATTCACACAACAAATCGAAGGGATGGTAGCAGAAACAGATAGAGAAAACGCTTCAGCAGATACTCAGACAACACAATCACCTGAAACATCTGCAGATGAAAGAGTGGCTCAAAATGGAAAAGCTGTAAGAGCAGCTGCAGCGAAAGAGGAAGTCGTTACAACACCGGCACAATCATCAAGCACACCTTTAGTAGCAGACGCAGGTTCAAAGGTAACTGAAGAAAAAAGTGAGCAAAAAACCTCATCAGGTACAAAAGTAAAAAATCAAGAATTAAACAATATACTGGCAAAACTTAGCGCTCTAGTCGGCTACAATCCATCTGCAGACACATCATATTCGTCAGGCTTTAATCCTACGATGCCGATGCCTTTTGGATTTAGTTATACACCAATGCCAACAGTTTTTGGCTTTAACCCGATGATGAATAATTTTAACTTATTTCCTCAATTTGGATATATGGCGTAATAAAAAAGGTCTGATTAAATCAGACCTTTTCTTTAGAATTTAGGAAGTTTGAAGTCACGCTCGGCAATTGACGCCGTGCATTCCAAAATTTCATCAAGGAATTTGGATATCGCACGCTCCATCGAGATTACTTCTTCCTTTAGTGCTTGAAAACTTTCGTCTTTCACTTCACGCAACGCACTGTCAAATAGTTTGTCATGATACATATTTACATACTCCTGTTTATTATTCACATTCTAAATATCGGACTTTTTCAGGGGAAACTTTAAATATTTAAACAATATTGTTACAAAATTTATTATTTATGAGATATTTTTTTTATTTTAAAGTAAAATATTAGAATGATGCGTACCTATACGCAGGAAGGTAATTTTATTTATATGATGACTGATTTTCAATTGACAAGTTATGACTATTACTCCAGCAGACGCGACATGGAAGTAATCTCAAATATAGTTGATGCACTGAATAAAATTCTTGAAGAAGATAAATCTCAGGCTCAGCCGCTATTTCTAAGAATATCAGAAAATCTTATTCTGAATATTGCCCGCAAAGTTGTACTTGATAAGAAAAAAACTTTTCTTATCGGTATTACAGGAGAGAGTGCGTCAGGAAAAACAGTTTTTGTTGATAATACGATTAAGGCCTGCGTAAAAGAGAAAAAAGAAGGCATTTATACAGTTATACGATGTGATGACTACTACAAAGATACATCTAAAGAACTTCTTGAAGCCGGCAGCTATGAAGAACTGTTTAAAACAGGTTTCAGCTTTGACACACCTGATGCGATAAATCTTGATTTAATGAAGGAGCATCTTATTGCGCTTAAAAACGGTGAAACCATTACATCACCTAATTATAATTTTGTTACCTGTGAATCTGATCCGAATGGTGAGATTAAAAAGCCGGCAAAGGTAGTTTTAACCGAAGGATTATATGTTCTTAATGAAGGTCTACGCGAAATTATGGATGTAAAAGTTTATGTATTCACTCCGTTAGTAGTCCTTAAAGAGAGATGGTATAAAAGAGCTGCACTCAGAGGTAAAACAGGACAGGCTGCAGATTTACAGTTTCAAGATGTAAATAAAACGGCTCAACAATATATAAGACCGGCATATCAGATTTCAGATGCAGTCATCAACGGACTTGTAAGTCAGGAATATATTCAGCAAATAACTGATAAAATTCTGAATACCCTGCGAGAAATTGTTTATTAGTATTTATATTACAAAGAAAAGCGCCTGAATAGGCGCTGTTTCTTCTGCAATTGCCGTGACTTACCGTGGATTAATACTTTCTTCCGCAAGGACACATTGGCTCTTCTATAACTTCATACACAGGCATAATAATTTTCTGGCATGAATTGCATTCACTTTTTTTAGGGAAAGCTTTCGTGCAGGTTGGGCATACAGGTGCTGCTGCGCCTGTACAAGCATCGCATTTAACTTTTTTCTCTTTACACTTACAACAGTTTTTGAATCCTGTGAACGGGTTCAAACTAAATGCAGGTTCACATGGTTCTGACAATGTATAAGTCTGAGGATTTGCATAGGTTAATGAATTTGAATTATGCCATGCAAAGGCACTGTTTACACCTAAAAACATAATTGTGCATACTGAAATAGGCAATAAAAATTTTTTCATAATAATACTCCTGGTTTAAAATAGTTCCAACCGAATAAAAAATCAGCTACATTTATATTTTAAACTTATATCAGGATATTACTATACCAACATGGGGAATCAACACTGAACTTTCGTATCAGACAGAAATAATTATATTAAAAAAGGGCCGCCTATCAGGCAGCCCCAACATATGGTTCTGTTTACTATAATTATTTTACGCTTGCATCTTCAAGCAATATAACATAGATTTCTTCGCCTTGTTTTGCATTGTAGTTCAATCCAGGAGTTACCAAGCCTGTAACTAAACCAATACCAGCACCAACAGGAAGACCGATTGCAACACCTGTACCAACTTTTACAGGTTCAGGTATAAATGCAAAACCAACACCGGCACCAGTACCTACAGCACCTAAAGTAACAGTTGATAAAACAATTTTACCTGCTGTCATCCAAGGACCTTCTTTAAGTTCATAGTTTTTGTAGAAAGGTTTTGCAACTAATTTGTACTGGCTTCCGTTAGGGAAGATTACTCTGTCTAAGTGCAAATAAACACGAGCATTTTTGTTGAACCATTTAGGTTTAACAATCTCGTCAACTGTTGCAAAGAATTTTGATCCTGCAGGGATAACAACTGTACCTTCTTCAGTACAGATATCTTTATCAGCAACAAAATAAAGAGTATCACCGGCTGCATGATATTTAGATTTGAATTTTTCATCAAAAGCAACTTCTAAAACGTTACCTTTAACAATGATTTTTCTCAAATTAGTAATTTTAACTTCATTTGATTCTGCTTTTCTAGTAACATTCAAATGTTCAACTCTTACAACATCTTCAGACACATATTGTTTCTTAACAAGAGCAATCTTAGATTTTAATCTTGAAAGCAATACAGCAGCTTCAGCTCTGGTTAATGCGTCATCCGGTCTCAATTCGTTAGCATTTGGATAGTTTACATAAATACCGTCAGTTAAAGTTTTAGCATAAACATATTTTGCCCAGCCAGGAACTTTGTTTGCGTCAACAAAATTAGATAAAATAGAAGTATCAGTAACTTTATCACGTGTAATATGGCTTACAACAGACTGAGCTTCTGAACGGATAAGCACCTTAGAAGGTTGGAAAGTTTTATTCGGATATCCATAAACCAATCCAAGCTGTTGAGAACGCAAAATAGCACCATAGTCAGGATCTGAAGAAGATACATCCTTAAATGTATTTTGGATTTTAATATCAAGATTGTCATTTGATAAAAGTTTTAATAAAGATTTAACAAATTCAACCCTGGTAACAACTTCTTCAGGATAGAAGTTAGTAGACGCATCAAGCGTCATGATGTCATTAGAAACGACATCTGCAATTTCTTTTTGTGCCCAGTAATCTTTGCTTACATCGGCAATACCGTCATAAGCAAAAACAGGCACTGCAGTTGCTGCAAGTAGACCTAAAGCAACAACACCTGTAGATAATAAATTTCTCATGTTTACTTCCTCATATTCTATAAACAGTAACCATCAAGTTTGCACTCAGTATAACTCATAATAATAATTTTGTAAACCCACATAACATATAAATATAATCTTGAAAAAATTTTTTCAGCAAAATAAAATTTATATGGGATACCCCTTTACACATAAGAAAGAAGGCTGAAATGAAACATTACACAATGACAAAGATTGTTGCGACACTTGGGCCTGCAACATCAACAAAAGCGGACATAAAAAGATTATTCGATGCAGGAGTCACTATGTTCCGACTGAATTCATCACATGAAACTCCTGCAGTACATCAAGAAAGATTGAATTTTATAAGAGAAATCGAAAAAGAAGAAAAAACTCTTATTCCGGTATTGCTAGACCTGCAAGGTCCGAAAATAAGAATCGGTGAACTGAAAGAAAGTTTCGAAATCAAAAAAGGCGAAATTTTAAAATTCAAACACCAAAAGGAAATGGTTGACGGCATAATACCTGTTGACTATGAAGGAATTGCAGATGACGTAAAACCAGGAGAAAAAATCCTGATAGATGACGGTAAATTACAACTTACAGTTGTAGCTGTAGAAGATGGAGTTATTAGCGCTAAAGTTGAGACAGGCGGACTTTTAAAAAAGAGAAAGGGTCTTAATATTCCGGGAGCTACAGGAAGCATAGACGTATTAACTCAACAAGACTTTGAATACGTAAACTTTGCTGTAACAAACAATATTGACTACCTCGGTCTCTCCTTTGTCAGAACAGGCGATGATGTAAAAAAACTAAGAAAAATTCTTGACAACATGAATTCTCAAGTAAAAATCATCTCTAAAATTGAAAAACCTCAGGCTGTTGAAAATATTGATGAAATTATTTCACTTTCGGACGGTATAATGGTAGCAAGAGGTGACTTAGGTATTGAAATTTCTACAGAAAAAGTGCCTATTGTTCAAAAAGATATCATCAGAAAAGCAAATATGAACAGAAAAGTTGTAATCGTTGCAACTCAAATGCTCGAAAGCATGATTGAAAATCCTATTCCTACACGTGCAGAAACTTCTGACGTAGCTAATGCAATTTTTGACGGAGCAGATGCAGTTATGCTTTCCGGAGAAACTGCTGCAGGTAAATATCCTGAAGAAGCTGTTCACATTATGAAAATGATTGCTGATAACGTTGAATCAAGCAATTTCCTTGAAAGAAACTGCTTCTCCAAAAATATGATTGAAAGCATCGCTAACCAATCAATGGCAATCGGCATGGCTATAACTGATATTATTAAAAATATTGATGTAAAAGCTATTGTTACAATAACAGCAAGCGGTTACACTCCAAAATTTTTGTCTGAATCCAGACCTAGTGTTCCAATATTTGCTTGCTGCCCGCAAAAAACAACTTGCAGAGGTATCAAATTATACAGAGGCATCTATCCGATTGACCTCCAAATTGAAGGAAAAATCGATAAACAAACTCTTAGAAAAATTGACGATTTCTTCCTTAATAAAATGGAATATGCTAAAGGTGATATAGTTGTATTTACCGGTTCAATTCCTCAACTTTTAACCGGCGGTACAAACTTTATTAAAATCCATGAACTCGGTTCTACCGACAACTAGTTCTTTATTTTTGAACAAAATATAAAATAAAAAGCCCCTTTTTTAAGGGGCTGAATTTTTGTTTAGGAAGGTAGGAATAGGAATTTGTCTCTCTTTTTTAAACGGAATATATTAAATCTCTCTCTTAATATCGTGTTTTGTTATTTATATCTTACATATATATAAAGTATATAAATAATTTCAAATTTCAGACTTTATAAAACTTGTTACAAAAGTTAACATAAAAAATTTAGTAAGGAGTATTGATTTTTATCAAATTAAGTTTTAAAATAATAAGGTAAAAGGTTTTTTGAGGGTAGTAATGTTAGTTTCTTCTATTGCAAAATTTAATGCGATGAACCAAATGAACAATGCAGCTTTTGCTATGATGCAGAATTCAAATGCAATGCTGAACAATGCTAATGGTCACACATTCGGTGGAGAGCACGATTTAAGCATGCTCAATAAAATGGACAAAAAATTGAGTTTGGATCTTGTTACAAACAAATTACTGTACCAATTATCATATCTGCAGGAAAAAATGGCAGACAAGCACCAAGCAGCTGAATGCCGTAAAAACGGTAAACAGCTTTCTGTATTAGCTTAAATTTAAGTCTCTTTTTAAAACAAATTTTGCTGCATTAGCACTGCAAGCAGGCATTTTTTCGCTGCTATCCACATCAGGATGCTGTTTTATTTAGCGCAATATTTAGCTCAAGCTCATACAGGTTCTTTTGATACATTAAGCAAACGCACAAGCGGAGAACACGCAGCCGGTATAATTGCCACAATAAGCAGAACTTTTGTAATGCCGAAATTCTGAGCACTGAATCCTATTAACGTCATAAATATAGCAACAATTCCCCAGGAGAATCCATTAATAAAGCCTGAAATAACACTTTTATATTCAGGCAGAACATTTTGAGCAAGATACATGGTAACAGGGAACGCCATCATAGTAAACATGCCCATCAGCGCAAATACGGCAATCGACAGAATAGGCATAGTTTTATAAGTCATGATAAATAATATCATCAATGGCAAAGTTGATATCATGGAAAAATAGAAGATATTGCGTGTTCCAAGTATTTGCTCGGCATTTCGGCTGATAAGAGAACCAATGCCGCCGGCAAATATAAACAGGAATAGAGCAACACCAATATAAAACGGAGAACATCCCATACTTTTCCATAAGAACGGAAGCAGTATGGCGCATGAATTGTTAATCAAAGTTTTTAACATGGAAATTATAATAAGAATACGCAATTCATTGTTAGCAAGTATATCGCCAACAGTCTGCTTGAATGTTGCAACTCTAGTGCAAGCAGTGATTATTGAGAACTTAGGCAGCATCGCAAACATCAATAAAGCCCAGCTTATACCAAAAATTGCGAGTACAGGCATTTTTTCAAACCCCCAGTACTGGGCGACATAAGCTGAAAAAATCGGGCCAAAGGCATAACCGAGAGTACCCATGCTTAAAAATACACCTAAAGCTTTTGCCGCAGTGTTTCCCGCAAAATGCGTGACAACTCCGAGTGCCTGCGGGTGAAAAAAGCTTGAACCGAGACTTCCGAATATTATGAAAAATATAAGAAAATAAATATTAGGCGAGCCCGGAGCAAACGATATGAACATAGAAGACATTAATAGTCCCCAGAAAATGAAAAAACGCTTATGAAATCTATCCGCAAAAAAGCCAAATAGCGGCTGTAAAAGATTAGAAAAGATTTGAGCAATACTCATTATAACAGTGGCAAATGCCATTGAAAATGCCAGTTTTGCGGCAATAAAAGGCATAATCGGGTTCAAAAGTCCTGTGTATATATCGTTAACAAAATGTCCGCCAGAAAGCCAAACCAGTGCTTTTATATTTCTATCATCATTCTTATCTTTGTCAAATCCCATAACAGAAAGATTATACGCTAAAAAAAATAAAAGACAAAGAAGTTAAGAGGGTGATTTTTTATTCAGAAGAAAATAAAAAATTAAAGCAACAATCATCAAAAAGACAGACACAATCTGAGCGATATGTAATGACCCGACATCAAGAGCGCTGTCCACTCTTATGGCCTCAATAAAAATTCTGACAAAAGAATACAAGAACAGATATGCACATGCAGTAACACCAGGGGTATGGGAGTTTTTACGCAAAATAACAATCAATAAAATAAAAATAACAAAATCCAGAATACTTTCATACAGGAAAGTCGGATGGAAATATTCATACTGAATAAATTCATCTGGACGCTGAGAAGGGGGAATATACAATTTCCAAGGAAGAGTTGTCGGAAGCCCAAAAGCCTCAGAATTAAAGAAATTTCCCCATCTGCCTATAGATTGTCCAATGGCCGCGCCGCAGCAAAAGACGTCAAATAATTTCCAGAAAGAGATATTTTTGCGCCACGCAGTATACAAAATAGCACACACGCCTATAAAAAGCATGCCATGAACCGAAAGTCCACCCTGACGGATATTAAGAATTTGCAGCGGGAATTGAATATAATAATCTAAATTCACCAGACAGTAATAGAGCCTTGCACCGATAATCCCAGAAAAAATAATAAATGGAGAGTAATCAATAATAATACCTGCTTGCTCGCGCGAATAAAATATCTTAAAAAGAAAATATGCCGTCATACACCCCGTAAAAACAGCAAAAGCCATTATCAAGCCGTAAAAATAAACAGGCATGGAAAAAATATTAAATGCGACTTCACCCGGTGAAGTAAAAACCACTGCAATTATTCCTCATTAATTTGTTTTACAGGAGCTGAAGCTGCATTCAACCTGTCTTCAATAGATTTAATCTTATTTTTAACATCCTCGGCATCACCGGCCTCAGGAGCACTTTCAAGATACTTGTTATAATTTGCAAGAGCAGCAGTCAACATGTCATTTTCAGCCTTTTGTGCTTCGGGAGAGAGCGTTTTTTCAAGCTCAACATCTTCTGTATCTTCTACAGACACTGTATCCTGATTTAAATCATCCTGAGCTTTTACGATATTACCTGTCTCGTTTACAATGTACTCACCGGATTTAATGGCGGATGCAAGGCTTTCCTGAGCAACAGCCAGCGAATAATAGGCGTCAGCAAAATCGGATTTTAAACTTATAGCCTTTTCATAGGCGGAAATAGCATTAAGGTAATCCTCCGCCTGAGTATATGCTACAGCCAGATTATAATGAGATTCAAACACGGTATCATCTAAATCAATACTTGATTTTAAGCGTTCGATAGCAGCAGTGTAATCCCCCTGCTCCATAAAAACTTTCGCTTTATTGTTAAGTTCTTGAACCGCAAAATTATTAATACATGCGGTAGAGAAAACTGAAATAGTCAGTATACTTACCAATAGAAGTGCTTTTTTCATATAACCTCATCCCTCTTATGTAAAAACTATGTTACGGTAATTATAAAATAATAAAAAAAATTATGCAAATTTACAAATTTAAGTTACAATATAATCTAAAGGAGTAAATTCTCATGTCAAAAGAAAAAGTAGTAAAACTCGGCGACAAGAAAAAAGAGCATCACGAACACGAGGTCTCTAATAAACATTCACACGAAGACGAATTGGTATATTGCAGTTTTTGCCACCGTCCGAACACTCAGGTACTGAAAATGGTTCAGGGCCCGGGGGTAAATATCTGTTCTGAATGCGCAATGATTGCAGTACAATATTTAATATTAAATGATAGAATGCCGTCAGCAGAAGCACAACAAATCCTTGACGCGTTCTGGGGGAAAGCCCGCAAATGATTTTTAATCAGGACATCAGACAGCTTAATCCTTTTGAAATAAAGGCAGAGCTTAATAATCTTTTTGCAAAATATAAAGAAAGCTCAAGCATTGTCTCCTGCGATGTCAACTTAAAGCTGCTTGATGCCCAGCAGGATAAAAAAACTATTACCAAATTACTTTTTAAAGAATTAACAAACTTACAAAAAGAAAATACAGAAATTATACGTTTTCTTCTGGAGCGCTACTGCGACAGAGAAGAATTAACCGCAAAGTTATGGTCTATACTTAATGAAAAATACATATCAAATGACGTAAAACTGGTTATTTTAAACTTTTTACGGGATATTGATACCAGCTGGTCATACGACAAGCTGAGTGAAGTAGTGGATGAACATGAACTTCTTGATGCAGATACAAAAAAACTTCTCACAACAGCCATAGCAAATCCTGAAGTGCAGATAGACTTTTTGGATTTTTTGAATTCGCTGCAAAATCACGATAAAATTGTTCTTATAAAATCACTTGCAGAAGATTATTCCGAAGACGAACTTGCTAATATACTGATACCTGTATTCCTTGCACAGCCGGCAAGTGAAGCAGGTGAAGAAGCTCTTACACTTCTCGGAGAGTCAAAATCACAACTTGCGTTTCACGCATTGAATTCTGCACTTGATTTTATGGATGAGAAAATGCTGCCGCTTGTTAAAAAAAATATCTCAAAACTAAAAATGGCAGGTATCAGAACAGATAATTCACATGAGTTCTACAAAGAACTTCTTTCAATATCCAAGCCATACAGGTTCTGCGCAACGTTTCCTGACGGACACGGAAACTCGGCACTTATTTTTTCAAGAATAAATGATGAAGATAAAATTCAGTTTGTAGCAATTGTTATAAACGATTACACCGGCATCAGGGACTGTTTCGGGTTCAATGAAATCAGCAAATTTGAATGCGACACAATAATTAACAGATTCTATAAGAATGAAACATCCCTGAACATAAAACCGGAAGCACTGAAAACAATCCTCAACAACGCGGAAAAACTGTCCCGCGAAAATCTGGCAAATAGAAGCATACCGTATGAGTATATTTGCTGGAAAAATTTAATCGCTGATATAGACGAAGAAAACGAAGATATTGAGATTATTCTTGAAAAAGAATTCACAAAACGAAAAATTTCGCAGGCTGAATTTGAAGAATTCACCGAATCTGATGCCGCTTCACACTGGTTTATGGATGGCGGCTACAGTCCGGAATTTGAAGCGTTCATTGCAAATCTCAACTCTAAACTAAAAAGTGATTTTAACAGCGTTAACCTGAATACGGAAGTTGATGATAATGTTTATAAAATTTTTGATGAAACAGAAGTCAGAGTCTGGAAAAAACGTATTCTTACCTGTTCATATCTTTTCCTCCTGACAGCAAACAAGCATCTTGCTGATGTTGCCTTTAATATATATCACAGTGAGGATTATACTGAAAAATTATTTAAACATATAATCAAAAGAAGTATATACGAGTATTATTTTGCGTTAAAATATAATGCAGACAGTAATTCATTATTTTCAAACGCTGAATTGCAAAATATAGTAGATAAAATCGAATCCGAATGGGTGCGCTAATGTATAAAGTAATGTGTTTAGATGTAGGTACAAAACGAATAGGAGTCGCATTGAGCGATTATCTTTTGATAATTGCAAGCGGTCACTCGGTTATTGACAGAGTACCTGAGGACAAAGCCATTGAGACGATTTTAAATATTGCAAAAGAAAATAATGTAAAAAAAATTGTGGTAGGTTTACCTGTTAACATGGACGGAACAGAGGGTTCACAGGCGGAAGACTGCAAAAATTTTGCATCAAAAATAAAAAACTATGAAATAATATTTGAAGATGAACGCTTAACATCACATCAGGCAGAAGAAAATTTAAGAAGCAAAAAAATAGACTTCAAAAAGAACAAAGGACTGGTTGATATTGAAAGCGCTTGTATTATACTGGAACAATACTTAGCAAGAAAATAACGAAAGGTGAACAAAATGGAAAACAACGAAAACAACATTGATCTTGAAGACAGACTTATCGAAACAATTGATGAGAACGGCAATATCATTACATTTGAACTCTACGACATAGTAGAAGTAGATGAACAGGAATACGCACTGTTGCTTCCTACAGAACAAGATGAAGATGCTGAAGACGACGATGACGAAATCGTTCTTATGAGATTAACTAAAAAAGGCGATGACTACCTGTTTGAAACCATCGAAGATGATGACGAATTCAATAAAGTAGCTGCTTACGTTGAAAGCATGGACGAAGAAGAAACAGCAGAAGACGAGGAATAATATTTTGTTTGAAAAATTTACGGAAAAAGCAATAAATGTTGTAAGTGAATCGCAAAAACAGGCTCAAGAGCTGCATTCGCCGTATGTGACCACAGAATGCTTGCTCTTAGCTCTGATTAAGGAAGCAAAAGGTATATCACTGAAAATATTTAAAACCTATAGCATTGACTTTGATACTGTAAAGCAGAAAGTCATTAAAATCCTTAACACCAGACCTGACACCGAGTTAAAAAATCCGCTGCCGTTCAGCGATAACTACAAAGCAATCCTGAAAACCACTATGGATCTTGCCGGCAAGTCAGGAAATCTTACTGTGCTTTATGAACATTTATTCCTTGCCGTAATAAGCGAACAAAATTCAAATGCGGTTAAAATTCTGCGCGAGCTCGGTTTTGATATTCCAAAATCTAAAACTCTGCTTGAAAAACTTGTTCAAAAGAAAATAAAAAAACTGTATCACCCTGAAGTCGAAGAACAGAAAGACGCGGATACTAATCAGGCAGAAACAACCGATGCGCTGTTTGACAGCGAAGAATCCTCAAAAGTATTTGAACGTGCTGTAGCAAAATTATCTGCATCAAATTACGAAATTCTGGGAACAGAGCAGATAATATCTTCTATATTAGAAGATAAATCTTCCGATTTGTCGCATATCTTTGAAAAATACGGTGTAACATCGGAATTATTTGAAGAAAAGCTTGCAAATATCCAGTCAAGACAATCAGAATATGCGGGCAGACAGATAATTTTTACGCCAAACGCCTTCAGAGTAATGAACCTTGCGCTTGAAACCGCAAAAGAATTAGGTTCATCCGTTGTTTTACCGGAGCATATGGTACTCGGGCTTTTAAAAACGAAAAAAGGGGTCGCTTACGACATTCTAAAAGAATTAAGAGTTCCTGACAACGACCTCGCTCACAGCATAATCAAACCGATTGAAAAACAAATGCCTGAAACGCTGATTATTTTGAGGCTTGCCAAAGAAGAAGCCCGCAGACTCGGACGTAACATAGTCGGAACAGAAATGTTTCTGCTGGGCATAATAGGTCAGGCTACGGGAATTGGTGCACTTGTGCTGAATGAGCTGGAAATAAGCATTAAAGATGCCCGCGCTGTCGTTGAAAATATGATTGGCTACGGCAATGAATATTTTGAAAAAGAAATAACGTTCACAAAACGAGCCAAAAAAGTTCTTGAAATCGCGTGGGAACTTGCAAAAAAAGAAAAAAAATCACGAATTGAATCTGCACATATGCTCCAAGCATTGACTCTTGTGCCAGACTGCCTTGCAATGAAAGCACTTGAGCAGCTCGGTGTCGATGCGGTTGAAATTACGCAGGGCATAAAAAAACAGACAATGTCTATCTGATATGAATGAAATTTTGAAAACAGTTGAAGAATTTATTGTTAAACACCGTATCTGCGGAAATGTTTTAATAGGTTTTTCAGGAGGTGTTGATTCAATGTGTCTTGCGGATATAATGCACAGGCTTTCCGCATCACACAAGATAAACCTTACGGCAGTACATCTTAACCACAACTGGCGCGGCAAGGACAGTCTGCAAGACGAAATTAATTGTAAAAATTTCTGTCAGGAACTTGGCATAAATTTTTACAGTGAAACTCTATCTGATGATATTCCGCATACTGAAACTGCAGCTCGCGATGCAAGATATAAATTTTTTGAAAAATGCGCTCAAAAATTTAATTCAAAAACAGTTCTCACGGCTCACACGGCATCTGATAATGCAGAAACAGTTCTCTACAGAATATTTAAAGGCACAGGAACAATCGGTCTGGAAGGAATTAAAGAAGTCCGCGGAATATATTACCGCCCCCTCATTGGAATATACAGAGAACAAATTGAAGAATATTGCAAAACAAACAACCTGACGCCAAATATTGACAAGTCTAACTTTGATATCAAATATAAAAGAAATTTTTTGAGATACGAAATTTTAGAAAAAGCAAAAGAAATTAACCCCGATGCCGCAAAAGCCGTCAACAGTCTTTCCACGCTTTCAAAAGAGACAAACAGTATTGCGGAAGAATATCTTGAAATCATCAAAAAGCAGGTAAAAAATGATGATATTTATAACACCTCTAAATTTATAGAATATTCGCACCCCGTACAAAATCGATTAATTTATGATATTTTTCAAGAATACAAACTGGATTACGACTATGAAAAAATAACAGGCGTACGCAGGTTTATTGAAGAAAATGCAGGGTCAAAATCCGGCAATACACTGTCTTTAAGCAATAAACTTATGCTGTTTGTAAGCACAAATACTATAAAAATAATTAAACCTGAAGCGCTGACTGACTTTAGTATTGATATAACGCATACAGGAAATTATGAAACACCATACGGAACTTTTATAATTACAGAAGCGACATCCTCAAACGAAGAAGTTAAAAAGAAAGATGAATTCTATGTATGTGCTGAAATTGCGGATATAAATTTTACAATAAGAACACGCAGAGAGGGAGACATAATTCAGCCGCTCGGAATGAAAGGGCATCAAAAATTAAAAAAATACCTCAACGAGAAAAAAATTCCTAATCACGAAAAAGACAAAATAGTTCTGCTTGCTCAGGGTAAAGAAATTCTCTGGGCTGCCGGCACCGGAATAAGCGAAAAAATTAAAGTTGATAAAAAATGCACACACGTGCTAAAATTTATAAGAAAAGAGGGAGCAAATGGAAATTAAAGAGTCTGACTTAAAAGTTCTGTTCACTGAAGAACAAATTCAAGCCAAAATAAAAGAACTAGCAGTAGAAATGAACAAATTTTATAATGGCGAAGAAGTTTATGCAATATGCGTGCTGAAAGGTGCAGTTATGTTTGCGGTAGATCTGGTAAAACATCTGAATATGCCGCTGAAAATGGAATTTATACGACTTTCCAGCTACGGAACAGGTATGACGACCACCGGAAAAGTAAATGCGGTTGATATATCACTTCCGGATTTAAACGGCAAAAATGTACTTATCATTGAAGACATTGTGGACACAGGATTGACGGCTAAATTCCTAATGGACTTTATGCACTGCAATTTTAAGACCAAAAGCACAAAGTTCTGCTCTCTGCTGGATAAAAAAATAACCAGAAAAGTTGATATTGAACCTGACTACTATGGTTTTGAAATTGATGACAAATTTCTTGTAGGCTACGGGCTTGACTATGAAGGGTACTACAGAAATCTTCGCTACATCGGATATGTAGATAAAAATTAAATTATGGATATTTACAGACAAAGTATAAAAAAAATAAATGACTTTTTTCGGATAAATCTGAGAGATTCTTACTGTATTGATAAAATTTTTGCAGTACTTAACGACATTATTGCATTTGAATCAGGCTACATTTTTTATGTGTTCCCCGAATACATAAATCTTGAATTTTCCTGTAATAATACGCTGAGTAAAAAAGAATTCATAAATTTGGATGAAGTGAAAAAACAACAGGATATAAATTATCTGAATTCGGATTTAAAAATTGACAATACAACATTTGCACATCTTGTTATAACAAGAAAAACCCTATTCAATGAGGACGAGAAGGCTATATTTAGCACATTATCCGAGGTGATTGCAAGCTTAATAAGAAATATAGAACTTAACAGTATAATATCCCTGCAGGTACAGGCACAGCAGGAAAGTATAGCAGAACTCAACAAAGCTTATCAGACTATAAAAAAACAAAATAAAAAAATACTTAAAGCTGATAAAATAAAAAGTAACTTCCTTGCGAATGTCTCGCACGAATTAAGGACACCTTTGAATTCCATAATAGGATTTTCAGACCTGCTATACTCGGACTGCTGCGGCAAACTTAATAAAAAACAAAAGGATTATGTAAATGATATAAAAATCTCTGGGCTGCACCTTCTGGGAATGATTAATGAAATTCTTGATATGGCAAAAATTGAATCAAATTCAATGAAAATGAATACCTCAGACTTTGATATCAAACTCGCTGTTGATGAAGTTTTAAATATATTACGCCCGCTTGCCCTGAAAAAAAATATCAAACTTCTACAAGACACGCAATCAGTAACTATCACAGCAGACTACGTAAAAATACAGCAAATTCTGTTTAACCTTTTAAGTAATGCAATAAAATTCACGCCAGAAAACGGAGAAATTGTAATTTCTGTCAAAAAAGATAAGCAAAATACCGCTATAAGCGTAAAAGATAACGGTATAGGCATAGATAAAAAAGAGATAAAAAAAATATTTAAAAAATTTGAGCAGGGTACAAATGCAAAATACACAAATTCAACCGGTTTGGGACTTACAATAACACGAGAACTGGTCAAACTGCATGGCGGAGAAATTACTGTTACCAGTGAACCGAACTCCGGTTCAGTGTTTATTGTAAAAATACCTTGTTAAACCTGCTAAAATATGGTAAGATAATAAAAAATATTAGTTTATGAGAGGGTTGGAATATGGCATCAATAAAAGACGCAATTGAAGAATGCATTATGGATAGAAACGCGGTATTTAAGTATCTTATAATTGCTGTTCCGCTGTATATGACGTACAATACCTCATTAAACGGTATAAAAGAGGGTTCTGCCATTCTGGAAAAACTTTCATCTTTAACATCAGCAGATCCTTACTGGGGAAGCGCAGCTGCATTAATTCTGTTCGGAATGGCGTTGATTACAACACACAATGTTATCAACACAAACAACCACGTGTTACCTACTGCAAATATATTCAGTTTTGCATTTCAAACGATAATAGGATTTATCTCATTAATCCCTGCAATCGTTTTTTATTCACTGGTACCGGGAATACTAATCGCAAATTTGTCAAAAGTTGTCCCTGAAAATATTGCTAATCCGATTAATTTTATAATTACAGCAATATGCCAGTTTTGCATATTTTCTGCTTACATTATGTATTCAAAAAAATACCAATTCAAAGATTCGCTTAATTTTCAACTTACATTCAGCACAATTGTTGAAACATCCATAAGTATATTATACTGCTTGATTTTACTATTTCTGGTAAACATGGTTACTACAGGATTTGTTATTTACGTATTCTGGATATTTAAGCTTTTAGGTACACCTTTATTCACATACATACTCGCGTTCATGACCGTACTAAACACTGCAATTTTTGCTCACTGCCTTGCACAGGTAGGGTATGAAAAAATTATTAAAGAAGAAAATAAAGATAGAATTATTTAGCCATTTCTCTAAGCTTTTTAAGTTGGTCACGAATTTCAGCTGCACGTTCAAAGTCTAGAATTTTAGCAGCTTTGTGCATATCTTTTTCAAGTTTATCAATAAGCTTAGGTAAATCCTTCTTATCAATCCCCATATCAACCATTTCTTCAGCGACAATATCTTCAAGATCTCTATAACTTGCAACAAGAGAAAGAAGATTATTTTCAATAGGCTTTTTGATAGTTTGCGGAACTATACCGTACTTTTTGTTATAAGCCATTTGAATATCACGTCTTCTGTTTGTTTCATCAATGGCTTTTTGCATTGAATCCGTAATTTTATCGGCATACATAATAACTTCACCGCAAGCATTACGCGCGGCACGACCGATAGTTTGAATAAGACTGGTTTCAGAACGCAAAAATCCTTCTTTATCTGCATCCATAATGGCAACGAGCGAAACTTCAGGGATATCAAGCCCTTCTCTCAACAAGTTTACCCCGATTAAAACGTCAAATTCACCAAGCCTCAAATCACGCAAAATTTCAACGCGTTCAAGCGACTGAATTTCACTGTGCAAGTATCTTACCCTGATACCTTCCTGAATAAAATAATCGGTTAAATCTTCTGCCATACGCTTTGTCAAAGTAGTAATAAGCACTCTTTCATTTTTGGCAGCACGTTTTTCAATTTCCGTTTTTAAATCAGAAATTTGGGTATCAATAGGTCTGACATGGATTTTAGGATCGACAAGACCTGTCGGACGAATAATCTGTTCAACCATGCGTTCTGATGTTTTTCGCTCAAATTCACCCGGAGTAGCAGAAATATAAATTTTTTGCCCTACCTTAGCAAAAAACTCATCTTCTCTAAGCGGTCTGTTATCTTTTGCACACGGCAATCTGAAACCGTACGAAATAAGCGTATCTTTTCTTGCTGCATCACCATGGCTCATACCTTTCAACTGCGGAAGGGTAACGTGCGACTCATCAATTACCGTAAGAAAATCCCCCCTGAAGTAATCAAGCAATGTAGCAGGCGCAGATCCCGGAGGACGCCGCTCAATTATTCTTGAATAATTTTCAATACCTGAGCAGTAGCCCATTTCCTTTATCATTTCCATATCATATTTTACACGCTGTTCAAGACGCTGAGCCTCAATCAGTTTATTTTCGCTTTGAAGCTCAGCAAGTCTGTTTTTAAGTTCCTGACGGATGAGCCCTATGGTCTCATCGACATTTTCATCATAGGAAAGATAATGTACAGCAGGATAAATAACTGTAGTTTGCGGAGTTTCAATAATTTCACCCGTCACATTGTCGATACGGACAATTTTTTCAACTTCATCTCCA
Source organism: Candidatus Gastranaerophilales bacterium (assembly GCA_944324235.1). GTDB lineage: Bacteria > Cyanobacteriota > Vampirovibrionia > Gastranaerophilales > Gastranaerophilaceae > CALUVN01. The sequence goes on from CALUVN010000004.1 coordinate 39,490, forward strand.
AAGAAATAAATTCGAGTGATAATTTTTTCGTAAGAAGGCATAATCTCGACAATGTCGCCTCTTGCTCTGAATGTAGATCGCTCCAGCACAAGATCATTTCTTGTATATTGAACACTGATTAAGTGTCTTAAAAGGTCATCTCTATCTATATTATCCCCGACATTGATTTCTACAGAACCGCGAAAATAGTTTTCAGGAAGACCCAAGCCGTAAATACAACTGACAGATGCAATAATTATTACATCATTACGCTCATAAAGACTGCGAGTTGTATTGTGACGCAATCTGTCAATCTCTTCATTAATAGATGCAGATTTTTCAATATAAGTATCCGTACGCGGAATATATGCTTCCGGCTGATAGTAGTCGTAATAACTTATAAAGTATTCAACAGCATTATCAGGAAAAAGTTCTTTAAATTCGTTATATAACTGAGCTGCAAGTGTCTTGTTATGAGCGATAATAAGAGTTGGTTTCTGAATCTTTTCAATAACATTTGCAATAGTAAAGGTTTTACCTGAACCCGTAATACCGAGCAATGTCTGCGCATCAAAACCCGAATTTAAACCGTCAACAAGTTCAGCAATAGCTTTGGGCTGATCTCCGGACGGGCTGTATTTTGAATTAATTACAAACTTTTTATCCATAATTCAATTTTAGCCCAATTAAAAAAAATTTACAAAAGACTAGCAAAATTTTTTTTTTACAGAGATTATATATATAGACAACCTATAGGAATCAGAATGTTGATAAAACCAATTGCATTTACGTCAATAGAAAATAACCCAGCCCAAAATGCAAAAGAAACCATTAAACCAAGCCCCCCTAAGCAAGATACTGAGGCTGATTATCAAGATCCGCTTAACGACTGGAAGTTAAGAGCTCTGTCATACTCTAACGAAATAGGTGCAGCACTGAATGTAATTACCCCTCGATTAGGTGCAGCACTCTGGATTCCGACATTTATGTATCTCGGGGCAGACATTTATGATAAATACAAAAATGACAAAGATGTCTACAGTCCAAGCAGCAAAAGAGGTTTAGAACAGGTAATTTCCCAATCGGTATCCAGCATTCTGCTGCCTGCAATACCTATTCTTGTAGGACAAAAAATGACTTCTCCGGTCGGAAAAATCTTCAGTGACAGACTTTCTATTAATGAAAAAGATGCTGCAATAAATGAAATTAACTTATTTATTGACCAGATTCCCAATAATGTTTTTGACAATAAAGATTTGTACAAAGAAAAACTCAGAAATACTATTCAAAACAGAATTAACGTAATTAAACACGATATTAAAACCGATAATATTTTCAAAAAAATATATAAGTATCTGAATGGTGACTATGCTCTATGGAACACAAAAGAAGCCAGAATTGAAAAATTTATAGAACAAAACTGCAATGAGATATTTTCAATAAAAGAAAATTTAGATAAAGGTGTTAGAGACGAAAAACTCTCCAAAAAACTATTTAATGAATATACAGAAGAAGTATTACTGAAACAGAGATTGTATGGAGATGACAGCACGCGTCAGTCATTAAGAAAAGTTTTGAAAAAATATGAAAACACGAAAATTTTCAGAAACAAATTAATCAAAACCTTTGGCGGTATAGCAGCACTTATACTGCTTATCAAACCGATTGATAACTTTACACAAAATCTTGTAATTGACAAATTCGTAGATCCCGGTATAGATAGAATCAACGAAAGGCTTTCTGAAAGTAACCTGCTGAGAAGAAAAATTATGACTCAAGAAAACGGAACTCCTGTACCGTCGGAACAATCCGAAAAAACAGATGCCTAATTATTATATCTTGATTTTAGACCCGAGTTATCGGAAAAACGAGCAAGCAACTCGGAAATTCCGGCAGGAGATATATCCTCAACTTTATCAAACTTAATCCCGTCCTCTTTGTTCACAATATATATATCAAAAGAGATATCAGAAATATTCCCGCAAGAATTTTTTAATTCCAGAATAATATCAAACTTTGAAAACAGACGTTCTCTTGCCTTAATCGGATATAGGTTTAACTCTTTTGCATAAACTCCTGTAAGTTTTTCAACACAATCATCAACGTCTTCGCTTCTCATATAAACTCTGGAATAGCAGCATGCATTTGATAAATTTGTAATAACATAGGGTAAAAATTCATTTTGAATTTCATCGACAAACATAAAATCAGGCTTAAATCGCAAAACATTATCAAAAACAGAAGAAAATTCGTTTCTGTCGCGTATAAATTCAGTCTGTAGAGCAATTACACCGTTATCGTCAGGATTGTACATTTTTGAATGCTGAAGCAGCACTGCTCTGCGATTTACACCAGCAAAATCAAACATATCGCTTAAGGCAACCAAACAATCCGATACAGGAGAAAAACCTGAACCTGTAATAAGGATATTAGCATTTAAAAGCAAAAATGACGATAACATTGAATTGTTTGCATCCGAAGAACAACTATTTTTTAAGGTAAAAAATTCGGAATTACCGTTAAATATAGCTGAAACTAGAATATTATCATATCGGAAACAAAGAGATTTTAAAGGCGAATCGAAACTGACACCGCGAAGTTCGAAAATATTATTTTTTAATTGTGCCATCTGCTCTTCATCAAGAGTTTTCACAAAACATGAAAAACCGTCCGATGTTTCAAGATAAACATCTCCTGAATCATAGATATAAATCGTGTTATTCCCGTCATCATATTCAAGAAGTGAAGATAGCCCAAGAAAATAATCATCACTCAATATATCTGAAAAATCATCATCAGTCTTTGACTTTATAAATTCAGAGAGTGAAAGCGTTTCTTCTGCAGGTAAATCAGCATTAAAATCAGTATTTGGGGTATATATTCCCTGAAATCTATCCTGTAATCCCATAAATTAAACCTCTCAGGTATTCATTTTTCGTTCAAAATCTGCTCTAAATATATTATCTGTCAAATATAATGCAAAGTCTCTATACGATTTTGCAATGTTTGAAGAAGGATTAAGCTCAACTACAGGAATACCTTTATTTATAGCAGACATCATCGTAAAGTAGTTATTTGGAATTCTCCAGTATATTTTGCGTCCGAGAACTTTTTCAACATCGGCAGAAGTTACTTCGTCATTCTCCATATAGCGGTTTATCAATATCTGCACCTTATCTTTATGATACCCGAGTTTTTCAAACAGTTCTAAACATCTTTGACAATTCCGCATAGCAGGGAGGTTTGCAACGGCCGTCAATAAAATAATATTTGATTTTTCAAGAGCCGTAAGCGTCTTGTCGTCAAAAGCCGAGGCTGCATCAATAATTATATACGCAAAAGTACGGCCCAAAATATCAATAAGCTTTGAAATTTGTTTTGGAGAAACATCATCAGCCATCCTGAAAAAAGGTGGATCAGCAAGCACATACAAGGATGTCTCTTTATACTTTTCCATAGTGCTAAGCAAAAAATCACCGTTAATTTTATCAAGATTATCAAGCATATATGAAATATTAAAAGATGGTTTCATATCCAAAAAAGTAGTAACGTCACCAAGCTGAAAATTTAAATCAACAAGCGCAACATTTTCTCTTGTTGTTTTAGCAATTTCAAGTGCAAGATTTGTGGCGATAGAGGTTTTGCCGATTCCTCCCTTATTAGAAAATACTGATATTACCCTGCACTTAGACTCCTCTTTGAACGAACCAGCAAAAGAGTCATACATTTTTTTCATAATCTGTTCGAACTCGGAGCGAATAAGCGGATACGAAACAAATTCTCTTGCGCCTGCTCTCATTAGTTTCACCATAAGTTCAACTGACGGATTTTCTGAAACAATCAAAATTTTGCAGTCGGAAACTTCTGATGAAACCTTTGTAATAAAATCAATTTTTTGTTCAGCAGCGGTGTCCATATCAACAATTAAGACCGTTTTAGGTGATGAATTTACAATATCAAAACACGATGAAAAATCAGAAACAACACCTTTGCAATCAAACAGCGCAGTATCCTTTATGAACATATTAATTATATTAGCCGTCTGTAAATTGTCAGACAAAACAATACTTGAAACATTATTAACCATACAAGAATTATAACATTTCGTCAAAAATCTGGCAATAAAAAAGCCCTATACAGATGTGATTTTGTTACCTGCGCGGCTCGCAGGTGGGTGAACGCCTCGGATAATCCGTTTCCCGCTGGCGATTGAAACAATCGGCGGGTATACTTCAACACCGTTAGAGTCAATTCTCCCTGTTAATAAAGATGTAGGAACAAAATTAGACATCCATACAGAGCAATTTTATTATAACATATTTGAATTAAGTATTCAACCTACCTACCATTTCATAGCAAGAGTTTCCATCGCCAGTTTTTCAGCATCATCCGACTTTTTCAACGCAGCGTCAACAGCACTGGTGTCTTGCTGTGCATTAGCAAGTTTGACAGGAGCAGAGGACGGAACATAAGTTCTTACGGGTTCAAGTTCTTCACCTTCTTTAGGTTGATTTGTTTGTGGCGTTTGCTGAGTTTGTTCAGCCGGTTTTGGTGTTAACTTATTTTCATACATTTTTCCTTGTTGAGCCATATTCAGCAAGTTAGTCGGTCTTGACAAATCCGCTTTAGGCTGAGGAGTCGGCTGCTGAGCGTACGGATGACCGTTTGTTGCCATATTAATCAAATTTGTCGGGCGGGAAAGGTCTGGTTGAACCATATTATTCAAAGCATTTTGCTGTTTTAAGTCTGCAATATATTTTTGTAACTCTGCTTGTTGTTCAGGTGTCATAGCATTTGAATCTTGAGCAGCCTCAGTGTCCGGTTCTTTATCAAGAATTGACTGAGACGGTCTGCCGAACAACAGATGAGTAAACTTAACACCTAAGTTATTAAGGAACGGCATAACCATACCCATTACGACAAGAATTCTGACAGGATAGCCTAAACCTTGTTTCATCCAGTATTTTGGATGCCTGAATGCATCTTTAAGCATTTGACCTACTTTTTTGAATCCGAATTTAGGTTCAAGATGTAAAGCCTTAGTACGATATGCAGCAGGTTGTTCCAGACCAACAGTAACAATACGTGCAGCTTTTTTAAGAAGTTTAACTAACGGATTCCACGTATCGCCTTTTAATATGCCTTTTAAGGCTTTCTTAGCTGCTTTATATTCGGATTTTGATGTGTATTGAGCATTTGTAGCCTTATCGTTAAAGAAATTAAGAGCAGTTCTATATGCCTCAGTCATATTTTTACCGGACTGAGCTGCACGTTGAGCTTTGAGTATAACTTCTTTTGCAGCATTATACTCGGCAACGGTCATCTTAGCTTTTTTAGCATCAAGTTTTTTGAGCAAATTAATAAAGGTTTTGTCACTGATACCGGCATATTGAACACCACCGAATATGTGAGTCAATTTCAAAGCTATAGGAGAGAATATGAAGAAACCTACCATTTCAGATAAACGCTCAGCAAATGTCTGGAACTTGTCGCCTTTTTCCGCATTAGCAGTTCTGATAAGAACATCAGCCAGCAAAGTTGCGTTCATTAATGCTACGAACTTACCGCCTGCAACTCTGTTTGTTGCACCTTCAAGGAAATAGTTAGTAAACTTCGGCAAAAATCTTCCTAATTTAGTTTTGTTAGAAAGTGAACCGTCCGGCATTCTGCCTGTCGCACTAATCAACTTATTACGGAATTCAGACATATAAACGCGACGCCCCATAATATGACCTTTAAATTTTGTCCACCAGTTTTTATCTGATGTCCAAATTTTTGAGTACATATTCGGGTTAGCCTTGTCGCAAGCTTTTACGACATCATCAAGTCTGTTTATAATATCCTCTTTTACAGACATAAAATGTTTAAGATTATTATACCCTAACGCACGTGCTTTAAGGTTTTTCAATGCTTCAGCACGGCGTGCCGGAGACAAATTCATAAATCTGTCTATAACTTGAGGATTTTTATTCTTTGAAAGAAGTTCAAATTCTGCGCGCTGTAAAACTTCCTTAGCATCAGCGCCGCCTTTAATAAGAGCTTTTTTTGCATCAATAAATGCCTTATCAGCTCCGTAAGCATCCAAATCTTTAACATTTTTTACGCTATGCTCAATAAAGTTTTCTGCCACCTGAGGGTAATCGTACAGGATAAAACCTCTCATACCTTTAGCTTGAGATTTTACAAAATCAAGTTCCGGACTTGTAGGGGTTTTCATTGCTCTTAAAACAGCACTGTTCTCAAATGCTTTTTTAACTGTCCAATTTTTAGCAGAAGTAAGCCATTGACCGATAGCCTGTACAGGCCCTGATTTTGCGACTCTGTTATCCGTAACTAAATTTGAAACTTTATCGCCGAAATTACCTATTTTACCAAGTATAGTTTTATTGTAATCAGCACCTCTTGCTGCTTTTGCATACAAATCCATGCTCTGAGCAGTCACATACCAGGCAGGAAGACCGACAGCCCAGAGTTTCAACGGGTCAATTTCTTCAAACTGAGAAACTCTGTTTGCAACATAAGTATCCTGTGCTTTTTGTTTTAAAGCTTCTGGATCAACATTTGCCTGCATAGCAGGAGTTGCTGTTGCACCCTGTGATTGCACCTGAGAGTGCTGGGGTTGTACATAACCGTTTCCAAATGATTGTTTATATCTGTAATCAGTTTGATTGAACATTATTATCCCTACTATAACCTTATATATTAATAAAAACCTGCCACTCAAAAAAATTGCCATTTTTTGGCTATTGTAACGAAATGTAACAAGTTTTATCAAAACTGAAATTCGAGTTTGTTTATATACTTTATATATACATAAGAGATAAATAAGAAGAGAGGCGACAGAGATGGCAGTAAAAAATTTAAACAAGATTGACGATAAATTAAAAACAATGTACGACAATCAAGTTACACTTGCTACAAACCAAGCATTTGTTGATCGCTCAGACTTATTATTTGAACAGATGAACTTCATTGCAATGGCAAATAAGCAGGCGTTACATCTGAAATAAGATTTACTTACATACCTTCCTATTCCTATATTCCTAAAAAAGTTTAACTATTTAACTCCAATTAATTTTTCCCCTACAAATTTTGTACCTGATTTCTCCCGAGATCAGGTTTTTTTTATCGCAAAAGTTTCGGTTGGCAAACATGATGTATACAAAGTTCACTTTACTGGGATTTAATATCATTTTTAGTAGTTTAAGAATTCTATGAGAAGTATATACTGCATAGATTTTATGCTAAAATTTACGTATGAAATTATGCGTTTTTCAAGGGACATTTAATCCAATACACCGCGCTCATCTGCAGGTTGCAGATTATGTCAGCAAAAATTACGATTTTGACAAAATTCTGTTTATTCCGGCATTCAAGCCTCCGCACAAAGACTATGACCCTAAAATGTCTTTTCACAGATTTAATATGGTTAAGCTCGCAGCACAAGGGAAATTGAATTTTGACGTTTCCGATATTGAGTTCAGGTCGGATAATAAATCCTACACATACAACACTATCCGAGAACTTTACAAAATCTACGATATTGAGGGCAAAATAAATTTTATTATTGGCACGGATGCATTTGAAAAAATAGAAAGCTGGTACGAAACTGACAAGCTCAAAAAGCTCGTGCATTTTATTGTATTCAGACGTACAAACGATTTTACAAAAGGAAATTACGATTATCTCAAACAAAAAGGATATGATTTTTCTTTCGCAGAGCTGGATTTTTGTGATATTTCCTCCACTCAATTGAGGTCAAGAATCGCAAATGGTGAGAAAATTAATGATATTGTAACAAGTGAAGTCGAGGATTACATAAAAGAAAATGGTTTATACAAAAATTGACGAAATTCAAATTAAAGATTGGCTTAAAAATAACCTGAACGATGAAAGATACAGCCACTCTCTCGGGACTGCCGGCTGCGCTAAAGAACTTGCAGGCATGTACGGAATAAATCAAGAAAAAGCCTATATTGCAGGACTTTTGCATGACTGCGCAAAATGTTTCAGCAACGAAAAACTTCTGGACATTATCAAAAATAATCTTGAAGTGGATGAATGCGAAATGCTTAATTACAAAACACTACACGCACCTGTAAGCGCTTATTATGCTGAAAAAGAATTCGGTGTAACCGATAAAGAAATTCTCTCAGCTATAAGATGGCATACCCTCGGACAAATTGAAATGTCTGATTTTGAAAAAATTATATTTCTTGCCGATAAAATTGAGCCGAATACAAGGGATAAATCATACCGCGAAGAAATCCTTAATATTTTAAAAGAAAAAAACGGACTGAACAAAGCACTACTAAAATGTTACAAAGAAACACTCAAAAGCCTTGTTAACCGCGATTTAAAAATATGTCTGCTCACTGTTGAAATCTATAATAAACTTCAGGATTTGTGCAAGACTATTTAAAAATGTTACAAATTGACTTTTTACAGACATATAAGGCATGTTCATGCTAAAATTAAGTTTAAGATGAGGAGTGTTTAATGAAAATACTGGAAGTAAAAAATAATCTTGTTAAAATCAGTTATAATAATGATGAACGTCTTGTCCTTTCAGGGTTTGTCATTATTGAGGATGAGAAAACACCTTATGTGGCTCAAATTGTAAACCTTAAAGCTGATGATACCGGCAATTATGCTATTGTAAGATTAATTTTTACATTCAACAGCGACGGAATTGTCTCCAACTATGACGGCTCAATTCCGACTCTTGATGCTCTAGTTACTCCGCTTCCTTCTGAAGAACTCCTTGATATTCTACCGATGAATAATCCGCTCAAAATCGGATTACTGGCCCAACAAGGATTTTTGCTGAATCTAGACCAAACAATACTAAAAAAAGACTTGATTATTTGCTCTGATAAAAATGAAAATACAAGTATTCTTGTTAATAACATCATAAAACAACTCCAAAGAACTAACCAGAAAGTCATTGTATGCGATATTGACGATGCTATTGAGCATGAAGATAAATTCGTTTTCGGCGAGGATTTTAAACTTCCGCTGAATTTTGACACAATAAACTTCATCTGGGAAAATGCACTCGACGATGTTGATGCAACCAGCAAAGCCGTTATTCAGGATATCTTTCTTGAATTGCAGGATTATGCACAGACTGCACCTCATAAATTTATCCCGTTTGACCAGTTTATTGAGGTAGTAAATTCTCAATACGAAGAAACTAATATCCCTGAGCTGGTTTTATTGAAAAATAAACTTCTAAAATATGAAGAAAACAACGTATTTGCAAACCACCACTCCGAATTTGAATCTCTTGACGAATTCTTACGGAAGAATATCTCAACGGTTATTGACCTTTCAACAGCCATTAACCCTAAATTGCAAAAGCAAATTATTGAATATGTTTACGGTGTAATGCATGATATGCGTGAAACTATTGTTGCTATTACCGCAGTCAATAACGCAAACTCTGACAAAAAATTGCTTAAATTATTCTACTCTTCAGGAAACGTATTTACTACAGTAATTTGCAGCCATGAATATAAATTTATTGCTGAATTAAAACAGATAGCCAGAAATGTTATCTTCTTTACCCCGCAAACTGTTATGCACGATTTTGCAAGCTATAACACGTTTTTAAATAAGCTTAATCAGGACGAATTCGTTGTTTACGGCGAATTGACCCAAAATATTCCGCTCATTGTCCAGTCTATGCAGCTGGAAGCTATGGACACTCTTGCAAGAAAACTTGAAGAAGAAAAACGTATTGAAGAAGAAAAACAAAAAGAATTTGAAAAAGCTCAGGCTGAACTTGAGGCTGCTTCAAAACCGATTATGACTACACCTTCTTCTGAAACGGTTCAAGAAGAACAGCAAGCAGAACAGCTTGATGAATACCCAAATGAAGAAAATGAAGCTGTAGAAGAAGAAGTTGAAGAACTTGAGAATAATGCTGATGACGAACTTCAAACTCAAGACGCTCTTGAATCTGAAGATACAACCGAATCTGATGAAAATATCTTTTCGGACACAGAAAATTTTTCTGACGAAATTGAAAACAATATTCAGGATGAAATACAAGAACCTGTTGATGAAATTGTAATTCAGGAAGACGGCAGCGAGATTGAAGAAGAAATTCTTCCTCCGGATGAAGACAATTCTCAAGAGTACATAACCGAAGACATCGCGGCAACACCGGAAGAAACCGAAGAAGAAATTACGATAGAAGAGCCGCTTCCGGAAGATCCTTATCAAAATATTTTTGATAAGCAAACTCCATTTGAAAATTCCGCACAACAAAACGAACCGATTACAGACAACGCAGCTAGAGACGTAGATGAATATATCATATATAACGACAAAAAAGACGAAATCCCTTCTATTGATGAAGTGATTGCTAACGAAGAATCAGAACATCAAAATTTTGTTGAAAATTCAGACCTTAATGATGCTGATTCTGAAATTCCGAATATTCTGCAACACACTGAAAATGAAGAAGACGAGGAAAGCAATGCAGTTATAATTGAAGAATTACATCACAACGATGAATCTGAAGAGTTTTCCGAAGAAAATACAACTGACATTCACGAACAGCAGACTGACGACTCACCAGAAGAAACTCAGCCGGAACAGCCTTACTATATTGAAGAACCTAATGAACCTGCACATTCTGACAATAAATACGTAGGGATAAACGATTTTGATAATGCTCAACCACAAACAGAGGATACTCTTACTGAAGATGACCTTAATTTTATAGATGAACTTAATTTTGATAACATTGAAGAAGCTCAACCGTCTCATAAAGATGAAAGTGACGGACAGATAATTTCTTTTGAAGAATTTGAACAAGAGACTCAAAATTCAGACAATAAACAAGATGAGCATGATGAACAAAATTTAACTTACGATGAACCGCAAATAGTACCTGTTTATTCTGCTGATGACAGCAATGACAATATCGATATTGTTGAAGGTAATACAGAAACATTTGAGCAAGGCGATAAAGTTTCTCACCCTAAATACGGAATCGGTATCGTTGAAAAAATGATTAAATACGGCAATAAAACACTGTGTTCAATCAACTTTGAAAACGTTGGAAGAAGACTTCTTGACCCTGCAATTTCTGAGATATCCAAGGCTTAACGCAGGTTTGAAGCACCTTTTAAATAGACAAATTCAGGTTCAAAATCTTCACTGCAATTCAGCACAATAAGCACTCTTAAGCATTTTTCAAGAGCCCCCGGAACATTAAGCTCATGGAAACACATCATCGCAACTTTATCCCACCCGTCAAGCTCCAAACGCGCGAATTTTGCAGGAAATGCCGCGTCTAAGTCCTCTGTCAGTGTAAATATAACGTGCGAAATATCCTTAGCTTTAATATTATTGCGTAATATCATCGCATTTAAAAGTTCAATAGCAGCGCTTCTAATCTCTTTATCGCTGTTGCAGTCAACAGTAATTGCGCCTCTTATACCTTTTGTGACCATGAATTTAACTCCATTACTTTTTTAATCCGTTGTACCAGTCGCGGGCAAACATTTCGCCTTTGCTCTCTGGTTTTACTTTTATAAGAAGAATATTGCAGTCTGCACAGGCAACTTCTATACCATCTTTTGACACGGAACAAAACTCTCCGCATTCTCCTGTTTTCTTAGGCGACTTGATTACTCTGGTTTCCATTACCTTTATAATCTTGCCGTCATGCATAAAATATGCGCCCGGAAATTTATAAATACCTCTGACAAGATTATGAATATCTTCGGCCGGCTTATTCCAGTCAATAAGGCACTCTTCTTTTGTTAACTTGTTTGCCATACAAACACAGTCCTCTGACTGGGGAACAGGGCTAATCGTACCATCAACAAGACCGCATAACGTATCCTCCAATAACTGAGGAGATTCATTGCTTATTTTTTCAAACAAATCAACGCAAGTCATATTTTCAGGTATATCAATAATTTTCTTCAAACAAACATCGCCGCAATCAAGACCTAATTCCGTAATCATAGTACAAATCCCAGTCTGCTTATCACCATTTATAATAGCACGCTGTATAGGATTTGCACCGCGATATTTAGGAAGTAATGATGCATGCAGATTTATAGTATGATACTTTGGAATATCCAGAACTTCCTGAGAAAGAATCTGTCCGAAAGCAAAAGTTACGAAAAAATCCGGAGTCAGCTTTTTCAATTCATCCTGAATTTCTGGTTCTTTTCTGATAGACTTAGGCTGAAATACCGGTAATCCTTTTGATAGAGCGAATTCCTTTATAGGAGACATTGAAAGTTTTTTGCCGCGCCCTGCAGGTTTATCAGGCTGAGTTACGACAGCAAGCACATCAATTTTGTCAGAATTATAAAGATATTCCAGCGATTTCAGTGCAATAAGCGGAGTACCGAAAAAAACAACTTTAATCTTTTTCATCTTGCAATAACTTCTCCAATTCAGGTTCTTCAAGCAGCATATCCGCATCAATAGGCGGCAAATCAAACTTTTTCAACACTTCATCTGCTTCAAACCTGTTTACGCAGTGGTCAATAAACAAAATTCCGTCCAAATGGTCATTTTCATGCTGAATTGCATTAGCCATTAATTCTCCGTCCTTAGCTTCAAGCACAAAAGATTTGCCTTTTATATCCATAGCCTTGACCATAACATTCTTATATCGTTTTACGTCAGTGTATGCTTCCGGAAAACTCAAACATCCTTCCTGTTTAATCATTGCGCCGGATTTTTTAATTATTTTAGGATTAATAAATACAACAGGATTAAAAGGCTCATCATTTTTAGAGACGTCAATTACAAATACCCGCAAATTTACACCAATTTGCGGAGCAGCAAGCCCTACACCATTATTAGCATACATGGTATCCAGCAAATCCTGAACTAAATCCTGAATTTTTTTTGATACTTTATGAACTTCTTTAGATGGTTCTCTTAATGATTTTTCACCGTACTTTAAAACTTTTCTTACTGCCATAATCTACCTCTCATAAGTATCATTATACTATAAATATCAGAACTATTGCAAATCAAAACATACATGTGCTAATATATATTCAAATTGAAGGAGCGCTTATGCATCTAAATTACAATTATAATTATTTTAACAACATTGACGGTAATAAACAAAACCGTTCTCCTTTACCCGCCCAAAAACAATACACACCGGCAAGTGTCATCCCAAAATTCACACCTGATAAAACCATAATTTTTGGGGCTAAACAACCTGTTAAATAACATTAATAAATTTATGTACCTGAGGTATTAGCCTTACCTTAATATGCTTTTCCAAAAACTTATCAAGAATTTTTGTGCAAAATTCAGGAGAAACAGACATTTTATCCTGAATCATTTTGGGCTGCAATATTAAATCCAAATTATACTTGGCTGCAAGTGTACAGCAGCAATCAATTTCAGCATCAGATATATTTTCATCAAAAACAATTTTGGCAAAACACTCAATACCTTTCGCATGTTCAAAAAATTTATCATGGAGGACATAAGAATTTTTTATACCTGTTGCACTCTCAAGCTTTATATCAGCAGAAATTATATCTATATACAATTTTATTTTATCTAATTCATTATAAAGAGTTGCATTAGTTTCAAGATAAATTTTACGATTTTTCATGAGCGGAAGAAATTCTGCAAGAAAATCTGCAGACAGAAGAGGTTCGCCGCCCGTCAACGAAACAGAAGCTATTGTGTCAAGATTAAACGATTTAACTTTTTCAAAAAGTTCATGCGGGGTATATTCAACATAATCTTTTTTAGTAGAAAATTCAGTATCACAATATTTACAATTCAAATTACAATCGCAAAATCTTATAAACAACTGTTTTACACCTACATAAGGCCCTTCCCCTTGAATTGAGGCAAAAATTTCTTTTATTTTAGCTTTATTTTCACTCATGCAACAAATTCTCTCTGATATTAGACGATGACAACTTTTTCAACTTTTCATATAATCTGATTTCATCATCACTCAAAGTATCCGGAATTTCAATAGTAACTGTAACAATCATATCGCCTTTTTTACCGTTTTTTTCCAGTCCCTGCGCTGCCAGCCTGAATTTTTGACCGGAATTTGTTTTTGGAGGAATTTTTAATTTTAACTCACCATCGGCGGCCGGAATTGTAACAACAGTCCCGAGTACAGCCTCGAATGGTGTAATAGGTAAATTCATAAGGATATCTGAACCGTCATATTTCATTGCACTGTCATGAATCACGGTAATTTTAAGAAATAAATCACCGTTTTTACCGCCATCAGTACCTGCATTTCCTTCATTTTTAATTCTTAATTTTGCACCGTTTTTAATATTCGGCGGAATTTTAACGGTAATTTTTTTATGCTCGCTGATTTCGCCTGTACCGTTACACTCATTACATTTTGCACCGTTAATAAATTTGCGTCCGCGGCATTTAGTGCATTGATAAGAGTGCATTACGTTTACCGTACGGGAAGTTCCGCGAATTGACTCCAGCAGTGTAAGCGAAATATCAGTTGTAATATCTGAGCCGTTTTTAGGGGTATTTTTTGCAGTCTTACTCTTTGGAGAATTCCTGGAAAATTCTTCAAAAATGTCTGAAAATAAATTTTTAGACTTTGTTTTTTCGCTTTTAGTCTGACGCTGTGAACTTGAAGATTGAGGCGGTGGTGGCGGAGGCGGTGGTGAAGACTGTTTTTTCTCTTCCTGACGCGGCGAATCTTTCTTTACGTTTTCCGACGTTTTTGACGACGACTTATTTACAGTTCTGTCTTCAAATTTCGGCTCTTTCGATTTTTTATACGAAGTAGAAGACGAAGATTTATATGACTTAAAAAATCCGTGTAACGTATTATACTGATTGCGCTTTACATTATCAGAAAGAGTTTCGTAAGCCTCCGTGATAGTTTTAAATTTCGCTGCCGCTTCCGGAGAATTATTAACATCAGGATGGTATTTGCGAGCCAATTTACGATACGCAGCCTTAATCTCCGACACATCAGAATCAGGAGTAACACCTAAAATCTCATAATAATTTTTGCCATCTCGTAAAGCCATACAACTATAATAACGATTTTGTACAAAAATTCAACTACTTAACAGGCTGACAAATATCTTTTCTGTATTTTTTCCCTGAAAACGCCACAGCATCTATATCTTCATATAACAAATTTCTTGCTGTGGAAAGAGTAGAGGCTGTTCTTGTTATCACAAAAGCATTACCTTTTTGCGCAATATATTCAAAATACTCATTTTTACGTACATTAATAAATGAAACATCAGCACCGTCATCAAGTACAGCGTCAAGCCCTTCTACAACTTTTTCATCGGATGAATACGAGGAAATAACTGCAGAAACACCTGACTTACCATTTAGTCTGATAAACTCGTAATCGTCAGCAAAAGAACCTACCGCGCAATCCATAAAGAGTTGAAATATATTTTCGTCAATTAAACTTAAAATCAAATCTGCATCGTGGTTTGCAAAAAACGGCTTATATCCGGTAACAAAATATCCGCCCTCGTCAGATAAAACCACATCAAAACCAAGAATACCAACGTAAGGTGCACCATTTTTTTCAAGAGAATTAACAACCCTTACCGCTACATCGTTTAGTAAAGCATTTTCAAGTTCAGCCGAAATTTTATAATCCGGCGCAAAAGCTCCGACACCGGAGGTGAACAATCCACCGTCGCCGTCAGATGCAAATTTATAATCTGCAGAGCTCACAATCGGCAGAACTTTATAGCCGTCTGTAATGACGTAAAACGTAAAATCGTGTCCATAAATATAATCTTCTAGTATAACTTTCTTTTCCCCGCGGAGAAAAAGTTCTTCAATATAAGTTTTTGCATCGGAAACATTCAAGCATGCAAACTTATCCGAAAAAAATTGGTTCTCATCGCACTTTATAATTAGCGGGAACGATGCATTTTTCAAATAATCGAAAGCAAGCTGCTGCTTATCAAAAATTCCGAATTTAGGGGTTGGAATACGCTGCTTATACAAAAACTTCTTGGCTGCGGCTCTGGAAAGGGAAGACAGTGCACTTTGTTTTGAAGGTGCAAATATCAGCTGCCCGCCTGAGGCAAATACCGTTGCTATATCACTTTTAATAGCAAGTTCAGAACAGCAAACACTAAAATCAATCGAATTTTCAAGTACGAATTCCAAAAGTTCAGCCGGATTATCTTCACGAATATCTACGCACTCTGCAATATCGGAAAAAATCGGAGCGCCTGACGCAACAAAAACCTTTTCAACACCCGAATAAGAGCTTATTTTCTTCACGAGTGCATACGCCGCAGCTGACGAACCTACAACTAAAATTTTCTTGTTTACATTATCCATAAATAAATTATACTACACAAAAAGTATGATTTTGTTAAGAAATATAACAATTTTATAATAAAATATGTTATAATAATGACACAGAATAAAAAATCCTTAAAAAAGAAAGTGTAATAGAGAGGGTATAGTAAAATGGCAAGTTTAGTAAGTTTGTTGACACAAGCATTATCGCAAAGCACTAATGTTCAAGGTACATCATCGGTAAGAGTCGCATCACCGTCAACATCACCTTACGGAAGAAATCCGTTTGTAAATTATAACGGAAATACTTATTCTAATACTTATGCCAAAAACAACCCGGTACGCGGCGGATATTTTGCCGGATACTATAACGGAAAACAAAATATCGTCGGACAGAGATTATTTATTGAAGTTTAGAAGTTAAAAATTAAGCTCCCTGTTTTGAGGGAGCTTTTAAATTTACTTCAAATTATGTAACAATATATTTTATATACTAACCATTTATATTAGCATTATTGTATTATTGTAATATCCCCATGCTGTGGATAACATTAATAAATAAATTTTAAATAGAAATAGTAAAGAGAGATTACAAAGCTTTATAAAAATAAGTGTGTATCAAAGAAAATAAAGAATAATGAATAAAATAATAGAAAACATCAAACAAACACAAGCCTATATAAATTATTCAAGAATGTGGCCCTATGTAAAACCGTACTGGTTCAGAGCATTAATGGCTGTTCTGATTTGTATTCCGATAGGTTCACTTGATGCAGTTATTGCACTTGCACTAAAACCGTATATGGATTTGGTAATGGTTGAAAAAACTGTCCAATCACCATGGTATATACCGTTTGGAATAGTTGCATTTACCTGTATACAGGGGATACTAAACTACCTTGCAACATACTTAAACACCTGGGTAGGCGGAAAAATTACCAACGATCTGAAATTTAATCTTTTCAAAAAAATGCTGACATTTGAAACTGCATATTTTGACAAGAAAAAATCAGGTGATATTGTTTTCAGATTTAATAACGATGCTGATACGGCATGCGCAGGTCTGCTTGATAACCTGAAAACTTTTGTTTCAAGATTATTTTCATCAATATCACTGGTCGGAGTATTGATTTACAACTCATGGCAGCTTGCAATTATTGCGATTGTGGTACTCGGCTGTGCATTTCTCCCGCTTGCTAAAATTCGCGAACGTATCAAAAGCGTTATGGATAAATCGGTTGCGGCAGGTTCTACAATTATTACAGCATACAATGAAGCCTTTGCAGGCAACAAAACAATAACATCTTATAACCTTGATACTTATCAGGAAAAGAAATTCAAAAATAATCTCAATAATATTTTCAGTCTGAAAATAAAAATGATACAAAGAACAAGCTGGCTATCTCCTATGATGCACGTAATCGTTTCTGTAGGTATCGGGCTTGCGATAGGATACGGATCACACCTCATTCTGACAAAACAGATTACAAGCGGAAATTTTGTTTCGTTTATTACTGCTCTTATAATGTTATACACGCCTATTAAAAATCTTGGCAACAACTTCAACGCAGTCCAATTCTCATTTATGGCAATTGAACGTGTGTTCAATGTATTGGACGCAAAACCTGCAATAAAAGATAAGCCTGATGCTAAAATCTTAAACGGCGTACATAAAAGTATTGACTTTGAACACGTTAACTTTGAATACATAAAAGGCAAACCTGTTTTAAAAGATATAAACTTAAAAGTAAACGCAGGGGAAACAATTGCACTTGTCGGCAACTCCGGAGGCGGGAAATCTACAATCGTAAGCCTTATCCCGAGATTTTATGATGTAAAATCCGGTTCTATCAAAATCGACGGACTCGACATTAAGGATTACACGTTAAAATCACTCAGAGCAAATATTTCCGTTGTATTTCAGGATAACTTCCTGTTTTCAGGCACAATCAAAGAAAACATTCTTTTAGGCAAGCAAAATGCCACAGATGAAGAAATCCATAAAGCTTTAGAAATGGCATATCTTGATGAATTTGTAAAAACTCTGAAAGACGGTATTAACACCTATATCGGTGAACGCGGGATTTTGCTTTCAGGCGGACAAAAACAGCGTGTCGCAATTGCGCGTGCATTTATAAAAAATGCGCCTATAGTAATTCTTGACGAAGCAACAAGTGCACTGGATAACAAATCAGAAGCAATCGTACAAAAAGCTATTGATAACCTGATGAAAGATAAAACCGTGTTTGTAATTGCGCACAGATTATCGACCGTACAGAACGCGCACAGAATAGCAGTAATCAACGAGGGCAAACTGGCAGAACTTGGCAGCCACGAAGAATTAATGCAAATCGAAAACGGCTTATACAAAAATCTTTATAATATGCAATTCAAAAAACAAGAAGCGGTGGTGTAAATTAACATTGACAGACTGCAAAAAATTAGCTATTATAAAGTTAGGTGTAGCTAACTTTATAGAGGTATTATGTTTATTCAAGCTGTTAGCTCATTTGCAGCATATAAAAGAAACAACGTCAACGTTGTCAGAACTCCGCAGCAAACTTTTACTTCCTGCTGCGATAAGGATTGTTTGAAAACTCAAATTTCCGATTTACGTGTATTCAATCACCATATTTACGAATACAAAAAGGGACTGAGAAGGCTCATTCTCACTACAGAAAAAGGACAATATCAGGACGTAATCGAAAACCGTTTGCAAAATGAAAAAATTCCTTACCTTATTAATCCTGTAGGAAACGGCAAAATTAACGTATTTTTCGGAGATGAACGCTGCGTCAAAGTTGCGGAAACACTGAACCCCAAGCTCAATCTTCTATCACCGGAACAAGATTTTATACTCGGAATCATGCTTGGCTACGACAGGGTTATGCAATGTGAAAGATATCTCAAATTCAAAGATAAAGAAATTAACCGCACCGATTCAATGATTTGATACAAAATTATTTTGAAAGAATATTGTCTAAATAATCACTTGTTAACTTAAGTCTGAGTTTTTGTTCTGGTACAATCTTACGCATACTCTTCAATGTATTCATAACACTGCCAGAAGAAACTTTTAGATTGCATAAATTTTCAATAATATTATTCCATATAATTTTATCAGCCGGGCAGTCACCGAAATCAAGATTGCACTTCATACCAGCAAGTATAATTTTCTTTAAAAGCTGCCGCCTTGCAGGCACTGCACCATCACTGTAAGGGGCAAATGTTTCAATGTTCATTTTTTCTAAAAATACACTCAGCATTTCAGCAATCGAATTAGGATTTTTTATACAAGTTGATGAAATTTCATCGGTAATCCTCAATGTATTGCCAACAAGCACAAAATTATTAGGATTCTTAAAATCAAAAGTATAATTATTAAAACCTCTTCCCATTTTATTCAGAGTATCAAAATCTTTTGCAATTGCATCAAACGCTCTTTGCGGGACAGCAGCAAATTTAGGCAGGTAAATATTTTCATAATAAGCCTGTGCATCATCCGGCAATAGCGAGGCTAACAATTTTTGCGGAATACCTGCTTGAGTGTGAATTCCGCAAGAAGAAACATTCTTTAAAATCTTAGCATGTGTAAAATTTGCTACAGACTCACCGTAATAAGTTTTCAAAGCTCCAAATTTTTTCTTTGGAATATTTTCAAAAAAGAATAAATCAGCTGTTAAATTGGGCAGCTTAAACGCATACTTATCATCAATTTTATAAACTCGGCCATGAAAACCTGCACCTAAAAGTCTCTGAGAATTAAAATGCTTTAAAACAAAATCATTAAACGCA
Source organism: Candidatus Gastranaerophilales bacterium (assembly GCA_944324235.1). Lineage (GTDB taxonomy): Bacteria > Cyanobacteriota > Vampirovibrionia > Gastranaerophilales > Gastranaerophilaceae > CALUVN01. Next base: position 59,554 of record CALUVN010000004.1, read on the forward strand.
GAAGTGAGATTAGAAACATCCTTCTTGCACACTCTTTGCTTATCCAAAACAACATCCAGCTGACGCGAAAATGCTGAACGATAACCGAATGTCGGAGAATATGACATTTTTTTATTACTTCTTATATTATTAAAATTTTGATTAAAAGTTGCAATTTGCATACGACACATAAAACGTGTAAATAAAAAAAATTGCTCAGTAACAAAATATTACATAAATTTGTAATGGTATAGGAGTGTTTATATGTCTGTGAATCCTAATGAGTTAAGTATAAAAATTAATGAAAATTCTAAAATGAAAAA
>CALUVN010000005.1 GCA_944324235.1 Candidatus Gastranaerophilales bacterium
TTACGTTTTCTTTTAACGCTTGGTTTTTCGTATCTTTCACGTTTTTTAACTTCTGAAAGAATACCGGCTTTTTGAATTTTTTTCTTGAAACGACGCAATGCGCTTTCAATTGATTCGTTTTCGCCGACTTTAACTTCTGCCATTATATTTTCACCACCTTTATAATTCTTGTAACTAGTGCTGTATATTGATTATAAACTAAAAAATATTAATATTCAAGTCCTGTACGTTTTTTGAATAATCCTATTAGTCTAAATGCAGTAGATAACCGTGTCAAAACGTATAAAAAGTTGATGTAATTTTCTTTACATTTTGAAATAATATACTGGTCGGATAGATTAGCAAGGTGATATTGATAATGAATTTACACGAACAATGCTTATTGAGATACCTCAAAAACCCTGATGAGTTAGCATATTCAACAGATGTTCTTAAACTTAATAATTTTATACTCGAAAAGCATTTTGTGATGAAAAATTTTATTGCCAAATCCGCCCTGTTCAACTATACTGAAATAACAAAGTAATTTCGTATTTTTACAAAGAGAGAGGATATGTTAAAAAAATTTTTATATATTATCGGTTTATTACTGATATTAGTCTTATTGTTGCTGGGATTTAAGAAAACAAATTTAAGTTCATTTATAGATATAGTAGAGAGCAGAACTTTTGACTTAAGACAAAGCATTATGATTAATGCAAATGCCAAAAAGGTCAATGACAATATAGTAATTGTAGCGATAGACGACGCAAGCTACGAATATATTCTTGATAATTACGGAGAATGGCCGCTTACGCGTGACATTTATGCTCAGATGATTGAATATCTGGAACAGCAGCAGCCTAAAATTATTGCATTTGACCTTATGTTTGTAAAATCATTAAAAAGCAAGCCTAATGCAGACAAAGCACTTGTAGATGCGATGAAAAAATACAATAATGTCTACACAGCAATGAATTTTGACAATCAACCGGAAGAACTCAGAACACCGGTTAAACTGCCTGACAATCTGGCCGTTGACGTTGAAATCCAATCCGATAATATAAATCTTGACAGTATCACATTTTCAAATTGCAGAGCAATATTATCAGATATATTAAACTCAACATCAAATGTCGGAATAATAAATGTCTCCCGCGCAGATGACGGGATTTTAAGAAAAATGCCAATGTTTGCACGGTATCAGAACAAATTTTACCCGCACCTCGGTTTGAAAGTCGGGCTTGATTACCTGAAAACAACTGAAAATCAAACTATAAATAAATTTATAGTGGATAAAAATTCAGATTTAATTCTCGGCAGCAGAAAAGTTTATCTTGATACTGACGGCAGTGCAATCCTTAACTGGTATGGCCCGAGCGGGACTTACACACATATTCCGATGTACAAATTAATCAAAAAAATAAAAGGCGAACCTACTGACTTAAATTATTCGTTTAAAAATAAAATAATCTACTTCGGAACAACAGCTGCAAGCCTTTTTGACATAAAAACAGTACCTGCGGGAAAAATTTATCCGGGCGTAGAAGTTCAGGCAACGTACGTAAACAACCTTATAGACAACAACTTTATAACAAAAGCCGGAAAACTTTACACAGTAATTGCCAGCGTAATTCTTGCTCTGGTTACGATTTTACTTGTAATGAAACTTTCTTCGGCAGTCATTGCGTCAATAAGCGTGGTTGGTATCTATATGGCTTATGTAATCGCATCGTACTACGCAATGAAATTATCAAACCTGTGGATTGAACTTGTTTATCCGCTTTTAGCCGCAATTCTGGCATTTATAACCGCACTCATCATAAAATACCTGATTAAATCCAGAGATTTCGAACAACAATATAAACTGGCAACGACGGACGGTCTAACCGATTTATATAACCACAGATACTTTCAGGATCAGATGAAAATGAATGTAGAACACTCCAAACGTTATGAAACAAACTTTTCTCTGATAATAATAGATATAGATTTCTTTAAAAAATTCAATGACACCTACGGACATCAATCAGGAGATGCAGTATTAAGACAGGTTGCACAAATACTGAAACGCAATGTACGTGCGACAGACATAGTTTGCCGCTACGGCGGAGAAGAAATGAGCATCATTCTTCCTAATACAGGAAAAGATGAAGCACAAATGACAGCAGAAAAAATTTGTAAAATAGTCTCTGAAAAACAATTCAAACTAAATAATGACAAAGAAACACATGTTACAATCAGTCTTGGAGTTTCAACCTATCCGTTTGACGGAGAAACCCCGACTAACTTAATTGACGCAGCAGACAAACGGCTGTATAACGCAAAAAACAATGGCAGAAATCAGGTCGGACAATGATACACTTATGCTATAATTAAATCCTTATAAGGTGAATTAGATTTTACCAGAAGCGGATAAATATTTTTGTAATATAAAGCTTTTTGTTCAACCGTCAAATTTTTTAAATCTGCAGGTTTATAAGGAACTTTTCTGTCAAAATGAAACCAGATTTAATGAAGGTTTATTTTTATACTTAAAATAACGCTTAGAAAATAAATATAAACTTAGTTTATTATAAAATATACCGGGCCAAAATTTGTTCCAGAATTTCATAAATCTAAGTTTTTTATAATAGAAAAAATTTGCAATAGTCACATTTGTTCAGACATAGTTAAATTACAGGAACATCAATCGGTTCAACAAGGATAACATTCATAATTTCACCGGCAGGAAGAGATACATCTTCGCCTTTTCTAATCATATCAGCGATACTGTCGTAAACAAAGTAAGCTCCACCACCGATACCGCCGCCGATAGCACTCAGAGTAACCATCGTATATCTTGCTGCAGCATTATCGAAAGTATAATCAGCCCAGTCGATTGCATTTTTAGTAATTTCTTTGGTTTTACGACCGTTTGCTTTAACTGCGTCCCAGTACCCGCGTGTAGTCGTAATTCCGCCATCTGTAGTTAAATCAGTTCTGCCTACAACAGCCATGGATAAAGGAACCTGTCTGCCGTTAGGAGTAACAACATGGTCAAAATCAAGATAAACAATCGGACCTTTAGAAAATCTCTTGGCCGGTACAATTCTGCCAATTGCACCGCGAACAACAGAACCGGACGGAAGAATTACGTCAGTTTCAGCAGTTTGATCCGTGAGCATAATAGCAGAAAAATCAGCCTTAACACCGCCTGCAGATGTAATCGGATTTAAGAATTTTAAAGTAAATTTTGTACCTGCAGGAATTCTCTTCGTTCTGGCATCAGCCTGAAACGGAGTGGCAAAAACACCTTGAACAGATAACATCACCATTAATATCAAAGAAATAATTTTAAACTTCATAACACTCTCCTCTTTATTCAGTAATTTTAAACTATTCCTGATAAAAAAGCAACATATTTGCACATAAACGAAAATACTGATATGATACAAATATGTCTAATCTTGATAAAATAGAAGAACTGCAAAATATTTTAAAAGAAGATGCGTCAAACTTTCAGGCAAGAAGACAACTTGCTGTACTTCTTCTGGACAGCGGATTTCCGGAAGAAGCGCTGCAGCATTTTTTATACCTTGCCAAAATATTTCCGTCAGATAGCGGAATCTTCTACAATCTTGGAATTGTATATGAAAAGCTCAAAAACTTCGATAAAGCAGAATACTTCTACCTTAAAGCCATTGAAACAGCACCGGAAGAAATGGATGCCTACTACAATTTAGGACTTGTATACACAGAGAAAAAAGAGTTTGATAAAGCAATAGAATGCTTTGACAAAGTTCTACAAACAGATTCTGACGACTCAAATTCATATTTTAACCTCGGCATCTGCTACTTGAAAAAAGGAGACAATACAAATGCCCTGATGAATTTTCAAAAGACAGCAGACCTTAATGAGGAGGATATATACGCACAATTTTATATCGGAAATATCCTGAAAGATATTGGAGATTACGAAGGTGCAACGAAAAAATTCTATAAAGTCCTCGAACTTTCTCCGGAATACAGCTGGGCATACTATAACCTTGCAGTAATAGACTACGAAAACGGGAATTTTGATGATGCAATAAAAAAACTTAATAAAACAATAGAACTGAATCCGAAAGATATTGACGCATACGAAATATATTCAAAACTTCTGGCTAAATCAGGAAACCTCACCGAAGCTGCAGATGTAATTCAAACTGCAATACAAAATTGCGGAGAAAACGGCGATTTATATTACATTCAGGCGCAAATAGCCAAGAAAAACAACGACAGCGCGACTTATTCCGCAGCAATGAACAATTCTCTGGCAAACCACCAGACTCTTTCGGTTAACCCTAAACTTGTAAAACTTGAATACGACAAATTTTTGGCTGAAAATCCACAATAAAAAAATACTCAATAAAAATACAATTAACGCATCCGTAAATCAATTTTAGTGAGACAAAATAATTATGCATAATATTTTTGAGCATGGTAAAATAATGCTATAAAAAAGAATTAAGAGGATGTATTACTATGAAAATGTCAAAATTATTTGTACAAACCCTGAGAGAGTTTCCATCGGATGCGGAAGTTATTTCTCATAAAATGCTTGCACGGGCAGGATATATAAGAAAGCTCACATCAGGTGTTTATAACTATTTGCCCCTTATGTGGAGAGTATTAAAAAAAGTTGAAAATATAGTCAGAGAAGAAATGGACAGAGCAGGTGCGCAGGAACTGCTTATGCCGTTTGTACAGCCGAAAGAGCTCTGGGAAGAATCAGGCCGCTGGGATGTTTACGGTAAAGAATTAATGAGAATGAAAGATCGCCACGACAGAATAATGTGTCTTGGTCCTACGCACGAAGAAGTTATAACATCAATCGCCCGTGACGGCTTAAAATCTTACAAGCAATTACCGGTTAATTTATATCAAATCCAATCAAAATTCCGTGATGAAGTAAGACCGAGATACGGACTTTTGAGAGGCCGTGAATTCATTATGAAAGACGCATATAGCTTTGATATTGACGAAGCAGGTCTTGATAAAGAATATGAAAATATGGCACGCGCCTACAAAAGAATTTTTGAAAGATGCGGACTGGACACTAAAATGGTTCAATCTGATTCAGGCGCAATAGGCGGCAGCGTAAGCCACGAATTTATGGTAATCACTGACACTGACGCAGGCGAAAACGACGTATTCTACTGTAATGACTGTGACTACTCAGCAAATTCAAACCACGCAATCTCTAAACTTCCGCCTGCAGTAGTCGACGGAAAAGATTACTTCAATGAAACAAAAGTAATCGACACTCCAAACACACATTCAATTGAAGAATTAAGCAAATTTTTAAACATACCTGATACACTGATTTTAAAAACACTTGTTTACATCGTAGACAAAAAGCCTGTGCTTGCGCTCATCAGAGCTGATAAAGCCGTAGAAGAAACTAAATTAATGAACGCAGCAGGCGGAATTGATATCAGAATAGCATCATCCGCTGAAATTGCTGAACTTATGACAGAAAAAGGCTTTGATGCCGTTCCTGGTTTTATAGGCCCTAAAGGAATGGATGGTATTAAAATTATCGCGGATGAAACCGTAAAAGATATGAAAAACTTTGTTGTCGGCATTAATGAAACCGACAAACATTTGGTTGGTGCGAATATATCAGACTTAAATTTACCTTCTGATGTTCAATACACTGATATCAGACTTGTACAAGCCGGCGAACTTTGCCCGCAATGCGGAAAACCGCTTTTTGTAACAAAAGGAATTGAAGTCGGTAATATATTTAAACTGGGTACTAAATATTCAAAACCGATGAATGCAGTCTACCTTGATAAAAACGGCAAATCACACCCATACGTAATGGGTTGTTACGGTATAGGAATTTCAAGAACCGCAGCCGCAGCAGTTGAAGCTCACTACGATGAACACGGTATAAAATGGCCTATATCAATTGCACCTTATCACGTTGTAATTGTACCTGTAAATATTCAGGACGAATTACAGATGAAAACAGCAGAAAAAATGTATGAAGAACTGCTTAAGGCAGGAGTGGAAGTTGTTCTAGACGACCGTGATGAACGTGCAGGCGTAAAATTCAAAGATGCGGACCTTATCGGATTTCCATACAGAGTTACCGTCGGAAAAACAATCACAGAAGGTCTTGTAGAATACAAAACAAGAGCAACCGGAGAAGTTGAAACCGTTACTCCGGAAACTGCAGTTGAACATCTGATTGAAATAGTTAAAAATATAAAATAAAAAATAAAGTAAAAATAAAATAAAAAAAGCGGTTTTCTAAAACCGCTTTTTTTAATGAAAAATTTTATTCGGTTGCCTTTTCAATATCTTTTAATGAAATATTAAATTTCAAAAGATAATATCCGCCAAGAACCGTTAATATAATCATATAAATAGCCTGATGTATAGCAGAAACTGCTAAAGCTGTCGACTTTTCTATACCGAAAATTCCGAGTGCCAGAATATAAGCATACTGATAAGGTCCGAGAAAAACAGACGTTGAAGGAATCATCGTAGAAAATGAAGTAAGACTAATAACAAATAATGCCGCAGCAAATCTTAAACCTAAGTCAAAACTATCAACAATAAGAAATGCTACATAAGCCTCAAGTCCCCATATTACGAAACTAGCAGATATTGATATTAAAGTATATGAGAGATTGTCAAGTACCTGAAACCCTTGCATAAATGACTTCATATAATTTCTGACTTTGTCAGTAAAACTTAAAAGCGGATTAGAAAATTTTACAGGCAAAGGCTTAAACAATTTAGAAATTTGAGCAAAAATCCAATCAATTTTATCAAATTTAAAAATTAAATAAAATACGAGAAGAGAGCCGATAAACAATGCACCTATTCCGTATGCGAGATGAAAAATCCAGGCCTGTCTGCAGTACATCATCACAGCAAACAGTAAAATTAAAAACACGCAAATTCCGTCAAAAATCCGCTCCAAAATAATAGAGCCGAGAACTTTCATCTTACTTTCCTGCTTAACCGAACCGAGATAATATGCACGATAAACATCACCAGCACGAGCCGGTAAAAATATATTCAGCATACTGCCGACAGTAAAAATTTCAGCAAGACTCAAAGACGAATATTTGGGATTATTCAGCAAAAGAACCTTCCACCTGATACCGCGGACAAACATTGTCAGCACGTACAAAATAATAATCCATACCAAATTTTTACAGTCAAAATTTTGAAAAGTATGTATAAGTTCAGATAAATCAATCTTATAAAAAATCAATACAATAAATGCTAAACTTATTAATAATGCAAAAATATTTCTCTTCTTCATACAAATATAATATCATGAAAATGTTAGGATTTAATAAGCTTTTCCAACAAGAGAAAGATGTGTTTTTAACTCCAAATCATCATCAAGTTTATCAAGCTGAATTTTTTCGCCGTAGCGTTTTTCCAGAGCAAGCTCGATTAAATAATCAGCAAAATGAGGATTTTTAGGAAGAAAAGACCCGTGCAGATATGTACCGAAAACATTCATATAGCGAGCACCTTCAGTCATATCCGTACCGTTATTACCATTTCCGACAACAACAGAGGCTAGAGGTTTTGTATCTCCCTGCAGGTAAGTAAGTCCGCTGTGATTTTCAAACCCGACAAGCGTGTCAGGAGTCAAATAGTCTACTTTAGCAGTAACATTACCGATAAATCTTTTTTTACCGGCAACAGTATAAGCATCCAGAAGAGAAATTCCCTCTAATTTATCACCGTTGTGAGGCTGATAATAGTGTCCAAAAAGCTGATACCCGCCGCAAATACCCAGAAATACCGCACCATTATCACGCTGGTGAGTCAGGAAATCTTTATTTTTTTTCAATTCCTCTGCAACATCAATCTGTTGTTTATCCTGCCCGCCGCCGATAAAATAAATATCAGACTCAGGAATACTTTTACCGGGATTAACCTCAAAAAATTCAACGGAAATTCCGCGCCACTCACAGCGCTTTTTTAATGTAATAATATTTCCTATATCGCCATATAAATTCAATAGTTTAGGATACAAATGCGTAATTGAAATTTTTAAATCACTCTTCTTTTCCATATACAAATTATAACATATTTTTAGAGAAATTTGTACGTGATATAATAAATTTATGAATAAATATCTCATTGATACTCATACCCATATTGATATGATTGAAAGCCACACCGCTGACGAAATCATACAGCTGGCGGCTGAAAATAACGTAAAAAAAATGATAATCCCCGGAGTTACACCGGATTCTGACAATGTAATTTTCCCGCTCATAGAAAAATACGAAAATTGTTTCGGTATGCTCGGTGTACACCCTTCAGAAGCTAAATTGTACAATGAGGAAGCAGAAGAACATATAGAAAAAATGTTACAACACGATAAAATAACAGCAATCGGAGAAATAGGGCTGGATTATTACTGGGATAAGACATTTAACGACATACAGCAGGAAGTTTTTATAAAACAGATAAAACTCGCCAATAAACATAATCTTCCGATTTGCGTACACGACAGAGAAGCGCATAAAGATACATTTGATATTCTGAAAGAATACAATAAAGGCTCTGATGTTGTACTGCACTGCTACTCAGGCAGCGTTGAATTTGCAAAAGAATGCATCAAAGAAGGCTGGTATTTAGGTCTTGGCGGGGTCGTAACATTCAAAAACGCAGTTAAAATGAAAGAAACGGCGAAGGAAATCCCGCTTGAAAAAATAGTTCTTGAAACAGATGCACCTTATCTGACACCAGTACCTTTCAGAGGCAAAGAAAATCAGCCTGCTTATGTAAAATATGTTGCAGAAGAAATTTCATATATAAAAGGCATTCCGCTTGATGAAGTTGCGGAAATAACATCCCAAAACGCTGAAAGGATTTATCGGATATGAAAAAAGAAAGATTAGATAAATACCTTACGGACTTGGGATATTTTGAGACAAAAAGCAAGGCTTCAGCTGCAATTCTTGCAGGACATGTCAAAATTAATGATGAATACATAACAAAATCAGGATTTCAAATCTCACCTGAAAAAGAATATGACATTCAGGTTAAATCAATGCCTTATGTTTCACGCGGAGGATTTAAACTGAAGAAAGCACTCGACACATTTCCTGTCAAAGTACAGGATAGAATTTGCTTTGATGCAGGCGCATCAACAGGCGGATTTACCGATTGTCTGCTGCAAAACGGGGCTAAATTTGTTTACGCGGCAGATGTCGGTTACGGACAGTTAGACTGGAAAATACGCTCATCTGAAAAAGTTAAAACAATTGAAAGAACAAACTTAAAGCTGTGCGCCTATACTGATATTTATGCTGAAAACGAACCGGTTGCTGATTTACTCGTAAGTGATTTATCGTTTATATCACTCACCAAGGTGCTCGAAAATTTAAAAAAATTATTAAACCAAGACTATCACGAAATGATATGCCTTATAAAACCACAATTTGAAGCGGGAAAAGAAAATGTGGAAAAGGGCGGAGTTGTCAGAGACAAAAAAATTCACGCAGAAGTAATAAAAAACGTCTTGGAATTTGCTCAAAATATCGGCTACAAAGTCAAAGGGCTTACTTATTCGTCCATAAAAGGACCTTCCGGCAACATTGAATATCTTGTATGGCTGGAATTCGGAGGCACTGAAGAATATCAGACTGCGGATATAACAAATATAGTTGAGGAGGCTTTTACAAACCTGAATTAAAAAAATTTAAATCTTTTTCAATTCAACAGTCTGCAAATCCGTATTAAGCTCAATATACTTAAAAAGATTCACAACAATCCCGAGCGGGAAATAATAAATATTGTTTGCCGGAGTGACTTTCAACAGTGAACGTTTGGAGTCCAATTCCGATATATTTGCAAGAAACTGTTTATTTGCTGCAGTAAAAAGAATATACCCGGATTTTGTCTGAATTTCATCTATTCTGAATTTATTTGCATTGATACTTGCTATTGTAAGATAGAACAATCTTTCGGAATTTACGTTGAAAATTTTATTACAATATTCAAAGTCTACATTCTGCGGAGTAACAAGAGATTGCACCGTCATAACAGTTTCAGCAGCTGCAGGCAGAGCGCCTGAAACAACCATCAATAAACCTATCATTATAATTATAATTCTTGCCATGTTCCCCCCACTGAAATGTCTACTACAAGAGGAACTCTCAGAGGTTGATTAAGTTCCATAGCTTCCTTAATTAATAATTTCACCTGCTCAAGTTCATCTTTTTCTACTTCTACAACAAGTTCGTCATGCACCTGCATAATTAATTTTGATTTTAAATTGTTATCTTTTAATTTTTTAGAAAATTCTATCATCGCTATTTTAATTAAATCCGCAGCAGAACCTTGCATCGGCTGGTTTATAGCAGCACGTTTTGCAAATTCACGAATCATATTATTTGAACTTGACAATTCTGTCAAAAGATAACGCTTACGACCGTACATAGTTTCCACAAAACCGTGTTCTTCCGCCATTTTTACTGTTGCTTCCATATATGCTTTTACTCGCGGATAAGTTGCAAAATATTTTTCAATAAATAATTCCGCATCGGAATTTGATATTCCTAGTGACTTGGCCAAACCGTATTTGCTCTGTCCGTATACAATACCGAAATTAACAGCCTTAGCCTTATACCGCATTTCTTTGGTAACTTCCTCTATAGGTACATCAAAAACTTTTGAAGCCGTCAGTGTATGAACATCCACACCGGAATTAAAGGCATAAATCAGATTTATATCTTCTGATATGTGTGCAAGAAGCCGCAACTCAATCTGAGAATAATCCGCAGAAAGAATAACCGCTTTTTTCTTATCCTTAGGAACAAAAGCCTTTCTTATCTTGTTACCTTCATCAGTCCTTATAGGAATATTTTGCAAATTAGGATTTGATGAAGAAAGTCTTCCGGTCGCAGTAATAGTCTGGTTATAAGTTGTATGGATTCTGCCGTCAAGCGGACTTATTAATTGAGGAAGGGCATCCGTATAATTTGAACGCAACTTCGCATACTTGCGGAATTTCAAAATCAAATCAGCAATTTCATACTCCTGAGCAAGCTCTTCCAAAACATCAGCACTGGTTGAATATTGTGCCTTACCGCGGCGTTTCTTTGATTTTAGCTGAAGCTTATTAAACAAAATGTCCCCGACCTGTTTTGGAGAATTAATGTTAAAGCCTTCGCCTGCAATATCATAAATTCGACGTTCAATACGCTTTTGCAGTGTTTCAAAAGACAAAGATAACTTTGAAAGATAATCTACATCAATAGAAACCCCGTCATATTCCATATCTGCAAGAACCTTAGCAAGCGGAATTTCCATGTTTAGTAAAATATTTAATTCATCAGAATCTAAATTTTTACTCCAAAAGTCCACAAGTCCGAAAATAGTATCAATAATATCAGACTCATAATCCAAAACATTTGTAATTATTGCATCCTGAATTTTTACTCTGTTTTTTTTGACAGCCTCATACTGCGCGAATTCACTCATAGCATGCTCAAGATGCTCAATTGACTGAACATCAATTTCATGACTTCTTGCAGGATTTTTGATATAGCTTGCAAGCATCGTATCAAATATAACCCCCCGAAGATTAATCCCGTTATTGCGCAAAATACTATATTCCGTTTTATAATCATGAGTTACTTTTTTAATATTTTCGTCTTCAAAAATATTTTTTAATTCAGGTAACACATTCTCAGCCAAAAGCTGATTTTCAAGGCTATGCTCAAGAGGAATATAGAAAACAGAAGTGGAAAGCTTTGCATCCTGAATATCCATAGAATCATTCTGCCAGGTAAAATTATCATTAAAGCCGATACTGATACCAATCAAATTTGAAGATACAGCATTAACAAAATCGGCTTCAAGCTTGAAAGCTATGACGGATTTAGTTTTCAACACGTCAAGCATAGACGCAAAATCAGCAGAATCAGTAACCAGAGTGCCAACAGATGAGGGTTCTGATTTATTAATTTGAGACTTTACTGCCTCAGAAAAAAAGCCAAGCTGTAGCGGCGAATCAGTGGTGCTCAAAACCGTTTTTTCATCAGAACACTCTACAGAATTTTTATTAAATGATTGGAGAATAGGATTTATATTTTTTATAAAACTATAAAACTGCATGCGTTTTAAAAAATCCGTAACATCAGAAAGTACAGGCAAATTAATTTTTGCAGCATCGAAATCAAAATCAATATCCACATCTCGGATAATAGTCGCAAGAAATTGGCTTAACTTTGCCTGTTCAATACCTGCACAAATTTTTTCTTTAACAGCCTTTTCAGGAATATTTTCGCAATCGGCAAGCACGGCATCGAGAGTACCATATCTTGCGAGTAGCTTCTGTGCAGTCTTTTCTCCTATACCGCGCACTCCCGGAATATTATCTGATAAATCCCCTCTCAAGCCTTTATAATCAATAACTTGATTAGGATAAACACCTAATTTATCATAAACAGCCTGCCAGTCATACTCTTTCAACTCACCCTTAGACGGGATAATAACTTTGACGCAGCCATCTTTGTCTATTAGTTGAAAAGCATCCTGATCGCCTGTCAAAATCAAAATTTTATGCCCCAGCTCGCAGGCCTTTTTAGATATAGTACCTATAACGTCATCAGCCTCATAACCTTCTTTAGAATACACAGGTATATTAAAAGCCTTTAATCCCTCAGCAATTAATCCCATTTGCACCCGCATCGGATCAGGCATTGCTTCACGATTAGCTTTATAGTCTGAATACTTTTCAGTTCTAAAAGTCCTGTGGCTTACATCAAATGTAACAGCAATTGCGTCAGGGCAAATAGAGTTATTTTTTAATAAATCAAATATAGCCTTGAAAAAACCGTAAACAGCCCACGTAGGTGTGCCGTCAGTCGTTTTCATATTAGTACGCTCAAGAGCAAAATACTGTCTGAAAGCCAATGCATGACCATCTATTAAAATAAGTGTTTTGCTTTTTTCCATTAATATCCCCGAGACTGCATAAAAATTATGCAATTATTTCTTTTTCAGATTCATGCTTTGTAGGAAGTTTGATTAGCTCTGCATTTTTACGATTTTTTACCATATCAGCAGTTACAACAAACTTCTCAATATCACTTTTAGACGGAACATCATACATAACGTCAAGCATAATTTCTTCAACAATAGCTCTTAAGGCACGAGCACCGGTTTTACGTTTCATTGCTTCCTGAGCAATCAAATCAACAGCCTCAGGCTCAAATTCCAAATCAACACCGTCCATATCCAACAGACATTTATATTGTTTAAGAACAGCATTTTTCGGTTCTGTCAAAATCATCTTCAAAGTTTTTTCATTGAGCTGATCTAAAACAGCGTAAGTCGGAATACGACCGATAAATTCAGGAATCAAACCGAATTTAAGCAAATCTTCCGGCTGAAGTTTTTTGAGCATTTTAACAGCATTAGCTTCTTTTTCTGCTTGAGATAACGGAGCTTTTGCGCCAAAACCAATAGATGAACCTTCAGCAGAACGATGTTCAATAATTTTTTCCAATCCGACAAACGCACCGCCGACAATAAACAGAATATTGCTTGTGTCAATCTCAATAAATTCTTGATGAGGGTGCTTTCTGCCGCCTTGAGGCGGAACATGAGCAACCGTACCTTCAATCATTTTTAACAGTGCCTGCTGAACACCTTCACCTGAAACGTCTCTTGTGATAGAAGTATTTTCAGATTTACGTGCAATTTTATCAATTTCATCAATATAGATAATACCGCGTTCAGCTTTTGCTGAATCAAATTCAGCATTCTGATATAGACGAAGAAGAATATTTTCAACGTCATCACCGACATATCCGGCTTCCGTAAGTGTTGTAGCGTCGGCCACAGCAAAAGGCACATCAAGCATTTTAGCAAGTGTTTGTGCAAGCAATGTTTTACCGCTGCCTGTCGGACCGACAAGAAGAATATTTGATTTTTGAATTTCAACGTTATTCTTCAAATCAGTTGACTTGTTGTGTTTTAAACGCTTGTAATGGTTGTACACGGCAACAGCAAGAACTTTTTTGGCGTCATCCTGACCGACAATGTATTCGTCAAGATAAGCCTTAATTTCATGTGGTTTCGGAATCGGCTTTTCAGAAAATTCAGGATTTTCAATATCACCCTCTTTTTCTTTGTTATCAAAAAATTCTTCATCAAGAATTTCATTACAAAGCTCGACGCACTCATCGCAGATGTAAACCTCCGGACCGGCAATCAGTTTTTTAACCTGATCCTGAGATTTACCGCAAAATGAACATTTTAATCTGCTGTCATCATGTTTAGGCATTACATTTTACCTTTCAATACTTTATTAATTTTTAATAATATCTCTTGAAATAACTTTGTCAATCATACCATATTCAAGTGCTTCAGCAGGAGTCATGATATAATCTCTGTCAGTATCTTTTTCGATTTTTTTAAGAGACTGACCTGTATTAGAAGCCAAAATTTCATTTAAAGTTTTCTTTAATCTTATAATTTCGGCAGCTTGAATTTCAATATCGGTAGCCTGACCTTGAGCACCGCCAAGAGGTTGGTGAATCAAAACTCTTGAATGAGGTAAAGCCATTCTCTTACCTTTAGCACCGGAAGAAAGGAGGAATGCACCCATAGATGCAGCCTGTCCCAAACAAATAGTAGAGACATCTGCTCTAATGTGCTGCATTGTATCATAAATTGCTAAACCGGCAGTAACACTTCCGCCAGGGCTGTTAATGTATAACATGATATCTTTTTCAGGATTTTCACTATCAAGCAATAATAATTGTGCAACGATAAGGTTTGCTACCATATCATCAATTGCTGTTCCGAGAAAAATAATTCTTTCTCTCAACAATCTTGAAAAAATATCGAACGAACGTTCTCCTCTGCTGGATTGTTCAATTACTACAGGTACAAAACTCATGATTATTCCCTTTCTTATTTATATGATATCAACTTTTTATTTAGATTCAACTTTTTCTTTTTTAGCTTTTGGTTTAACAAATTCCACTTTATTGTTAGCCATCAATAAATCTCTAACCTTGTCATTAAGAACTTGTTGAGATAAAGATGCAACAAATTCAGGATTTTTACCGAACTGTTTCAACACATCAGTCGGAGTCATTCTGTAAGCAGAGGCGATTTCATTAATTTTAGTTTCAATATCGCCTCTTTCAATTTTAATATTTTCTTCTTTAGCTATTTTATCTATAACCAGAGAATTTTTAATTCTTAAAACTGCATCTTCAGAAATAGTTTTAAGCAATTCGGATTCATTTTGAGATTTTGTAATAATATCCCATGTAAGACCTTGAGCAGCAAGTCTCTGTTCGTAATCAGCTCTTAAAGAAGCAGCTTCTCTGTCAATCATAGACTGAGGAATATCAACTTTAGCAGAATCAACTACAGTTTTGAACACTTCATTTTCAGCTGAATGTTTATCTCTAGTTTCTTTTTGAGATTTAAGGAAAGATTCAACATCAGCTTTTAGTTCGTCAACTGTTTTAAAAGCTGAGACCTTTTGAACAAATTCATCATTTAATTCAGGTATAACTCTTTCTTTAATTTCATTAATTTTGATTTTGAAAACAGCATCTTTACCTTGAAGCTTTTCATCATGGTAGTCAGCAGGGAAAGTAACTTTAATTTCAAACTCATCATTAAGTTTTTTGCCTACGATTTGTTCTGCAAACCCCGGGATAAAATTAGAATGAGCTAAATCTAGCGGATAATTTTTACCTTCGCCGCCTTTAATTTTTTCACCGGCAGCAGAGCCTACAAAGCCTTCAAAATCAATAACTGTAATATCAGTATCTTTTGCAGCTCTATCAACAACAAGCTCTAAAGTAGAGTGTTGGTTCAACAGATTATCAATAGAATGTTGAACAGCGTCAGCAGGAATTTCATTTTCCTGAACTTTAACTGTAAGACCTTTATAATCACCCATAGTAACTTCAGGTCTTGTTTCAACTTTTGCAACAACCTGCATATCAGCACCTACATCAAATTTGAAAGATGTAACATAAGGCTGTGTGATAATATCCAGTTTATTTTCATCTATAGCTTTTGTAAGAACAGCAGGAAGAACAGCATCAAGCGCTTCTTGTTTAATTCTGTCGATGCCGACATGGCGTTCAACGACGGCACGAGGAGCTTTACCTCTTCTGAAACCGTCTACGTTAATATATTGAGAAATTCTTTTTACTGCATTATTATAAGCTTCAGCAGCATCTTTTGCAGGAATAGTTATATCCAATCTAACAACATTGTCTTTTTCGTTTTCTAGTGTAATTTTCATATCAATTTCCTCTAATTATACATGTATCTTTCTGAATTATACCTTAAAAAACTTTTTGTGCAAGTCCACAGGATATATGATATTGCAGGAATTATACATGCCAAAAGTTTATGTTATAATAGAATTTATGGTAAGATTGTCAAATAATGAAAATATAAAACGCCTGTCGGATATAGCTTGGTCAGTTATGCATTTACAGGAATTTTTTACCCATATTGTTGAAATTAACAATAAGGAATTAAAACCATGCATTTATGCCATGTGGCACATGCACCAGTTCTGCATATATGGAATTGAAGATAAAGCAAATCTTAATGTTATGATAAGCAACTCGGATGATGGCGAAATAATCGCCCGCGTTGTAGAAAAAATGGGATTTAAAACAGTCCGCGGCTCTTCAAACAGAAAAGGATGCATCAGCGGTACAATCCAAATGGTAGAACGCTTAAAGGAAGGGGAATGCGGTGCAATAATGGTCGACGGTCCACGCGGACCTTTAAGAAAGGTAAAAAACGGCATTATTAAAATTGCAAGACTGGCAAATGTTCCGATTGTTCCTGTCGTATGGCATTCACCGCAATTCAATTTTGTAAAACTTCCGAGCTGGGATAGAATGAGTACGCCAATAGGAGATTGCAATATAGTAAATCTTTACGGAGAACCAATATATGTAGACCCGAACAGAGATGATGAAGAATATAACAATGAGTTGAAAAATCAAATTCGTTCATCTTTAATAGATTTAGAAAACAGAATACCTGAAGTCTACAAAGAGGCTAAAAAGAATAAATTATGGAAGAAGCAGAAAAAAAACAAAAAATAAAAATCGCAGCACTCCAAATGAATTCTGTGATAGGGGATATACAAAAAAACTGTGAAAAAATTAAGGCAATTATACAATCGGAATTAACTTCCGATACTGATATTTTAATTCTGCCTGAAGTTTGGTCGTGCGGCTGGCATTGTCCTGTTTTTCCGCAATGCGCCGAAGAAATTGATGGCTCAACTTCAATAAAATTACTCAAAAATATCGCCAAAGAATACAATGTAAATATTTTAGGCGGGAGCATTATACTTAAACAAAAAAACAACTGCTACAACGCCTGTCCTGTGATTGACCGCAGCGGAAACCTTGTTGCAACTTATGAAAAAAATCACCTTTTTTCTTATTACGGAAGCGATGAGGGGAAATACGTACAAGCCGGCAATAATCCTGTTATGGTGACGCTCGACGGAATAAATATAGGCTTAACAATTTGTTTTGACATAAGATTTCCTGAAATTTACAGAGCCTACAGAAAAGCCGGAGCTGATTTACTTGTAAATATGGCAGCGTGGGGCTCTAACAAGCCTATACCCTGGGAGGTTATGACACGCTCGCGCGCAGTGGAAAATCAGACTTTTATGGTTGCTTTGACACAATGCGGTCCAATTGCTAACGGAGAATTTAATATAGGACATTCAAGAATTATAGATTACAACGGGAATGTAATTTCTGAAATTAAAGACCAAAAAGAAGGTATAATGTACGCAGAATTAGATTTACGCGAAATGTATGATTTCAGAGAAAAATGTACAATCCTTAATGATATAAAAGAAAAGTATGAGGTAAAAAGCTTATGCGTAAAATAGTTATTTCAATTTTACTTTTTATGACGATGATTTTTTCAGGAGCTGCTAACGCCGATTCGATAAATAAAGCAATATCAGACTCCGGAATAAATAAAAGTGCAATTTCGATTTCAATAAAAGATATTAAAACAGGGGCATCCGTTTATGAATTAAATTCAAAAACACCGACGCCGCCTGCCTCTACTCTTAAATTAGTTACATTCCTATCTGCGCTGAATACTCTCGGCGAAAATTATGAATTTGTCACAGGTCTTTATCAGAGTCCGAATAAAGAATTATACCTAAAATTAGGAGCTGACCCGTTTTTAACATCTAAAGAACTTGAAAAACTGTTTGAAAGCGCCAGACTCAAAAATCTTACAGAGCCGAAAGCAATTTACATAGACGATATGGCAGTAGACACCAATGAATGGGGCGAAGGCTGGCAATGGGATGATGACCTGAATCCTCTTATGCCTAAATTCAGCTCCTATAATCTTGATTCCAACCTGCTTGATGTTGTAATAACACCGACGACATTGAATGAACCTGCGCAAATTACAATGAAAGTTTTCTACCCGACAACTTTTATGAACTACGCAACAACAGGTAATGCAAATAATATAAAACTGTCCAGAAAAAACTATATATCACCAGATATAATAACAGTAGAAGGAACTGTAAAATCTCAGGTTACGAAAAAAATTCCGGTAAATTACCCTAAAAGATATTTCGGAATGAGATTGGAAAATGCACTTCGCAGTGAAAAAATAGATTACTATGATGCTATAAACCAGAGACGCGTCCCGACAAGAGATATCACACCTGTTGAAGAAATTAAGCACCCTATAACACAAGCACAAACTGCCGTTTTAAAAAACAGTAATAATATGGTTGCAGAAACAGTATTCAAACTTGCAGGCGGAAAATACACCGGCACAAGCGGTTCCGTTGAAAGCGCTATACAGATGTTTAAAGCATACTGCAACGCAAACGGGCTTAACCCTTCTGATATTAAAATTGCAGATGGAAGCGGAGTTTCTAAAAACAACCTGATGACGTCTGATTTTATGACGTCATTCCTCGTAAAACTTGCCTCAAAACCAAATTTTGAAAGCTATAAGTCCTCTCTTCCAACCTCTAATGAAGGTACTCTTGCAAACAGAATGCTCTATTTTAAAGATAACCTCAGAGCCAAGACTGGAACTCTTTCAGATATCAGCGCAATTACAGGTTATTTAACCGCAAAATCCGGCAAAACGTATGCCTTTAATATTATGATTAATGACCCTAAATCAAAATCTTCCGATAAAAAAATGCTGGAAGAATATATTCTCAGGGCATTGTATAATAACTATTAATATGCTATAATCAAGAAAAATCGGAGAAGATATGGCTGACGAACCTTTAGTTACGGTAATAACACCGGTTAAAAATTTAGTTGAAAATGAGAAGATAGATGATTTTAATCTGCTGCTTTCTCTGCTGGAACTGCAAACCTACCCGAATATTGAATTTCTGGTAATAGACGGCGGTTCTACGGATGACACTGCAGAACTTTTAAAAGATTTGAAAAATAAAGATTACCTGACATTCTATTCAGAAAAAGATACAGGCAAATATAATGCTCTTAATAAAGGCATAATGAGAGCAAAAGGGAAATACGTAACATTTCTCAGCTGCGACGATTTTATTCACGACATTACGGCAATTTACGATATCGTGAATATTCTGGAAGCAGAAAATGCCGACTTTACCTTTGCACCTGCGTACTGCAGACACCCTGAAGGTTTTACATTCCTTTTTGTACCGTCAATGTTCAACTGTTTTCAGGTAATGCCGTGCGCAAGACAGGCTATGTTTTTCAGAAAATCTATGCTTGAAAAAGAAAACTACTTTGACGAAAAATATAAAATCATGGCTGATTTTGATTTGGTCATTAAAATTATGCTGAAAAAATATAAAGGTATCTACTTTGACACCAATTACGTAACATACAAACTCAGCGATAAAAGTTTTCAATACCCTAAACGCGTCGAAGAAGAAACAAAACTTCTTTACTTCAAAAATTACAGAAATCTTTATCCGCTGAATGAACAAACTCTGACTAAAATGGTTACAGAATCTCTCTTTCCAAAAGAATTGCTGGATAAACTCGCTACACGCTTTTCACCTGAAGATGCGCAGCTTTTCTACCAAAAATGCGAACAAATGCACAGACTCAGAGTACAGGCTATCCAGATGGAAGCAGAGAAAAACGCAAACAGCTGACATATTGTAAAAAGTTATTTATAAACTTGCAATCATCAAATTTTGCGTAATATAATGTTATTGATAATTACATAAATAAAGGGATAGACATGAGTCACGAAAGAATAGCTGTAATAGGCTGCGGCGTATGGGGCAGAAATATAGTCCGCAACTTTTATAACCTTAATGTTTTAGATACTGTCTGCGATATTGATGAAGAAAATTTGAAAAAAGTAACTGAACAATATCAAAATGTAAAAGTTACAAGAGATTACAATGATATCATTAACAATAAAGAAATAACTGCAGTTGCTGTAGTAACACCGAGCCACACGCATTTTAAGATGGTAAAAGCTATGCTTGAAGCAGGAAAACACGTATATGTTGAAAAACCGATTTCAACAGTAGCAAACGAAGCTAAAGCTTTAAAAGAACTTGCAGACAGTAAAGGGCTTGTCCTGATGGTAGGACACCTGTTGTTATACCACCCTGCGGTGAATAGATTAAAAATGCTTGTTGAAGAAGGCGCGCTGGGTGACATCGTTTACGCACAAAGCGACAGATTAAACGTTAATTACTTCAAAAATGACAGAAGCGTAATGTGGGATTTAGCTCCGCATGATGTCTCAATGATTAGCTACGTTACAGGAAAAGAACCTGTCCGAATAATTTCGGCAATCGGATGTTCTTCGGAACGTAATGACATTATGGATATAACCCACCTCGGAATTTTATTTGAAGACGGCGTAATCGGCCACATTTCAGACAGCTGGATTACTCCGAAAAAACACGTAACCCTTCTTGTCAGAGGAACGAAAGCAACCGCTATCCTTGATGACACAGTTGCAGAAAACAAACTTGTTATTTTTGATAACTTTGTTAAAGACAATACTCAAAATATCAAACTTGATTATCTTGAAATAGAACCGCTTAAACTTGAATGCCAGCACTTTATAAGCTGCTGTGAAACAGGCAAAAAAGCACGTTCTGACGGCGATAACGGATTTATGGTAACACATATTCTGGAAGAAGCCGAAAAAATAATGATGGGTGACAGAGTTAAAAAACTTGATGAAGTTAACTTTGCACTATCCAGACTGAAAAAGTGATGTGATTATAAAGGGGAATTTATGGCTAATTTTATTTCTATATTCAGAATTTTTGTGGCATTTCTTGCAATCTATCTTTTGTTCTGGCAGACAACACTTGCGTACGGGCTTGCTTTAATACTCACGGCAATAGCATTTGCGCTTGACGGACTGGACGGTTATATAGCAAGAAAATTTAACGAATCTTCTGATTTGGGTTCTGTGCTTGATATTATGGGCGACAGAATTGTAGAAGCCTCATACTGGATTGTATTTGCAGTTTTAGGCTGGATAAATATATTATTCCCGCTTATATGTGTAACAAGAGCTTTTGTGACAGACAGCCTCAGAAGTGTTGCACTTGCTCAAGGATATACTGCATTTGGCGCTAAGAGCATGCAGAGCAGCAAATTAGGACAGATTATTTGCTCTTCAAGATTCACAAGAATAAGCTATGCGGTTGCAAAAGTTGCAGCATTTATATTATTAATCGCTGCCAACACACCCGGAATTGAAATATTTGAACATTACGAAACCGTAAACACTGTTGCAATCATACTCGCATGGATTGCGATTATATTCTGTGTGGTAAGGGGACTGCCTGTAGTGTTTGAAAGCGGCAAACTATTTGAGAACGCAAAAAATGGCAAAGCTTAATATAGTACTTTACGAACCTGAAATTCCGCAGAATACCGGAAATATCGCAAGACTATGCGCCTGTACAGGAGCAAGTTTATATCTGGTAGGGAAATTGGGTTTTTCACTTTCTAGCAAATATACAAAACGTGCAGGCCTAGACTACTGGGACAGTGTTGATTTGCATAAAATTGATACAATGGACGAATTGCTTGAAGCTAACAAGTCTGCTAATTTTTATTACCTGACAACAAAAACAAAACGTAAATATACTGATGTAAAATTTAAAGACGGAGATTTTCTGGTGTTCGGCCCTGAAACAAGAGGCCTGCCGCAGGAATATGTAGAGAAAGAAACTGCGCTTACAATTCCGATGAAAGAAGGTCAGAGAAGTCTTAATCTTTCAAATTCGGTTGCGATTGTTGCTTATGAGGTAATACGACAAAATGGACTTTAAACTTCCGCCAAGAATACAAAATTCTAATAAAGGAACATACGGAAAAGTTTTGAACATTGCAGGTTCAAGATATATGTCAGGAGCCGCCTGCTTATCGTCACTTGCGGCACTTAGAAGCGGATGCGGATATGTACAGCTTTTGAGTGAAGATACTGTTCTTCGTGCAGTTGCAAGACTTGCTCCGGAAGTCATCTTTGCCCCTGTTGAAGAACTTGAAAACGTGATAAAAACAGCTGATGTTTTGGCGATAGGCTGCGGAATGTCGACTTCTGATAATGCAGCTGAATTATTCCAAAAAGCAATTCCACTTTCAACAATTCCGACAATAATTGACGCTGACGGGCTTAATATTTTGTCAAAACTTGAAAATATAAAATTACCAGAAACCGTGATATTGACACCGCACCCGAAAGAAGCCTCACGGCTTTTGAATACAACTCTTGAAAATGTTTTAAATAACATGGAAGAAAGCGCAAAAGAGATTACCGGAAAATACAACTGCATCACAGTGCTTAAATCACACAGAACTATCGTATGCAGTACAAATAACGAAATTTATTACAATACAACAGGCAATAGCGCACTTGCAAAATCCGGCAGCGGAGATGTTTTAACCGGCATAATTTCAGCATTACTGGCACAAAAAATGCAAGCTTATGAAGCTGCTTGCCTTGGAGTATATATTCACGGTTTAACCGGAGACATTGCAAAAAATGACCTGACCGAGTACGGAGTTTTGGCTTCCGACCAGATCAGGTACATTCCTTATGCATTTAAAAGTTTGATTAAAGATTAACCAAACATGTGTCCTTCAACGATATCTAATTTTTGTCCTACAACAGCTTTGTCTACTGTTTCATGTGCTACAGAATTAGAAACACTATCAATAAGAGCACGTGGGCTGAAATATTCAGCAACTTTTACAGATTCAGGTCTCATAGATTTTTGAGCTAATTCAGTAGCTTCTTGAATTTCTTTTGCAGAGAAAACATGATCAGGACCAAGATATTGATATGCTTTTTTTGCAGCGTTTGTAACTTGTGGTTGAATTTTTTGAATCATTGACATTTTTTATCTCCTTTGTTAGTTGTCAGTTACATTAAAGTTGGAAAAAAATAAATTTTGCTAGTTGCAGAAAAAAAAATTTTTTCAAATTAATATAACTGGGACTATATACTAACACAAATAAAAAAAATAGCCAACCCTTTTTAGAAAAATTATCCTCAAGGATTAGACTATTTTTTATAAAAATATTATAATTATTAGCCCCAGAAATGTTGATCACTCACAATATCTAATTTTTCACCGACACTCACTCCCGCGTTTTTAGTAGTAGCCGGATTTATAGTCTGATTGAAAGAATCAAGAGCAGACATATCCATATATTTACGTTTAGCATTATTAAGGTCTTGCTGAAATTGAGGGCTTGTAAGCATAAATTTATCTTGTGGAATATAACTTTCTTGTACGCCGTCCGGAAACATTTTTTCATTTGAAACAGCTTTTTGCATTTTTTTAATTGCATTTTTAGCAAGCATCTGTCCATCCATAATAAATTCATTTGAAACTGTTGGTTTAATCATTAAAATTTAACTCCTTATTTTGATTTTTACAACAAATATGAAATATGTAAATAATATAAATTGCCTCCGGAAACAATATCCGTTAATAAAACTTAATAAAGCGAGGTAAGCTTACCCATAACAACACGTTTTTCTGCGCCTGTACAGCAAGGAAGGTTATTAGGGATATGATAATATGTACAGTATCCCAGAAGTGCAAAAGCCATGACTTCTTTGAAGTTATTGGAAATTCCATAGTCTTCATGAGTCTTAAGGAGAACAGTATCTGGAAGATACGATTTCAAAAACTTCATTAAAACCGGATTGTAAGCCCCGCCGCCGCCTACGATAACCTCATCAATCGGAGCTACAGGATAGATAAATCTTTCATAAGCAGACGCGATAGTTTTTGCTGTTAAGGCAGTGACTGTAGCAATAATATCAGCCT
This sequence comes from Candidatus Gastranaerophilales bacterium, assembly GCA_944324235.1. GTDB lineage: Bacteria > Cyanobacteriota > Vampirovibrionia > Gastranaerophilales > Gastranaerophilaceae > CALUVN01. The sequence goes on from CALUVN010000005.1 coordinate 24,335, forward strand.
TATTATCGGGAGCAAACTTTAAAGCATTTTCAATATAACGCGGAGAAAAATATTCTCTCCCTGTAGTTTTTGGAGGGGCTTTAAAATAATATTCATCCTGCAATAAACAATCAAGCCAGCTTTCGACGACATTACCGGATTTAGCAACTTCACCGTCCTTGTCATAAGGCTTTGAGAAGAATTTATTCATACAGTAGTCAATCATGATATTTCCAAGTCCTGTATCGAACCCGAAAGTATCAAAATTTTTACCTAACACAGTAACATTAGAAATTCCGCCGATATTTTGCACAGCAACATTTTTATCAGTCGTCTTGAACCATTTTTCATCTGCAAAACAGACAAGAGGAGCACCTTCACCACCCGCTGCAATATCTGCTTCTCTGAAATTTGAAATCACATCACAACCGGTTTCTTTTGATATAACTGAACTTTCACCGATTTGGAATGTACTTTTTAAGGATACACCGTCTAACTTTTCATCAAAAGGGAAATGATAAACAGTCTGACCATGGCTTGAAATAAAATCAGGTTTTCCATGCTCTGATATCAAAATATTACAGGCATCTGCAAAACATTTTCCGACAGCAAAATTCATCTGGCATAAATCTTTAACGGATGCTTCCCCTCTAAAAATTTGAAAAAGTTTTGCTCTGATATGCTCAGGATACTTATAGTTAATCCCCTGCACAAGCTCGCAGCTTAAATCAGGATGGACAACGCATAATCCTGCGTCAATACTGTCACAGGAAGTTCCTGACATCAAACCTATAATTTTTTTGCTCTCAAGTTCGCCATGCATAGCCCAATGATACAAAAAAGCCCGCTCAATAGCAAGGCTTTTAATAAAAGTTAGTAACTGTGTTTTTTCGTATCCCAAAATCGAGGACTATATCCTCTTGCATCTCCCAATAAAAATATCCCTAATCTACTCACACCTCATGCAGTTCTAACTGTTTTGTTAATTTTAATAATCTGTATTCTATCTCTTATTTCTAATCTTCCTCTCCGAACACGGACTTGTTTAAGCCATCACCTCTTTTTCTTTCGTCCAAATTTTCTTATATAGTAACGTATCTTTCCGGCAGCCATTCTTTTACAATGCTAAACCTTTTTTATAAGGAATCTGATTTATTCAACCTCGCGTTTTCCTTATGTAATTAATGTAAACCTAAGTAACAGGTTTGACAAGTAAAAAAAAATTAATTATTATTTACAATTGACCATGCCCCGCAGTTTAATCGCAAAAAATTCAAGTTCTTAAATCTTAATGAAGTTTTTTTAATGAAATTAAGTAAAAAATCCTGAAAATTTAATTGACAAGAAATATTTATTGAAACAAAAAAAAGCATGCAGGGGAAAGTTTTGCAAACAGTGAATTTCGCTTAACAATTCCACATCCGGAAATGATTTATAGTATGATAAAAAAAGAAAGGGATGAGCATGAAAGAATTTCTTAAAACCAAGACAGTAACTTATAATCTGATGTCTTTTACCGGATTTAAAGCGCTTTTGCTGTTTTCATTGCTCGCGGAATCACCAAAAACATTTACGGAAATAAACGAACATTTTATAAATCACCCATATTTACATGAGGCGATTTCTATTGATACACTAAGAGTTTACATAAATTCTCTCGAACGCATCGGCTGCATAATAGAAAGAACTAAAAAGTCAGAAGGCTCAAAATATGTACTTAAAAGCAGTCCTTTTGACCTGAAAATCACTGACGATCAAATTAACAGCGTTGTAAAGGTTTACAAATCAATTTCGAAAAATATCAGCGTTGAAGATTTGATATACCTTGAAAAATTTTTCTTCAAACTTGCGGGAATTATAAAAAACGAAAAATATACACAGGCGCTGAATGATGTTTCGCTCTTGAGTAACACTGACAAAAATTTAATAGAAGATTTAATGCAAGCTTGCAGACACAAACATACTATCATTATTAAATATAATTCGCCGAGTTCTACAGTTAAAAATATTGAAGTCAAAGCTGACAAATTAGAGTTTACAAATTCAAAATTATACCTGTACGGCACAAGCTACGAATATAACAAATACACAAGCTACCTTGTATCAAGAATTCTGGAAATATCAGCTACTGAAATAAATGCCCAAATAGATGCACCGGAAGAAATTGAAGTCATATACCGAACTAACATTTCTCAAGATGAACTGTTTATACAGGAAAATGAAGAAATCCTCTCTCAAGATGAAGAATACACTACAATAAAAATTAAAAATTCAAATAAATTTTTCATAACGCAAAGAATTCTGTCATACGGCGACAAATGCGAAATACTTGAACCTTCCGAATACAGAGATGAAATTATAAATACGCTGAAACAAATGCAGGAGATATACGCAGATGAAAAATAAACTTCCTGAAAAATACAATGACTCATGCGTAAAAATGTTTCAATTTTTGCAGCTTTTGACAGAAGATGAAGCTGATTATGAAAAAGTAATTGAACTGTTTTCCAGCACAAAAGAAGCCAAAAATAACACAAACGTAACTCTTAACAAATATCTTAACACTCTGAAAATATTCGGAATAAAAGTAAAAAAATTCAACAAAAAATTTCACATTTTGAATTCGCCTTACACAATAGACCTATCATCCGAAGAACTTGAGACAATGAAACTTTTATCAGCTTTTATTGATGCATATCCTGATGAAAAAAATAAAAAAATTTTTCTGGAATTTCTAAAACAAATTGATATAAGGCTAACGGAATCATGCAGAAGTCATATTAAAAGTCAAACGGAAGCAAATACAAAATTTAAACTCTACTTTTCCGAATACAAAAATTTGATAGAAGAATGTGAACGATACTGCACAGATAAATTTAAACTTAAACTAACATACATAAATGAAGAAAATAAAGAAGAAACAATCAATGCCATACCGCAAGAAGTAAAATATTACAAAAGAAAAATCTGTTTTTCGGTATATAACACAGGCACGGCAGAGATATGCGATATTCCGTTGAATGACATTACAAACATAAAAGAATTGCCTACAAAATCGGCGGAAACCTGCTTAAGCATGACTGTTGTATACAAAGTAAAATCACGACTTGCAAAAAGCTACAAACTTAAAGAGGGTGAAAGCACTCAAGGATACGACGAAAACGGACATCTCATTATTATAAACAAAAACGAAGACCACAATCAGCTTCTAAAACGACTTATGAGATACGGCTGCGAATGCGAAGTAATTTCGCCAAAATCCTTCAAAAATAAAATGAAACAGCTTATAGAAAGCACCCTTACTAACTACCAAAAGAATACTTAAAATATACAAAAAAGGAACCGCACATTTGCAGTCCCTTGCGTAAAATGGAGTTTAAAATTGTTAATATAATATCTGTTGTATAATTCCTAGTTCCCTACCAATCTCAGAGCTTCTTCAAGCAATTCTTTGTTAGAAGAAATCAATTTGTTGGTAATCTCCATTTGAAGTTTTGCCATTTGATAGTATGAAATATTTCCCTTAAAATCAGCGTTTGATAATTCTAACAAGCCCGAACGGATTTCACCCGTACCGAGAACAGGTTTACCTGATTCTTCAGTTTCCAGATAATATCCCTCTTTAAATTCGTAAAGGGCTGCAGCATTATGGAAGTTCCTTGTTGTAATTCTGTACAGAGGTACAACACGCTTGCCGCCGTCAGCTTTACCGTATATAGTCCCGTCGGTTTTAATTTCATAATCATCATATTTGCCGAGATATTTACCGTTATTCGGGTCAATCCACATTTTGATGTTAGTCGTAGGAATATCAAGAGAACCGCCCTTGAGTGCAGTTTGTTGATACAAATCAGCACTTATAGGTTTTGTCCCCTGCATAATCTCGCCTTTATCATTGAGAATATATCCCTGCACTGTATTTCCGTTTTTGGCTTTATAAACCCCGTCTTTATCAAAAGTAAATTCACCGAGACGGGTGTAAACACTCTTGCCTTCCGGAGTTTTAGTCAGGAAGAACCCTTTTCCTTCCAGAAACAGGTTATCATTGGAAGTACCGGGAGTAGATTTACCCTGACTCATCTTTTTATCATAATCATCAGCAATTGCACCGCCGAGAAATGTTTTGAAATTGACCTGCTTTTCCTTAAATCCCGGAGTATAAACATTGGTCATGTTATAAGCAATTGCATCCATCCAGTTCTGCGTTGCTTTTTGAGTATTCAACGCGGTGATAAATGAATCATTCATGATCATTCTCCTTATTGTTACGTCTGTTTCCTTCCTGTTGATCACGTTTTGAACGGCTGTAAGAAAGGTCGGAATACGGTAATTCCTGCTGATCAAAACGTTGTCTTAGTGTAGAAATATTCATTTTCAAATACTCTTCCACAGCTTTATCACCCGGGATAAAGTTTGCGGCAATAGTGCCATCCTTATTAATCTTTATAATGACAGAAATATCTTTGTCAAAATTTATTCTGAATGGCTGGTTAGTTTTTAAACCTTCACTCAAAGCATTCATCAATGTAGCGGAGACATTTGCGGTTTTCTGCGCCTGCTGAGTATTGTTTTCAGCAAGATTTGCGATTTCAGCCGCTACACTTTTCATTGACATATCTGTATTTTGCGCAAGATTTGAGAAAAACAATGCATCATTTACGTCCATATCAATAGTTGAATAGTCAATTTGAGCAGTCAAAGTTTGTGACAATTCGGAAAAATTTGCAATATTTAATCTTTGATACTGTGTTTGAGAAGTCAATCCACGGTTATTCATCATAGCCTGAATATTTTGCGCAAGAAGTTCTTCGCTTGTCAACAAATCGTTCTTTGAAACTTCGCCTTTCAACTGAGTATTATCTTCTTTATTTTTATCATCGGAAGATTGCTCATCTTTCTTTTGAGTTTTATTATCCTCTGAATTCTTTTCGGTTTTAGAGGCATTTTCGGCATCTGAAGAATTTTCTGTTTCCTGAGTTTCTTCCGAATTGGAAACATTTTTCAATTCTTCATCAAATGAAGTCGATGAACTGCTTTTTGAAGAAGACGTTTTAGAAGAAGTTGTTGAACTTCCCGAACCTGATACCGCTGTAGTTCCTGATGAACTGCTTATATTCATTTTAGATGTTACCCTCCAATTCTTCCAATTGCTTTAGTATTTCTCTTTCCTCTTCTTCGTGTCTTTCCTGCGATTGAGCAAAAAATCTTGTGACACCGAGTTCGGAAAATTGTTTTAATTCTGCAGCTTTTTCTTCTGCTATGTAGGCTTCTCTGTTTTTTTCCTTGTGTTTTTCAAGTACTTTAACCGCCTGTTCCAGTTTTACAAGTTTTTGTTTTTCTTCATCCAGTTTCCTCTGGGCTTCGGCGCGAATTTCTTCAAGCTTTACGCCCTTGTCGTACAGATGCGAAAGATATTTGTCATAGGTTTCATACATCATCGGATCTGCTTTTCGCATATTTATTTTTGTGTCCTGAATTTCCTGATTATTCTTCCTGATATTTTCTTCTGCTATAAAAACTGCCTGCTGTGCCTTTTGCACAACCATAAGCTGTTCTTCTTTTTTGCGGATTCTGAACTCCAGAACTTTCTGTAACCTGTATCGAAAAGGCATTTGTTTAGACTACACTTTCTTAACAGAATTATCCATGATTTATGTTTAGAGACAAACATCTAAACGTATGATATTGATTTAATGAAAATATTTAAAAAGTCAACTAATCCAGAATAGTAACACCTGTACTCCCGCCGGTTCTGGTATTGCTGTAACCGTAACCCCTGTTGCTTGTAAACCCTCTGGAATAGCCGCTTGAACCTGTATAAAAGTCATCATCAAACCAATCATCCGAATAAGACGGATAAACTTGCGGAGTCATGCCGGTTGCTGTACCGCCGAGCATGAAATTACCGAGAGAATTAAGAGCTCCTCTAAGCCCTCCGCCGCTTCTTATAATAGGAGTTGAATACCCGTATTGCGGATTATAAGGCATATAACCGTAAGCGCCGTTATAGGGATTAGGCGGACACTGGGTTACGTTGCGTCTGTAACCGTTATAACCTGCACGTAAATTATCAAACCGTCGGTTTAAATCCCCGCTCTGATTTGCACCGAACATTTCCCGCTCCAGCCTTGAAACCCGCTGGGCTTGAGAATCATTGGTAAAACTTCTGCCAAACATGTTTTTCTCCATTCTGGATAATTCTCTCATGCCTGCTTTGTTCGGGTACGTTGAGTATGATTTAATATTATTTGAAGGGGACGTAACTCTGTAATTATTAGCCGCAATGGCACTCTGCGTTGTCATCAAAAAAGCAATTAAAATTATTATTTTTGTCATTACAAGTAAATTAAACATATAACACCTCAACTTTTCATATAAAGTTTCAGAGAAGATAAGAAAAAATACATTCACCAAAAGGACATTAATACTATGGAGCGTTCTTAATATTTTGCCCGAAAGCGCTATGGTGTGCTAAAGTTTATCTATGAAGAAAAAAGTTATTGCATACGTTCATACTCACTGGGATAGAGAATGGTACAGAGAATTTGAGGTTTTCCGTCTGAGACTTATCAGAGTATTTGACAATGTACTAAACATGTTGGAAGACGGTTCACTTCCGTCATTCTATTTTGACGGACAGGTTGCAGCGCTGCTTGACTATCTGAAATTACGTCCGGAGAACGAAACGCGTGTGAGAAACTTAATCAAATCAAAGAAACTTTTTATCGGGCCGTTTTACTGTCTGGTCGATGAGTTCTTAACCGATAAAATTGTTTTTGAGAAGAATCTTGAAATTGGGATGAAAATTTCAAAAGATTTCGGATGTGAGGACTTTATAGGCTACTTAGCTGACACATTCGGACACAGCCAGAATGTATGCAATGCCTTTAAAAATTCGGGAATCGACAAATGCATGGTATGGCGCGGATGCGGTGATTTACCTGCAGAATTCCGTTTCAACGGAATAAACACCGTTAATCTTTTACGCGGATACTTTATGGATATCTTTTCTGCAAACATAAGTATTAAGCAAAAAGCAAATTTCCTGAAACGAAATCTTGATATGATTGCAGAAAAATCATCGGATACGCTGCTTCTGCCGATAGGAGCAGACCATCTGGGCGTGGAAACCAATTTATCCGAACAGATTGCCGGTGTTAATAATTTACTTGACGATTATGAAATCGTTTTAGGCTCACCGTTTGACTACTTTGACGCTGTAAAAAATAATTTCAACACAGAATATACAGGAGAGCTGAGAGATAATTCCAAGACATTTATTCTCCCCGGTGCATACTCTGCAAGAATGGACTTGAAACAATATAATCTAAAATCATCATTTTTACTTGAGACTGCCGACAAAGTACAGAAATATTTCGGCAGTGAATACGACAGCGTAATAGAATACGCTTACAAACTACTATTAAAAAATCAGGCACACGACGGAATATGCGGATGCTCAACAGATTTGGTACACAGAGAAAATATTACCCGCTACGAAAAAATCATCCAGATTGCAAGAACAGTCCTGCGCGAAATAAAATTCAAACAAAAAATAAAAAGTCCTGAATTTGAACTTAAAATCGCAGAAATCTTGGATACACCCATTTCTGTTGTCGAATTTGAAAGTACAGAACAACCGGCAGACTGTCAGGTTATATCGTCCCGCAAAGGCTTTGAAGAAAATTTACTCTATGATACTCAAAGAATTCCTGTAACAGAAGACTACACTGATATCTACAGACTTATTAAACCTATCGGAGAATCCCAACAGACTGAATTTAAAATATTTTTAAAAGAAAATAAACTCTATATAAACGACATTTCAGTTGAATTTGTAAGGTACAAAGATAACGGCGACACTTATAATTTCGGGCCTGAAAAAGAGGATTCGGGAGAATACGCAAAAGCCAAAAGCCTATCTTTCAAACCAGGAACAATACGTGACGTCTGGGAACTCAAGACGGACTTCTTTGATGTAAATATCGCATACGATAAAGGTACAGAGTTTTTAAAATTTAAAATTCAATGGAATAATAAACTTAAAAACCGACTCTGGCAGGTAAAATTCAATCTTAAAGAGCCTGTTACGCACACTCTGTCAGAAGATATGAATACATTAATAGAACGCACATTTGAACCGACCTATGACATTCGAAAAAACTTACCCGAAAAACGAGGTATAGAAGCTAAAACAAATACAGCACCGATGCAGCGTCTAGTTTCCTCACAAGGGTTCTCTATTATGACAAAAGGACTTACAGAATACGAAGTATGCGGCAAATCACTTCTTTTAACATTGATGAGAAGTGTCGGAGTTATTTCTAACCCTAAAAATTCATCGCGTTCAACACCTGCAGGCCCTCCGCTTGAACTAAAAGATGCACAGCTAATCGGAGAATATTGTGCTGAGTTTGCAGTCGGATTTTTCGATGTAAAAACTTACGACAAATACATTAATCAATATTTTCTGACTGAGATTTTATAATCATAACATCAGCCTTTGTATTCTCAAGAATTCTCTCATTCACCGAATTTCTCAGAAAAGTATGCTTTGCCTTTAATCTTCCGCCAAGCACTATCAAATCAATATTTTCTTTAGCAGAATAATCAATTATAGCCTGTGCCGGTTGACCTGTTAGAACAGCCTTGGCTGCCAATTTAAGACCGCTTTCTGTGATAATTGACTCAGCCCTGTTAAGTGTTTTGAGCGCAAATATCTTCTGACGTTTTTGAATTTCCAAAAGCCAATTTGCATCAAGGCTGCCCTCTAAAAACAACAAATCAGGATCTTCATTCACTGTGCAAAGATAAACCTCTTTATTCTCAAAATTAAAATTATTTATAGTTTTCTTTATCGCATGAATAGCCTGATCGCTCCCGTCAGTAGTAAAAAGAATCTTTTGAGCAATATTATGCTCCTTTGATATATAACCGGAGGTAGAGGTATTTATTATAATTTCTCTTGAAACAGACCCCAGCCACTTTTGAATCCCCTTCTTACCATGAGACCCTAAAAGGACAAGATCATAATGACCGGTTTCGAGCTGTTCTGCAATACTGTCTGATGCACTGCCGCAAACCCTGAATGCATCATTTAAGTTCATACCTGAATTTTTAACTCTATCCTTTGCCCTTTCAAGAATTGAGCATGCTATGTTTGCACAGGAATTTGCAAACCCGCTTTCTTCTATATAAACTTCGTCAGGTAAAAAGCTCCAGTCAATTACGCAAATTATATCTACAACGGCAGATTTGTGCCATCTGGAAAAATTATCAAGCGCATCAAAACTAATCTTTGACCCGTCTGTACAAAATAAAATCTTCATATAATACATTCTCCTTTTTAAGCTATCTATAACTTATGTTAAGAGAAATTACATTGTCTGGTATTCTATATATTTTTTTGTTATTATATTATTGAGGTAAATTTCTTTTATTTAAAGGTTAAAAAGTATAAATCATGCCGGCTAATCAAAAGGTTAATCTAAGGGAATATAAAGATTTAGTTGAAACTATAGCAAAAATTGAGTATCAGAAGTTTTCGGCATCACATCTTGTTGAACTTTCTGAACTCATAAATATTGCTAATCATACCCTTTACATACTTTTTAAAAACAATTCACCGGATAAATTCAATAATACATACCTGTCAACAGCCATAAAATGGGCTATCAGAAACGAAGTAAGACGGCGTTACAAATGGTACAGCCTTAAAAATAAAAAACAACAAATAGCGGATGATCAGGAAGAAAACCTGAGAGTTGAAGTATATAAAACAATTCTTTCTATTGATGAAATGCAGGATTCCGATGTCCCGACGCAAATCAAGGCAGAAGAACAAACCCCTGAAGAATCCGTGGAGTTTATGGAGCTGAAACACGAAATTCTGCAAGCTATGAAGAAATTACCTGCAAGGGAGAGAGAACTCATTGAATACAAGTTTTTTAAAGAAAAAAAACTTAGAGAAATTGCAGATGAATTTAATATATCGCAATCAAGAATTTCTCGTATAATACAATCAGGCTTGGATAAAATCAAAAAAGAACTTCAAAAACAGGGGATAATCTAGATGAAAACAATTTTTGAAAAAAGTAATAACGTTGACGGTATTACTTTAACTGACGAACCGGCTAACGTAACATTTATTGATAAAAGTTTTCTCAGAAATAATCCCGCCGGTATTCCGCAACTTGGCGAACTTGAAGTCCTGCGCCACTATAAAGAGCTCTCAGATAAAAATTTTTGCATTGAAAAAGGTTTTTATCCATTAGGCTCTTGCACCATGAAATACAACCCTAAAGTTAACGAACTTTTAGCCTCGCTCGAAGGATTTGCATCGCTTCACCCGCTTACTGAAGATGAAGACGCTCAAGGCGCTCTGGAACTGATGTTTAATCTGCAGGAAACTTTGAAAGTATTGACAGGAATGGATGCAGTAACTCTACAACCTGCAGCAGGTGCTCACGGGGAACTCACAGGCATGATGATTATCAAAGCATACTTTGATTCAATCGGCGATAACAGAAAAAAAGTAATCATTCCTGACTCTGCACACGGCACAAATCCTGCAAGCGCCAAAATTTGTGACTTTGAAATTGTACAAATTGCCTCAAACGAAAAAGGACAGGTTGATATTAATGCATTAAAATCAGTTCTTGATAAAGATGTTGCGGCTATTATGCTCACAAATCCAAATACACTCGGAATTTATGAAGAAAATGTACTTGAAATTTCCAAATTAATGCATGACAACGGCTCACTTTTATACTATGACGGAGCAAATTTTAATGCCATTATGGGACATACAAACCCTAAACTTATGGGCTTTGACGTTGTGCATTTAAATCTGCATAAAACCTTCTCAACTCCGCACGGAGGAGGAGGCCCCGGAGCCGGTCCTGTTGCCGTAACTGAAAAATTAAAAGATTTTTTACCTGTACCGGTTGTCTCTTTTGACGGCGAAAAATACTTTAGAAATTATAATATCAAAAATTCCATTGGTGCGGTAAAAAGTTTCTACGGGAACTTTGGAGTGCTTGTTAAAGCTTATGCCTATATACTAATGATGGGTAAAAACCTCAAAGAAGCCAGCGAAAATGCTGTTTTAAACGCTAATTACCTGAAAGAAAAACTTAAACAGGCATTCGATTTACCTTATGATGTTCCTTGCATGCACGAATTTGTACTCTCCGGAGACAGGCAAAAACAGTTCGGAGTGTCAACGCTAAATATTGCAAAGAGCCTGATGGATGAAAATACTCACCCGCCGACAGTTTACTTTCCGCTCATCGTTCACGAAGCAATTATGATTGAACCGACGGAATCCGAAAATAAAGAAAAACTTGATGAGTTTGTTAATGTTATGCTTAAAATAGCAAAAGAGGCTGAACTTAATCCGGAAAAATTAACTTCCGCCCCGCATACAACTCCTGTTAAACGTGTTGATGAAACACAGGCTGCACGCCACCCTGATTTGAAATTTACCGAATAAAAGAAAGACCTTAATTATGACAGACGAAAAGAAAAAAATTAAAGTAGCATTTCCTCATATGGGGATTATATATATAGCCTGGGCAGCGGCCCTGAGAAAAGTTGGCTGTGAAGCTTTTATTCCGCCATATACAAGTAAAAAAACCTTGTCACTCGGAACAAAATACTCACCGGAAGCCATTTGCCTCCCTTATAAATTAATTCTGGGTAATTTTATAGAAGCAATTGAAGGCGGTGCCGACTACGTTGCAATGATTTCGTCGCCGGGATGCTGCAGGCTTGGCGAATACGGCAACTGCATCAAAAATGCACTTGATGATTTGGGATATAAAGCTAATTACATTGAGCTAACGCTTTATGACGGAATTAAGGGGATGTATGATTTTCTGAAAAAAATCAGCGGGAAAAATGATCCTGTCCTCTTCTTACGTGCTATTTTAATTGCAATAAGAAAAGTATTCATCTGTGACGAACTTGAACGAAAACTCGCTTACTACGCAGCACGTGAAGTGCATCAGGGAGATGCCGAAAAACACTTTTTAAAAGCCTTGAAAATGATTGATGAGGCAAATTCTACAAAAAAACTACTGAAAGCTGCAAAGCAAGCTTATGCAGAAATAGAAAAAACAGAAATTGATAAAAACAGAGAAATTCTGAACGTTGATATTACAGGAGAAATCTATCTTGTATGCGACAGCTTTTCTAATCAAAACCTTGCAAAAGAGCTTGCCAAAATGGGCGTTGAAACAAGAAAAAGTCTTACTGTAAGCGGATTTTTAAAAGATGCAATTATTCCTAAAATTTTCCGTAAAGGCGAAACACACCTACAAAGAGCATTCCGTATGGCAAAACCATATCTTAGCCGCGATATAGGCGGTGATGCTCTGGAATGTGTATCTGATGTAGCTTATGCCAATGAAAGAGGTATTGACGGAATTATTCACATAAGTCCGTTTACCTGCATGCCGGAAATTATGTCACAGAATATATTTCCGGCAATGAGAGAGAACTGCGATATTCCGATTTTGCCTTTAATTATGGATGAACAAACCGGTAAAGCAGGGTATTTGACACGTTTGGAAGCCTTTGTAGATTTGATGAAAAGACGCAAACGTAAAAATGCAATCAATAAAAAACAGGCTGAAATTATTAAGTAAATAAGCTTATTCAAATTCAATAATAAATGGAGTATAAATAATATATGATAAAACTATTTAAAACAGCTTTTGGTATAACATATTATAATATCATACTGGCGACACCCCTGGTTTTATTCTTGGTTATAATCAGCATGTATATGGGATTTTCAAAATCGACAGTTGATACATTACCGGAAATGCTTTTATCAGGTTTTACATTATGGTTTATGTTCGGGGCTTTCTTTGCCGCGTGGTTCTACATGATAAAAAAAGCAGTAGAAGGTTCAAAATCTATCTATATATTGGACGAAGATCAGGCAAAAGATTCATTCAAATTATTAAAAGAAATTCCGACAGGTATTGGTAGTTATTTTCTTTCCTTTTTAGGAGGGATTATTTTGTTTGTAATTATTCTGGTAGCGTGGGGAGGTTTGATTTATAATGTTGGTCAGGCTGTGATTGGAGGCCTTAACCTTGATCCTGCACAATTAAAAGAACCTTTATCTTCTATTCAGGAACTCAGTATCTTTATAGAAAATCTTTCTCCTGAACAACTGATTAAATTGAGTCACTGGAGTTTCTTAATTTTTGTATCAAATGCTATCTTTTCTTTTATATTGATGCTTTGGGCTCCGGAAATATTATTCAATGATAAAAACCCGCTGACGGCTCTTTTTAAATCGATAAAAAAAATTTTTATAAAATTCGGGCATTCACTTAAATTATTCATTTACGTTATGTTTTTGAACTTTATATTATCGTTTTTGAATACATTTGCAATCGTAAATCCGGTGACATACTTCATTATGATGCTAGTGTATTTCTATTTTCTTGTATATCTTGTTGTGCTGGTATTTTTATATTATGAGCGTGAATTCTGTCAGGAAAACAAAGAATAAAGTTATAGCAGTAGTCGGGCCAACAGCCTCAGGTAAAACAGCCTATGCAATAAATCTGGCAAAAGAAATTAACGGCGAAATTGTTTCTGCGGATTCAAGACTGGTATATAAAGGGCTTGATATAGGTACAGCAAAGCCTGATATGACAGAGCGTTCCGGAATTCCTCACTATATGATAGATATTGTAGAACCTGAAGTTGAATACTCCGCAGGCTTGTATGCAAATGCGGCTAAACAATGTATTGATGATATTTTATCAAGAGGAAAAACACCTATAGTTGCCGGCGGAACAGGATTATATTTCAGAATTTTACTTGAAAGTTATGACCTGCCGCAAGTTCCGCCGGATTATGAATTAAGAAAAGAATTATCGCAACTAACTAGCGAAGAACTGCACGATATACTAAGAAAACTAGATAGAGACGCAGCCGAAAAAATTTATCAAAACGACAAAAAAAAACTTATCAGACATATTGAAATAATAAAAAAAACAGGCAAAAAAATTAACGAAACCAGAGGTGTATCAAATCCTGAATATGATGTTGAATGGCACGGCTGCAATTTCCCAAGAGATATCCTGTACGAACGAATTAATAAACGCGTCGATATGATGATTGAAGCCGGACTTATAGAAGAAACAAAAAAGCTTCTGGAAAAGCACGGCAGGATTAACAATCTTTTGTACACAATAGGGTATCAGGAAATTATTTCGTATCTTGACGGGAAATCGACACTTGACGATGCTCTTAATCTGTTGAAACAGAATACCCGACGCTACGCAAAACGGCAGCTGACATGGTTTCGAAAAAATGAAGCTATCAAGTGGAACTGTTATCCTGAAAGGCTATCTTAACATATTGATAAATTTATGATAAAATATATACGGTAATAGAGGATGTGTGAAAATGAATAAAAAAGCTTTGAAAAAAGTTTCTGTAATTACAGGTTCTATACTGGGATGTATATATTTACTGTTTTTAATTACACCTTTTATAGTAAACCCGTTTATAAATACATATTGCGATGAAATATCCAAACTTGTAAAAGATTCTGTAGGCCTGAACCTAACATTGAAAAAAATAGGTATAGTTACTACTCCAAAACTCACAGCAGGTATTAAAGCAGATTCTATAAACGTAAAATTTCCGACAGGCGAAGAACTTGTCGCAGCAAACAAAGTAAAATTTAAACTTTCACTGCTGCCGCTCATTATAAAACGCATTGAAGCAGACTCTGTATCTGCAAACTCGCTAAATATAACACTGAATGTTAATGCTGACGGTAAATTTCAGATTGAAGACTTTCTTTCAGAGCTAAACTCACAATCTTCAGATACTGATAATAATACGACACAAAACGCACAGCTTTTGCCGTTCGGGCTTAAGCTTTCAAATAAGCTTCCTGACATTAAAATAAATGAGTATAATTTTAAAATTGTAAATACAGATAATTCAAAAGAATGTTTAATTTCCGGAGAAAAATTTACGATAAAAGATTTTATTTTAAACAAAAAAATAAAACTGAGCACAAACGGCGAAATAAGATTTCTGGACAGAAAACAGATAACTTATGACATAGATATCTTCAATAAAATCATGCCAGACATCGACTTAAACGATATGCTTGTGACTTCTCCGGCAGAAACGTCTATTGCTGAAGTTTCAACAGCAAATACAACAAATTCCAAAACTGTTTCCGCACTTAATATAATAGATATTATAGACGGGCTTTCAAAATTAAATTTTACATCAGATATTACAGCACATCTTGATATTAATGGAGCACCAGACAATGTAAAACTTAACGGAATATTTAATGTAGATAATTTTACATTAACAACAAGACGTAAAATGCTCCCTAAAGGTCATTTACACCTTAAATTTAAGAATAAAGACATAGTTGCAGACTCAAATTTGTATGTCAGAGAGGAAGAAAAAACAGAATTCAGCGGCAATATAAACTACGGACGAAAACCTCTTGTTGATTTACAATGCAAGTCAAATTTAAATTTTGCCCACCTGCTGGCATTGTTTAACCACGTTCTTGAGTCCTTCAATATTGCAAGCTTAAACTCAATATCAGCAGACGGAATATTTAATGCGGATTTCAGGATTAAATCTGATATGAAATCCGTTCTTTCAGACGGACATATAAATATTTCAGAAACAACACCTGCATTTATCAAATTTAATGATTACAATATTTCAATTGAAAATATATTTGCAGATGTAGATTTATCAGATAATATGTTGAACGTAAAAAATGCAGGTTTCAGCGTTGCAGGACATCCGCTGAAAATATTCGGAACTGTGAAAAACGATTCAACTGTAGATATGCATCTGACCGCATCCGATATATTATTCAAATCACTTGTGGCACTGGCAGGACAAACAGGACTGCTTAAAGATAATCAGATAAAAAGCGGTCTTATTTCAGTAGATGCATCACTGAGCGGTAAATTAAACAAACTAATTCCGGTTGCAGATGTAAACCTGAGTAATCTTGAAATACTAAATACACCTTCTGCAACAACCTTACAACTTCCTAAAACGAATCTGTCCATTCTTTCAAACGGCAATTCATTTGAAGGGCTGATTAATATTAACGGACTCAGAATAGTTAATCCTCTTGCAGTTATCAGCATGAGTGATTCAAAAATTGAAATTGATGCTGATAATATTAATATATTAACTACATACATACTTTTGAACAATTCATCAATGAATTTTTCAGGCACAATAACGGACTATATGACCAATAAGCTGGCAATGAATATCACCGGCTCAGGAAATTTTGTATCAAATGATATTAAAAACTTTTTCCCTGCAGATATAAAAAAAGATATTCCGGCAGCAGGCAGCATTCCGATATCTCTTGTAGTATCCGGAAACTCAAAAGTTCAGGATATCAGCTTAAAGATGACGGCAACACCGCAAAATTATGCAGCTATCCTTGACGTTGATGCATTAAAAGGGAAAAATACCGTCATAAATTCCCTGCTCCGAATTGCCGATGATAATATTAAACTTATGGAAACCGGCATATTTGCGGACAGTTTAAGCACTCCTGTTCTTACTGTTGCCGGAAACATCTCTCATATTTCATCCGAGCCAAAATTGAATCTTAATATCCAGCTGCCTAAATTAATTACATCAAATATTCCAGGATTTACCGGCTCTAAATTTAGTGCAAAAGGAGATTTACAACTTTTAGGAACGTTAAACAATCCTATACTGAAAGGCGATGTTGTAATTCCTGTAATAAACATACCTGATATGGACTTCACGGCTGAAGACCTTGTAACTGATATTAACGGCCCTATACTTTCAGGATACGGCACAATGAAAAAACTGAAATCAGGCGGCATTATTGCGGAAAACCTTGCTGCGGACTTCGGATTAAAAAATTATGATATATTCTATCTGAAAAATATAACAGGTGATGCATTTGACGGCACAATCAATGGAGCACTTGCCTACAGCATCTTAAGCGGTAAAACGGCTCTTGATATCACCGGAAAAGCTCTGGATGCAGAAAAAGCAATACAAGGTGCTGCAGGTATTAAAAATGCACTCAGCGGCAACCTTGATTTCAATGCAAAACTCGTACTTTTGCTACTGGATTACGAAGAAATGATGAAATCGCTGACCGGAAATTTAACTTTCAATGTCGGCAACGGTACTTTCGGAAATATCGGACGTTTTGATACTTTTATCGGAGCTCAAAACGTTACCTCAAACAAAGTTTTATCCGGTGCCGTTGAATCTGCAAGCCGCAGCGAAACAATCAAACAAACTGCAAAATTTGAAAGTATAAAAGGCGAAATGACCTTTAAAAACGGCTGGGCAGATATTTCTTCAATAACAGTAAATGGTCCATATACGTCATACTATGTTCACGGAAGATATAATCTTTTAAACGGAACGACTAACGTGATTATACTTGGAAGACTTGCTTCAAATGTTGTAGCACTCCTAGGACCTCTCGGAGAACTTTCTGTCGATAAACTTACATCGTACCTTCCAAAATTCGGAATGCTGACATCTTCAATAATCAGAGCGATGACAACTAATCCTGAAACTGAAAATGTTGCAATGATTCCGCCTTTAACAATAGCAGATGAAAATTATAAAGATTTTAAAGTTGAATTCAACGGAGGTATAGACAGCTCATCATCGGTTAAGTCTTTCAAATGGCTTGCCAAAGGCGACACGTCCGCACTCAATACAGTTGACATCAAACAAACCGCAACTGACGTTAAAAACCAATTAACTGAAACTAAAGATGCAATTGTTGATGATGTCAAAGAACAATTTGACAATGCAAAAGAAGGGTTGAAAAAGCTTTTCCGCTTTTAAAACCTGATTAAAGGATACATGCCAGCACCATAAGCAAAATTGTACCTATTTGCATGGCTGTTGCCATATTTTGTGAAAACTTGTTTGAGTCATACCGAGTAGCGGTTTTTTGGGCTTTATAAGCACTGGAAAGCCGTTTCAGGCGTTCTTCCTGCTCATCGCTGCTAAAAATAGTACCGAACATTTGCGACTCAAGCCTTGATAATCTGGTATCAGTACTATCGTTTGGATAAGAGCGGCTTAAAACAGCATTTTCCATTGCGGAAAGATTCATCTTTCGGCTGCTGCGAGCAAAAGGGAACGTATTATTTCTTGCGTTGTAATCCTCGTAACTAAATTTTGACGGAGGGTTGTACTCAGATAATTTGTAATTTTCGTCCAAATGTACAACTTCATCGTCATAATAATCATTTGAAGATTGTGCAATAGCATTATCCATAAGCGAACGAGGCTTAATCTCTGCCTTCAGCCTGTCCACTCTTGTGCTGAAATCATCGGAATAAGTTTTACCGAATGTTTTCTGCTCCAATGCTGCAAGCCTTTCTTTCAGGTCTTTGTCTCTGAATTCCTGTTTAAAAACATGCTGCTCAAGTTCATTAACAGCCGGATAATTGATATTGGCACCGTGCGCAGCCATTTCTTCAACCACTTCGTCTGATTCGGCAAAAGTATCTTCAACAGGGGCTATTTCCTGTCCGATTAAATTTGCAGACATATCCTTTTCCAGTTTTGCAATACGCTGGGCAGTATTGCCACCGTTCACCTGTCCGTATACAGATTCTTCAATTCTGTTCAGGCGTTCGGTATCGCTCTGCCCTGTGTATTGAAATCCGTACAGCGAATCTTCGATTTTATCAAGTGTACTGTTTTGGGCGTAAGCATACTGGATATTAAAACATAATACTATTGCTGATATTACAATTAATTTATTCATAACAACTCCTTTGCTATAGAATAAATTTGAAAATTATCAAAAACTATTCTACGGAATTGTTATTTAGCAACATAACAAAATAAGCACAAATCTGTAAGTATTTGTGCTTATTTTATAAAAAACATAGGACTAAAGTCTAACCGTTAACGGCAGCTTTCATTTTTTTCAAAGCTTCGAGTTCATCCTGAAACGGTGACAAATTACGCAATTTATCAATAATTCCCGGCAATACATCACATACGTAATCAACTTCTTTTTCTGTGGTGTATTTGCTTAAAGAGAATCTTATACTGCCATGTATCGCTGTAAATGGAACATTCATAGCCCGAAGAACATGGCTTGGTTCAAGAGAACCTGAGGTGCAGGCACTTCCCGAACTTGCACATATACCCAAATCGCTGAGGTGCAACAGTATAAGCTCGCCTTCAATATATTCAAATCCGATGTTCGCAGTATTAGGAACTCTGTTTGTCACTTTTGTATTAAGTCTTGCATTAAATATATTTTTCAAAATATTAGTTTCAAGCTTATCTCTGAGACGTTTAACCTCAGTCATTTCATATTTAAGATTATCCTGAGCTTCCATAGCAGCCTGACCGAGTCCTACAATATACGGAACATTTTCTGTACCTGCACGTTTGCCGCGTTCCTGATGTCCGCCGACAATGAGCGGAGTTATCATAGTTTTGGAATTTACATACAGAGCCCCGACACCCTTTGGCGCGTGGAATTTATGTCCGGAAATACCAAGCATATCAACACCGAGAGCCTGAACATCAATAGGAATCTTTCCTGCTGCCTGTACAGCATCAACAAAGAATTTTGTTTCTTTGTTTTTGGATTTAATAATTTCAGAAATCTTTTCAATCGGATAAATTACCCCCGTCTCGTTGTTTGCATACATAACAGAAACAAGAGCCGTATCATAATTAATAGCTGCTTCCAATTGTTCAAGATTAAGCTCACCGTTGGAATTCACATCAATATAGTCAACATTGTACCCTTGTTTTTCAAGTGTATTATACAAATTTAACACACACGGGTGCTCTACTTTTGTTGTTATAATATGACGTTTATTTTTATTTACTTCCAAAACCCCTTTTATCGCAGTGTTAGCACTTTCAGAACCGCAGGAGGTAAAGATTATTTCTTTCTCGTTTTCTGCGTTAAGAAAATCTTTAATCTGTCCGCGAGCCTCTTTTACTGCATAGTTTGCCTTTTTGGCAAACTCATATATACTCGAAGGATTTCCGTATTCTTCTTTGAAGTAAGGAAGCATAGCTTCAAAAACTTTATCGTCAACCTTTGTAGTTGCGTTGTTGTCAAGATATATAAGTTTTTTATCCATTATTCCACCTCTACAACTTCAATATTTTTATCAACAGTATCCTTTAAGGTAGTTTCTACAAAGGATTTGAGGGTATGAATTGAATTTTTGCAGCCGGAGCACTTACCGCGCAGTTTCACCATAACCTTATTTCCTTCAATATCAACGAGAGTAATGTCCCCGCCGTCTTTTTGAAGTTCCGGTGAAATTGTTTTTTCGATAATGTTATTAATTCTTATAATTTTTTGTGCGGCAGTCATTTGCACAGGTTTTTCTTCCTTGTGATAATAAGTATCAATTATATCTTGAATTAATGCTTTACATTTGCCGCAAGCACCGCCTGCTTTTGTATAGTTTGTAATCTCTTCGACGGTTTTAAGTCCGTTTTGTTTAATAGCATCCCAGATAAGATTTTCCGTAACATTAAAGCAGGTGCAGACAATCTTTTCTTTAACCGGCTCTTCTCTCAAATCATCCAAATCAACCATATCATCATGTCCGTAATTTTTCAGGGCATCTTCGAGAGCTTCGTAACCCATAACAGAGCAGTGCATTTTTTCAGGAGGAAGTCCGCCGAGTTTGTCCGCGATATCTTTGTTAGTGATTTTCTTCACTTCGTCGACAGTTTTTCCGATAATCATTTCCGTAAGTATGCTTGAGCTTGCAACAGCAGAGCCGCAGCCGAAAGTTTGGAATTTTGCATCTGTTACAATGCCATCCTTTATTTTTAAATATATTTTTAACTGGTCACCGCAAGACAGAGAACCTGCAATACCTATTGCATCAGCGTCGTCAATTTTTCCGACATTTCTGGGGTTTCTGTAGTGATCCATTACTGTTTCAGAGTAATCCCACATGTTTTTTTCCTTTTATTATCTAACCATAATTACATTTTAACTCAAAAATTTTGCTCTCCTATGTTTATTAATTTATTTTTAATTATTTATAATTTTACGGCATACCTCATTGCATAAATCAAAATACTAAAAAGAAAAGGCTGATAAAATATCAGCCTTTTTTTACATTCCATACACACACATTTCACACGATTTACACACACAATTTATTATTTATATTTTTTAGAACCGACTTCTGCAGCATAAATTGAACCTGCCACAGCACCGATTATTGCACCCGCTATTGCAAGCGGCTTAGCTTTGCTTTTTTGGAGCATTTGAGCTGCATTTTGCGGATTTTGAACTGTCTTTTTGAAGAAACTTCCGATAATTCCGCCGCCAAGAGCACCGAATACACCGCCCGGAATTGTACCGCCCATTGCGTGACCTGCAATTTTCTTATCTCTTTGGGCTCTGCCTGTCGGCTGACCTGTAATTTGAGATACATTGTATTCTGCTGAAGTATCATCAACACCTATTCCGCCTGATGTACTTTGCAAAAATGCCTGTTCAAAAGCACCTTTTCCGTTATTTCTTATATCTTCAGTCAAAGATACATCATAGGCTTGTTCATAAATTGTTCTTGCACGGGCTGAAACCTGTTCATCTGTTCCGCCGTACATTGCCTTGACTGCATCTTTAAACTCATTGTACGCACCGAGAATTTGATCCTGGTTATTTGTTTGAACTTTTTCTCTAAGTTCACTCATTTTTAATTTTACATCTTCGTACGGAGCGTTATACTGCAGTTCAGTGTTTCTCTGACGTTCATTATTTTTAATCTGGTTATTTGTGAATGCCTGATTGTACTCATTCATCATATCCCAGTAATTTTGATAGTTACCGCCCATTCCTCCAAACAGCGGGAAAGCTCCGAATCCACCCATAAAGCTCGGCATTCCCATAAATCCGAATGAATCAAATCCATGGCCTCCGCCAAGGTCAAAACCAAAGCCTGACATATTATACGGAACTTCCATTTCCCATATTGAATGATTCATTCCTGTATGTGCTGATGTCGATGCTGATGCAAACGGGTTGTATGCTTCCCTTGGAATTGATGTTACAGCACTAACTGTCATAACCTAACCTCCAAAATTGAATTTTCTACCTACCTTACTTATATAAAAACTTTTTCTGAATACAAATTGCCTGAATTCAATTATTTTATTAACATTTCTTTACATTTTAAATACAATATTAATTTCCAAAAGATAAAACAAGTCTGCTGCAAGCGTTTTAAGGCAAAAAAAAAGACCTTGGTATTCAAGGCCTATCCGTTTAAATAAGAAGAGAGAGCTTTATATTTATATAAAGTCATCTCATTCCAAAAAATTGCTAGTTTTGCTTAAAATATTAAGAAATATTAAGAATTTTTATCCAACAAATTCCTGATTCTTAAGTATCTGTCGAACTCTACGCGTAATTTCATTAAATCACCATAGATGCCGTTTGTAATATGAATTTTGTTATCATATTTCGGATCCAGAATGTACATTGTAGGATAACCGGTTAATGCGGCATCTTCAACGACTTTTTTCATTTCAGGATTTTCAGCATTTATCATAACTATGTTGTATTTGTCTTTGTAAATTTTTTCGATGGTCTTGTATTTTGGCATAAATCTCATACAATAACCGCACCAGTCAACATAAAACAATGCAATAACCGGCTTGTCACTTTTTAAAGCATCATTATAGCTTATCCCGATTTTATAATCTGACGGAACTTTTTTCTTATCCATTAATCCGCCTGCATAAGAATATGTTGCCGCAACCCCACCAAGTAATATCAAAACTGACAGAATTGATATGATGATTTTCTTACTAAATTTAAAATTTATTTTCATGTCTTTTACTCCCTTATAGTCTTGATTATACACTAAATTTTCGTATTTTTAAAATTAATATTTCTTAATATTTAGTTACAAACACTTGAAAAAGTATATATTATAGTATATACTATGTATATATCTGTTTTGTATAAGTCCCCACTTAAAAACTATTTTTAGATGAGAGAGTCTGAGAATGGTAAATTAAGTCTGAGCTGCAGCGGCAGACCAAACAGGCTGATGTTGTAATGCTCAAAAAGAAAAAAAACGTGTAAGTAATAGAAGGAGTTTAAGATTTATGGAAAAAAATGCCCCGATTAAAATGAAAAAGGCATCAACAAAATCAAATCCGTCAAAGTACGAGGTACTAACGGACGCCAACGATAGTGTACTGACCGCATATTTACGCGAAATAGCAAATTACCCTTCTCTCAGCGCGGAAGAAGAAAAAGCCGTAGCAAAACTTGCAAAAGAAGGAGATGAAGAAGCAAAAAAACGTCTGATACAGGCAAACTTAAAACTGGTAGTAACTATTTCTAAAAAAGCAATCCACATGTCAGCACTGCCGCTAATTGATTTGATTCAAGAAGGTAATCTTGGTTTGATGATTGCTGCCGAAAAATTCAACTACAAGTTAGGTTACAAATTTTCTACTTACGCAGGCTGGTGGATTAAACAGTCAATGTTCAAGGCAATTTCAGAACAATCACACTGCATGAAAATTCCTGTATACATTCAGGAAACTCTCTCTAAGTTCTCGAAAGTAAAATCAGAAATGGAGAAGCAGTATGGATGTCAAGTCAAAAATTCTGATGTCGCTAAAAAAATGGATGTTTCCGCTGATAAAATTGAAACTTTTCTTTCTGCTTACACGAAAACTATCTCAATCGAAAGCGGCATTGAACGAGCAAACGGAGACGAGCTCAATGTAGCCGATATTTTAGAGGACACCAGAGCCTCAGTCACGGATGCAGTAGAATATGACAGCTTAAAAAATGATATTGAAATGGTAGTTTCAACCCTTAAAGAAAGAGAGCAAGAAGTTGTCAAAATGCGTTACGGGCTGGGGGATACAACCAGACACACTCTAGAGGAAATCGGAAATATTTACGGTGTAACAAAAGAGTGTATAAGACAGACCGAACTGAGAGCATTGAAAAAAATCAGAACGTCTGCATTGGGACAGGAAATTCTATCCTGCTATATAGGTTAGAAAGTAAGTTTCTCGTGTGAAATTATCTCGTTATGTGTTTATTTAATCGTCACCAAATCTCGCTGTGGCGATTTTATTTTGCCTACAGTAAATGTATGTTTACTTTTCTCATAAAAACATTATGATAAGTATATGAAGAAAATATTGATGCTGTTATTATTTATTTTAATCATAATGCCGCAGCAAAGCGTTTTTGCTGAAGCAGAAGATATGTGGGACTATTTTGGCGATCAAAATGTCTACGGTCAGAAACCTGTTTCAGACAAAGAATTTGAAGAAACTGTAAAAAGACTTGAAGAGAAAAAAAATAAAACCAAAAAGATGAAAGGTGAAAACATTCATCAGGGTAATGAAACAGAATTTCTGACAAAAATGCCTGCAGAATTGCCGATTTTAAGCATTCCGGTAGTACTAAAACTGACACCTGATATTCAACTTCCAATGGGACACTATCAGGTAGAAGGTTCAAAAAAAGACGGCAAAGTAACATTAAAATTATATCAAGCACATTATCTTATTGCGGAAATTCCTGCTAAAGAAACAAATGACGATTTTGGTGAAAATGCTGTAAATTTTGTAAAACTGGACTCAATTAATGATAATCAGATTATCATTGAATACGGCTCTGTAGATTTTAATGCATATGCTGTTATGAATGTAGTTCAATAATATTTTTTATGATAGTATTTTGGATGAGGGGTACTATTTAGAAGGAATTATAAAGTGAAAAGAGCTGTAATTATAGTAATAGATTCTTGCGGAATAGGCGCAATGGATGATTGCCGCGAATACAAAGATATTCCGGAATGTAATACTTTACGAAATGTCTGTGAATATAATAATGGGTTAAATTTACCGAATTTAGCCAGATTAGGTTTGGGCAAAATTCAAAATTTTAAAGGAATTGAAGATGTACCAAATCCTATTGGACAATACGGTACTCTAATTGAAAAATCCAAAGGCAAAGATACAACAACAGGACACTGGGAAATTATGGGACAGGTTTTAGAAAAGCCATTTGCAACATTTCCGGACGGATTTCCCGATGAATTGATAGAAAAATTTGTAAAAGAAACAGGCTGCGGCGGAGTACTGGCAAATTGTCCGGCAAGCGGCACTGCGATTATCGAGAAATTAAATGATGAACACCACGCAACAAAATTTCCAATAGTGTACACTTCTGCTGACAGCGTTTTCCAAATAGCACTGGATACGGATATGATTCCGCTGGCAACACTTTATAAATGGTGCGAAATTGCCAGAAAAATTCTTGATGAAGGCGATTACAATGTGTCACGCGTAATTGCCAGACCTTATAAAATTATTGACGGCAAACCGACCAGAATATCAAAAGACAGACGGGATTACTCAATGAAGCCGAAACACACACTCCTTAATGACGTAAAAGACAGAGGAGGCAGAGTCATCGGTATAGGAAAAATTGAAGATATATTCTCAAAATCAGGTATTACGCATGCTGTCCATACAGGCTCTAACAAAGAAGGGCTTGAATTAACCCTCAAAGCCATTCGCAACGAGCTTCCGCTTGATGATATCGCATACGAACATAATAAAAAATACGCTGATTTTGATATAATTTTCACTAATCTGGTTGATACTGACATGTTATTCGGACACAGAAACGACGCCAGAGGTTACGGTATGGCACTCGAAGAAATTGACCGATATATGGCAGAGATTCTGAAGTCGCTAAACGAAGACGATTTACTCATAGTCACAGCAGACCATGGCTGCGATCCGACAGTCGAGGGTACCGACCATACCAGAGAAAAAGTTTTTCTTTTAATGTACCATAAGAATATTCAGCCGAAAGCTCTCGGAACTCTTGTTGGGTTTGACAATATATCAAACTTCACAAAAGACTGGATATTTTAAAATGTTTGTTATATAATCAGCGTGTGAAATTTATTTTCACTAAGTAGACAAAAATAAGGAGAAATGAAATGGCAGTAAAAATTAATGATGGTTGCATTGCATGCGGCGCTTGCGAATCAATTTGCGATGCTGTATTTAAAGTTGAAGATGTAGCTACAGTTAATCAAGCAGCAGTTGCTGATAATATGGATTGTGTAAAAGAAGCAGCTGATTCTTGCCCTGTTGGCGTTATCGAAATTGAATAGTTAAAATAATTCAAATAAATTATAAAAAGCCTGTCTTAATAGTTAAGATAGGCTTTTTAATATACACTTAATAAATTGTTACAATAAATGTTAGTACTTATATAATAAGCGTTTCTGACTAATCTCCATAAGCTTCAATGTTCATTACAAGCAATTTTTAATTTAGCCTCGCATTTATATATACATAAGATATAACACATATTAAAACATGTAGTGATGCACAAATTAAGAAAGGAGCACTTATGTCAGGTGAGAGAATTGATCCTATCACGACGTCGACACAGAACACACAAAATAGCACTGTGACTCGACACTCTGAAGAGAGAATTAACTCGGTAATAACAGAATCTAAAAAGTCCGGCGAAAAACCTGTAGCCGCAGATACTACGAAAACACCAGTAATTGAATATGATACCATTTATGTTGATAAAGTTGTAAATGATACTATATATATATCTAAGGAAGAACAACTTGCAGCCCAACGGCGGGAGCAAATCAAAAAAGTTGCCAACAACATAGTCAGCCAATTATATAAATCAATTGATGGACTCGGAACAGATGATGAATTATTTGAAAAAACTTTAAATCGCATTAACAAAGATAATATTCTTGAAGTAATAGAAGAATGGGACAGAACCTGCGGCAAAGAATACGGAGAAAGCTTCTTTGAATCATTCTTAGGAGATGCAGATCCAGCACAACGCAAAAAATACGGCGAACAACTTATGAATGCGCTTGTTGAAAGAGCAAATGAAATCGGACGGAATGATAACGGAATAGAAATCAGATTACCCGAGTATAAGAAAGAACTTAATTCGAAATTCTTTGTCAACAATTCCAAATTGGCAGCAATTTTCAATACAATTGCCGATGAAACTAAATTATTTCAGCAAGGTGCTGATGCAGTTAAACACATCGAAATGACACTTGACGAGCCGATAATTTTTGATACAGGAAAAGCCGAGCTGCACGAACAAACAGGCTTTGATGAAAACGGCAATCCTGTATATGAGGTAACGAATCTGCAAAGACTTGACCCCGGAGAATACACCAGTGAACCGGTTTATCTACTGGGTGGCGAACTATATAGAAAAGTTGAAGAATAATATCCTACAAAAAAAAACGACTCAGGTCAACAGACTTGAGTCGCTTTTTATTAATTAAATAATCTAAACTACACACCTGCAAGGGCTGTTGCTTCTTTAACAACAGATTCAAGAGCAGTAAGTGCATCCGCCGGTAATTTATCAATACCGGCTTTTTCAGTTTCTCTTGATTTAACGAAGTTAATTCTATCTTGCATACGTGCAACGAATTGAGCTGCATACTCTTTATTAGAGAATGAAGCGTCAAATCCGTCGATATCCATAATTTCAATATCAGAGAAGTTTTCCCATTTATGGAACTTAGCAGAACCTTCAACAATAGCTTCAATAATACCCAAAGTATGTTTAGGTTGAACTTTAGTACCCATAAATTCACCTGTATTGAGGATATAGCAATCAACTCCGTCTTCGATTAATTTTTTGAATCTTGTGTAATCCATTTCAAGCGGATAAACTCTGAACGGATTAGCATAAGGTTCAACAACCAGCGCGTTAGGGTCAACACCTGCAGCAAGTCTTTCAGCTGATGTACGTTTTGTAGCAAGAGTTGCACCCATTGCAGATCCTAAAGAAGCTCCTGACAACTTAAGAACCGGCGGAATTGTAGGGTCTTTCATTAACCAGAAAATAGCATTAATAGGTTCATCAATTCTGTCAACTCTGTTTGGTGACCACAATTTAGATTTAACAGCACGACCGTTACCGTTTCTGATATCTTCAGTAACAGAAACTACTTTACCGTCTGCAAGCTGTATAGCACCTGCGTTTTGCTGAGTTAAAATGTATTTGTTATCATCGCATCCGATAGGATAATCTGCTGTTTTATCAAAATAAGCAGGTTCAAGCGCGATAGTATATTTATCGTGAATATTAATAACAAATGCATCATCGTGAAGAACTGTGATATTGTATTTATTATTATGTTTAGCGTGAGTAATAGTAGATTTACCTGATCCAGAGAGCCCAAATACAGCAACCTGGAATGATTTACCGTTATCAAGGTTATAACGTTTCATACCGCCGTGGCAAGAAGCATATCCGTTACGTGCTGCACAACCCCAGGCAAGAGTCAATGTACCTTTTTTGTGTTCACCAAAGTATCTCATACCAAGAATACAAGCGCAGTTATGTTCAGGATCAAAGAAAGTCAAACCATACGGGAAGTCAGGGTGAGTCCAGTCAGGATCAGAAAATACAAAGATATCGCCATCTGGCAATTCTCTTGAATCCGCGTACATATTAGCGTATTCTTCATTAATGTATTGGAAATTCAACATCCAAGAATACATAATATTTTCAAAGCCTTCAGGAATCATTAAGTGAGCCTTAACCATAAAGTCTTTATCTAAACCAACCACAACCTCAGTTTTGTACATTAATTTATCGCGTGTACCATAAATTGCTTCACGGATAATTGGTAATAAATATTTCAAATCACAATTTGGTTCACCAACAATTTTTCTGGCAGCAGCGCAACGGCCGACAACAGTACCATCGTTAAATAAAAGCTGATTTGCACCTTGCGGCAAACCTAATTTTTCCGGTTTATAAACCGGCATGCCAGTTAATTCTATAGTTCCCGGACTTGATTTTGCTAATTTGTACGCTTCTGAAACTGTTTTAATTTCTTCTACGTTATTGCCAAAGAATGGTGCAGTAATAGTTGCACGAGCAGCTGACATTAGCTTTTTTAATTCTTCTGAATTTGTAAAAAATTCCTTTGTAGCCATAATTTTCTCCTTTTTTTTTAGCTGATAAAGAGTTATGGAAAACTTACTTTACATATTAATAATAGCATAAAATTAACTTGCTTACAAGCAGAAGCACCCATATAAATAAGTATAGCCTAATCAGGTAATATGATTTCGTAAATTTATGCAGTATGCTCTGTTGTACAAACAAAAGAAAGGATGTATCTTCATGTATAAAAAAGCAGGCATAACACTGGCAATTATAAGCGCAATGGTAATCGGATTTTCACTGAACAACATCGCGATATCAGATACGACCGATTTTCGCGTTGCGGTTGTAGACATAAAGGAACTGGTATCCAAATCTCAAGAAATTAAAAAATTAAAGACAGACCAAGAAAATAAAATCAATCAAATGCAACAAACCGTAGAAAAAGCCAGAACAGAAATAGCAAAAGAAACTGATCCTGCAAAAATTGCCGCATTAGAGGAAAAATACAGAAAAGAAGTTAACGCACAAAAATTGACTCTCGACAGCGAATACAACAGTAAACTTACCAAAATTGACAATAATATTAAGACAATAGTTATAGAAAAAGCCCGCAGTATGAACTATAATCTGGTATTACCGAAAAATTTTGTACTATATGGCGGGGATGATATAACGGCAGAAGTTGCTAAATCAATTAAATAGAAATAAAAAAACGGATTTCAATGATTTGAAATCCGTTTGTAGTTTTTTACAACAGCAAGCTAGAGCAATTCTTTCAAATAATTTGGAAGAGCAAATCTAGCGTTGTGGTATTCTTTATTATAAATTTTGCAGGACTTAGTAATTTCATCACATCTGTCGTCAGCAAAGTAAGAAAGCGGTTCAACAGTTTCCGAACAAAATGCCCAGGCCCAGTATCCGCCGGGATATGTCGGAATGTTTGACGTAAATGTTGAACAAATTGGAAATACTTTTTTCAAAAGATTATACATTTTTTTAATTTCTTCTTTGTTAACAAACGGTGACTCTGATTGAGCAGAAACAATACCGCCTTTCTTAAGAGAATTTTTCACATTTGTATAGAATTCTTCCGTGAACAAACCTTCTCCGGGGCCCAGAGGATCGGTTGAGTCAATAAGTACTATATCAAACTCGTTCTTTTTATCTTTAATATATTCAATAGCATCCTGAACAAGAATTTCTACTTTCGGGTTATCAAGCTCGCAAGAAATTGTCGGAAGATATTTTTTGCAAGCATCAATAACAAGACCGTCAATTTCACAAAGGACAACTCGTTTTACAGTTTTATGTTTAAGAACTTCTCTAACTGTACCACCGTCGCCTCCGCCGATTACAAGAACTGATTCAGGTGCTTTATGATGCATCATAGGGACATGGGCAATCATTTCATGATAATGATATTCATCACCTTCTGTCGTCATCATCAAGTCATCAATTGTTAAAACTCTGCCGAGCTGACTGTCTGTTTCAAATATTTCAACTTTTTGAAACGGAGACTGCTCGGAAATCAACACTTTACCGGCTTTGATTATGAGCCCGAAACCGCCGGGCGTAATTTCTCTATAAAAACCATCTTTAATTCCGTTAGTCATCTAAATATTCCCTTTCTTATTACCCAGAATGTGCAGATGCAGGTGAAAAACTTCCTGACCTGCTTCTTTACCTGTATTAATCTGTACCCTGTAAGCGCTTAAACCTGCTTTTTTCGCTGTTTCCTTGACAGCCATAAGCAGTTCGCCCATAAGATTTTTGTCCTCAAGTTCATTCAACGATGCAACGTGAACCTTAGGAACTACAAGAATATGCACGGGAGCTTTAGGATTTATATCGTTAAAAGCCACGCAATATTCATTTTCATAGACAAATTCCGTACCGAAATCGCCGCTAATAATTTTACAAAAAATACAATCGTTACTCATACCAGCACCCTCTTTTTTTTGAAATTGTATAACGATAAAAACACAATGTAAATAGTCCGTTAAAAAGTAAACATTTTATTTGTGATATGATAAAAGAAAAGCGGCGGAGGTATTTATGAAAGACATTCAAAAACTAAACGATACAAGAAATGTTGATATACAAAAAGTAGGAATCAAACATCTTGACCTGCCGCTCATTATTCAACGCAAAAACAACTCAAATCAGGTTGTTTCAGCAAAAGCAAAAGTAAATGTGTCACTTCCGAGACACTACAAAGGAACGCATATGTCTCGTTTTGTGGAAGTGCTTACAGAATGGAAAAATAAAAACCTTCTCGGAGTCGATATAAAAGGTTGTATTGAAAAAATAATTAAACGACTTGATGCACAAAGCGGTGAACTTCAATTTAAATTCAAATATTTTATTGATAAAAAATCACCTGTTACGGGATTTTCATCCCCTATGGGATATGAATCAACATTTGAGGGAAAGCTTGAAAATGGCAGTTACCGGTTTATTTTAGGTGTCCAAGTTCCTGTAACCACGCTCTGTCCGTGCTCTAAAGAGATTTCAGACCACGGAGCACACAATCAGCGAGCTTTGATTACAGTCAAAGTTTCGTACGATGAAACCGAACATATATGGATTGAAGACTTGATAGAGCTTGTAGAAAGCTGTTCATCCTGTCCTGTATATCCTCTTTTAAAACGAGAAGACGAAAAATTCGTAACTGAAAAAGCATACGAAAACCCTAAATTCGTGGAAGATGTACTGAGAGATGTTGTTGTAAAACTGCGTAATCACCCGATTGTAAACTGGTTTGAGGTAGAATGCGAAGCTCTGGAAAGCATCCACAACCACTCAGCCTGGGCATATCAGCAGGAAGACAAATCATCTAAAATTTCTTAGATATAATAAAATTCACACCCCAGTTGCCATCGTTTTCATGAGGTTCTTGAATATTATAACGCTGGCCTTCCAATGAAACAGAGACGCCTTTTTTAAAATTTTGGGTAACACCCAGAAATGCACCGACGCTTGTATCCCACTCTTTATTAGTATAATTATATTTTGCAACGCCGTGCGGGTTCAAATATACTGTTGTATTTTCAGCAACAGGAACATTTACAGTGCATGGCGAATATCTGAATTGAGTCGATACAGCCCCTTCTGAAAAATTGTTTCTTATACGCAAATTCTGACCGACTATGCCGTTTTTATCATAATTGTATCCGGCTTTTAAATCTATCACCATTGCTCCGCCGCTTTTTGTATCAAGTGCAATTCCGTTAAAAATTGCGGCACTTAAGCGTTTTGAAGACAATTTACTTTCTAAACCGATTAATGTGGTATTAACACCGTTGTTATACCAGTAATTACTGCATGATGCGCTATAACCGATTCCGTCAGGCATAATTTTCCCCTTATTATAAAATACCCTTGTATATATTTAAACAATTTTCCTCTCTGAAAATTGCCTGATTATAGCATTTTTTTATAAAATCTTAACTTGAAAATATTTTTTTATAATGTACTATTAAAAGTGTAATATTTACACTACTGAAATATATAGGGAAATAAGAATTATGGCTAATACAAACGAACATATACGCAACATTGCAATAATTGCCCACGTTGACCATGGGAAAACAACTCTTGTTGACTGCCTTTTAAAACAGGCCGGTGCATTCAGGGCAAACCAGCAGGTGCAGGAACGCGTTTTAGACAGTAATGACTTAGAAAAAGAACGCGGAATTACAATCCTTTCAAAAAATATTTCTATCAATTACAAAGGATGTAAAATCAATGTAGTAGATACCCCGGGGCACGCAGACTTCGGCGGAGAAGTTGAACGGGTTCTCGGAATGGTTGACGGAGCATTGCTAATTGTCGATGCGGCAGAAGGTCCGATGCCGCAAACAAGATTTGTGTTATCAAAAGCACTTCAGCTCGGGTTAAAAATTATTGTTGTAATAAATAAAATTGACAAACCTGCAGCAGAACCGCTCAAGGCTCTGGATAAAGTTTTTGATTTATTTACGGAACTAACTGATAGAGAAGATTTGATTGATTTTCCGTTCATTTTTGCAAGCAGCTTGAACGGTTTTGCAATAAAAGAACTTAACGACGAAAGAGTCGACATGGTGCCGCTTCTCGATTGCATTATGGAAAACATACAACCACCAACGGGAGATGCTTCAAAACCTCTGCAATTTCAGGCAACAACTCTCGATTACAATGAATATGTCGGAAGAATTGTTATCGGAAGAATTGCAAACGGAAAAATTAAATCACAGGAACAAGTCTGCCTTGTACACGCTGACGGAACACAGGAACGCGGCAAGGTTACAAAACTTTTCGGATTTAAAGATTTAGGCAGAGTAGAAATAGAAGAAGCATCAGCCGGCGATATCGTAGGAGTTGCAGGATTTTCTGACATACAAATCGGCGAGACTATATGTTCGTTGAATGACCCGAATCCGCTTCCGCTGATTCACGTTGATGAACCTTCTTTGCAGATGAACTTTTCAGTAAATGACAGCCCGTTTGCAGGAACTGAAGGTAAGTTTGTAACATCACGCCAATTAAGAAAAAGACTTTACAACGAACTTGAAAAAAATGTGAGCCTGCGTGTCGAAGATACTGACAGCACAGATGTTTTCAGAGTATCAGGAAGAGGCGAACTCCACCTTGGTATTCTAATTGAAACAATGCGCCGTGAGGGATACGAATTTCAAGTATCAAAACCGGAAGTTATCTATAAAGAGATTGACGGTGTAAAATGCGAACCTTACGAAAACCTGATTGTTGATGTTCCTGAAGATTATGCAGGAAGCTGTATTGAAAGACTGGCAGGCCGCAAAGCAGAAATGCAGGAAATGAACAATTCCAAAGGCAGAACAACAATGGCATTCCACATTCCTGCAAGAGGATTGATAGGTTTTCGCAGTGAATTCATAAGAATGACCCGCGGTGAAGGGATAATGTACCACACATATCTTGAATACAGACCTTATGCGGGCGATATTCCAAGACAACGTAACGGTTCTATCATCGCAATCGAAGAGGGCGAAGCTATTCCTTACGCACTCGCACAGTTTGAAGACAGAGGGGTATTCTTTGTAACACCGAAAACAAAAGTTTACCGCGGAATGATTATCGGTGAATGCAACAAACCGCAGGATATTGTCGTAAACATCTGCAAAACAAAAAAACTTACCAATATGAGAAGCGCAACCGCAGATGTTATGGTAACCCTTCAGGCTCCGAAAATTCTGTCGCTTGAAGAATCTCTTGAATATATTGCAGACGACGAGCTTGTCGAAATTACCCCCGAAAATATAAGAATCAGAAAAGCTGATTTAACAAGAAAGATTTACAACTAAATAACCTAGGAACATATATAAAAACCTTCCTGATAAAAGGGAAGGTTTTTATTTTAAGAATTTTAAATTTTGGAGTTTTATTTCTTTGAGTTTTTACTTAAAGCAAGGATTTTTTTATACTTGCGGACTTTATTTCTGACGTAAGACTGCCCGAATACGGAAAACAAAATAAGCGTCATTCCGATATAAAACGACGGGGTGAGAATGTGCGCTTCATTAAAAAACAGCATTGCAAAAAGAATTCCGTAAACAGGCTCAAGGTTTCCTGCAAGGCTGACCGTAAAAGCTGAAAGCGT